>JBMTEY010000060.1:0-14420 GCA_049433545.1 Burkholderiales bacterium | reverse complement strand
TCGCGGCGATGACCACCACCGGCGGCGGCGCCGCCTGCGTGGTCGACCGCATCGGAACCTTCGGCGTCGACGTCGTCGGCCCGACCGACGCGCTGGTCCAGTCACTGGCGCAGAAGAACATCGTCATCAACAAGTCGCGCATCACCGACCTCACGCTGGCCGGTGCAAAAAAGGAAATCTACGGCGGCGTGCTCAACGCGCTGCTCGCCTCCGACCACTGCGACCTGGTGCTGGCGGTGGCCGGCAGCTCGGCGCAGTTCCAGCCGCAGATCGCGGTCGAACCGCTGGTCGAAGCCGACCGCGGCGACAAGGTGCTGGCGGTGTTCCTCGCGCCGCATGCCGAGGCTTCGCTGAAACTGCTGGCGCAATCCGGCGTCGCCGGCTTCCGCACACCGGAATCCTGCGCCGAATCGATCCGCGCCTGGCGCGACTGGACACCGCCGGCGACGATTCCCGCCGCCGATGCCAAACGCAGCGCCGCCGCAGGCCAGCTGCTGCAGGCCGCAACCGGCAAACAACTCAACGAACAGCAGGCCTGCGCGGTGTTCGGCGCGCTGGGCGTGCCGCAGGCGCAGACCGCGGTAATGGCCGACGCGAATGCCAAGGCTGACATCGGCTGGCCGGTGGTGGCGAAAATCCTCTCGCCCGACATCGCGCACAAGACCGACGCCGGCGGCGTGGTATTGGGGGTCAGTAACGCGTCGCAATTGAAGAAGGCGGCTGAAGACATTTATTCCCGCGTCAAAGCCAAACATCCGCAGGCCAAACTCAACGGCATCCTGGTGCAGCGCATGGAGCGCGGACTGGCCGAAGTCATCGTCGGCTACAAGCGCGATCCGCAGGTGGGACCGCTGGTGGTGCTCGGCGTCGGCGGCGTGCTCGCCGAGATCTACAAGGATTTCGCGATGCGCCTCGCTCCGGTGACCCCGGAGACGGCGCAGCAGATGATCGAGGAAGTAAAAGGCCTGGCAGTGATCCGCGGCTACCGCGGCATGGCCAAAGGTGACTGCAAGGCGCTGGCCGATGCGGTGGCGGCTTTTTCACAACTCGCGGCCTTTGATGACGTCGCCGAAGCCGAGATCAATCCGCTGATCGTCAAAAAAGAACATGAAGGCGTAGTCGCCGTCGACGGCCTGGTCGTCCGGCAGTAATCAACCAGGCCGTGCCGCATGCGGCCGGCCGGAGGAGCAGCAGAAATGGCGCAAAGCCTGGGCAACAAGCTTGACAGCGGCGACGCCTTTCCCGACCTCGAGCTGAATCTGGTCGAAGGCGGCAAGAAAACCATTTCGCAGATCACCGCCGGACAGTGGTGCGTGCTGCTGTTCTATCGCGGCGACTGGTGAAGGTACTGCCGTCAGCAGTTGGCTGACTACCAGACCTGGCTGCCGGACCTGAAACAGCTCGGCGTGGCGGTGATCGCCGCGTCGGTCGATACGCCTGAGGAGGCGCGCAAGACCGTGGACAACCTGAAGCTGGCCTATCCCGTCGGCTGCGGGCTGGACTACCAGGACATCAGCCGCCGCACTGGCGCGTTCATCGAACATGAGCGCAAAATCCTCCATGCCACCGGCTTCCTGCTGAAGCCGGACCTGAAAATCCATGTCGCAGCCTATTCAACCGGCCCCATCGGCAGGCTCACGCCCAACGACGTGACTGCCGTCGTGCGGCTGGCGCAGCAGAACGCAGCAAATACCGAGACCAGGAGACCATCATGCTGATGCAAGAACTCGCCGACTACGCGATCCGCGAACAGACTTCCACCCTGCCGCCGGAGGTGATCCACCACGCCAAGCGCGCGGTGATCGACTGGTATGCCTCGCTGCTGCCGGGCAGCATGGTCACGCCAGCCACCCTGCTGGAGCAGGCTTTCGCCGAGGACCTCGACCGCGGCCGCGCGCGGCTGGCAACCGGGCGGCGCGCAACGCTGCGCGCGGCGGCGATGATCAACGGCGCGGCTTCGCATTCGGTGGAATTCGACGACATCTACCGCGACGCCGGCTACCACCCGGGCAGCCCGGTGATTTCCGCGGCGCTGGCCGCGGCCCAGGCCAGCGGCGTTTCCGGTGACCGCTTCCTGCGCGGCGTGATCGTCGGCTACGAAATCTCGACACGCATCGGCGAGGCGGTGATGCCTTCGCACTATAAGTACTGGCACACCACCGGCACCGTCGGCGCCTTCGGCGCGGCTGCGGCAGCGGCAACAGTGCTCGGCGCGAACAAGGAACAGTTCATGCATGCGATGGCCACGGTCGGCAGTTTTGCCTCGGGCCTGAAACAGGCTTTCCTGTCGCAGGCGATGACCAAGCCGCTGCACGGCGGCCACGCCGCCGATGCCGGCTGCTGGGCGGCGATGGCGGCGATGAAGGGCGTCACCGGCGCTCTCGACATCATGGAAGGCGAATCCGGTTTCGGCAATGCGATGAGCGTGAACCCGGACTGGAGCAAGGCCACCAAAGGCCTGGGCAAGGATTACCACATCAACCACGTCACCTTCAAAAACCACGGCTGCTGCGGCCACACCTTCCCGTCGATCGACGGCGTGCTGCACCTGCAGAAACAGCACGGTTTCAGCCACAAGGACGTCAAGCACATCAGGCTCGCCACCTACAAGGCCGGCCTCGACATCATCGACAACGCAACGCCCGAGGGCGAATACCAGGCCAAGTTCAGCATCCAGTACACCGTCGCGCATGCGCTGGTGCACGGCAGCGTGCGGCTCAACGCCTTCCTGCCCGAGCGCATGAACGACGCCGAGGTGCGCGCAATGATCAAAAAAATAGACCCGGTCGCCGACCCGGCGCTATCCAAGGGTTATCCGGGACAGCGCGCGGCGCAGGTCACGATCGAGCTCAACGACGGCCGCAAGCACGAACACTTCCAGCCTTACCGCAAAGGCGACCCCGAACTGCCGCTGACGGACGAGGAACTCAACGACAAGTTCAGCGAGCTCGCCGAGCCGGTGATCGGCAAGGCTGCGGCCGCCGCGCTGCTGAAACAGCTGTGGGGCACCGAAAAACTCGCCAACGTCGAATACGACACCGGCGCCGGCGCCAAACGGGCGGCAGGATAAACCTGCGCCCGAATGCAACGTCCCGGAGAAAAACAATGAAAAAAAATCTGTTGCTGCTTGCAATAGCCACTCTGTCCCTGCAGTCATTTGCTGCCGAACAGTTCCCGTCGCGGCCCATCCGTTTCATCGTGCCCTACGCGCCCGGCGGCAACGTCGACATTTCGGCGCGCATCATCGCGCCGCCGCTGGGCACGGTGCTGGGCCAGACCGTGGTGGTGGACAACCGTCCCGGCGCCGGCGGCAACCTCGGTGCAGCGATGGTGGCCCGAGCGACGCCAGACGGTTACACGCTGCTGGTGGGTTCCAGCGGCCCGCTGTCGGTGAATCCGGTGATTTTCAAGAATCTGCCCTACGACTCGCTGAAGGATTTTGCGCCGATCTCCACGGTGCAGGCAGTGCCGCTGGTGGTACTCGCCAGTCCCCGGGCCGGCATCACCACGGTCGCCGAACTGGTCCAGGCGGCGAAGGGGCGGCCCGGCAAGGTCACCATGGCTTCCGCCGGCGCCGGCACTACCAACCATTTCGCGATCGAACTCTTCGCCCAGATGGCCGGCATCAGGGTACTGCACGTGCCGTACAAAGGCAGCGGCCCGGCACTGGCGGAACTGCTGGGCGGCCAGGTCGAAACCATGGTCGACCAGCTCGCGGCATCGATAGGCTACGTCAGAGACGGCCGACTGAAAGTACTGGCGGTGACCACGCCACAGCGCGCCGGCGCGCTGCCCGACACGCCGACGCTGGATGAACTCGGCTACAAGGGTTATAAGGCAGCGACTCTGCTCGGCCTGCTGGCGCCGGCAGGCACGCCGAAACCGGTGGTCGCCGCACTGAACAGCGCGGTGCGCAAGACCATGGAACAGACTGCAGTCGCCGAACGTTTCCGCGGCCTTGGCGCCAACCCCGGCGCGAGTTCGCCCGAAGAATTCAGCAAGCGCATCCGCGACGAATTGCGGCAATGGCAGGGGCTGGTGAAAAAACTCGGCCTGAAATTTCAATAAGCGCATACGGAATACAACCATGAGCAAAACAGAAATACGTGTCACCACCCGCATGCGCACGCTGCTCGCGCGCCCTGTGTGCACGGTTGCGCCCGGTGTCGCCGACGCCTTTGGTGCGCGGCTGGTGAAAATGGAAGGTTTCGAGGCGGTGTACATGACCGGTTTTGGCACCAGCCTGACACGGCTGGGCATGCCCGACGTCGGCCTGCTCACCGCCAGCGAAATGATCGACAACGCCGGGCGCATCGCCGATGCCTCGGGGCTGCCGGTGATCGCCGACGCCGACACCGGCTACGGCAATCCGATCAACACCCGTCGCACCATCCGCGATTACGAAAAAGCCGGCGTCGCCGGCGTGCACCTCGAGGACCAGTCCTGGCCCAAGCGCTGCGGACACCTCGCCGGCAAACGGGTGATCCCGACCGACGAAATGGTCGCCAAGATCAAGGCCGCCTGCGATGCGCGGCGCGACGACGATTTCGTGATCATCACCCGCACCGACGCCATCGCCGTCGAAGGCATGGATGCCGCGCTCGAACGCGGCGAGCGTTACCGCGAGGCCGGCGCCGACGTGCTGTTCATCGAAGCGCCGGTGGGCCGTGAGCAGGTGGAAGTCGTGGCGAAACGTTTCAAGGGCGTGCCGCTGCTCTACAACATGGCTGCCAGCGGCAAGACGCCGGACCTGCCGGCCGATGAACTCGGCAAACTCGGTTTCCGGCTGGCGATCTATCCGAACTGGATGCTGCTCGCCGCGATCCCGGCGATGCAGAACCTGCTGCGCGAGCTGAAGAAGACCGGCTCGATCGCGCACCTGCGCGACAAGGTCGCGAACTTCAAGCAGTTCACCGACATCGCAGGATTACCGGAAATCCAGGAACTGGAAAACCGCTACGGACTGCCGGAAGACCAGCGCGCCGCGCTGTAGTCCGGGTTTAACTATAACTATATGATTTAATTGAGTATTTTATGACTGCTCTACGCACGCTGTTCGGCAAGATCTGGGATGCCCACGTCATCATGCAAAAGCCCGACGGCGATGCACTGATTCATATTGACCGCAATTTCGTGCACGAAGGTTCCTTCCATGCCTTCGGCGCTCTGGCCAAGGAAGGCCGCAAGGTGCGCAAGCCGCGGCAGAATTTCGCGGTCGCCGACCATTACGTGCCGACCGTAAACCGCGACCAGGGACTCGCCGCGGTCGAGGACGACGATGCGCGGCACATGATCGGCCTGCTCGAGGAGAACTGCCGCGTCAACGGCATCGTGCATTACGGCATGGCCGACGATCGCCAGGGCATCGTGCACGTGATCGGCCCGGAACTCGGCATCACCCAGCCGGGGCTGACCATCACCTGCGGTGATTCGCACACGTCGACCCACGGCGCGCTCGGCGCCTATGCTTTCGGCACCGGCGCGTCGCAGCTGAAGCAGATCCTCGCCACGCAATGCCTGTGGCTGAAACGCCCGAAAACCCTGCGCGTCACCGTCAACGGCAAACTCTCCGCCGGCGTCACCGGCAAGGATGTGGTGCTGGCGATCATCGCGAAAATCGGCACTGCCGGCGCCACCGGCCATGTGATTGAATTCGCCGGCAGCGCGATCCGCGGCCTCACCATCGAAGGCCGGTTGACCGTGTGCAACATGGCGATCGAGGCTGGCGGCCGCGCCGGCATGATCGCGCCCGACGACAAGGTCTACGAATACCTGCATGGCCGCGAGTTCGCGCCCAAAGACGCGGACTGGGATGCGGCGCTCGCGCAATGGCGCATGCTGCCCACTGACGACGGCGCAAGCTTCGACCGCGAAGTCACGCTCGACGGCGCGACGCTGGAGCCGATGCTGACCTGGGGCACCAGTCCCGAGGAAGCACTGCCGGTGTCGGGCCGCGTACCCGATCCGGCGACGCTGGGCGACGCCAACAAACGCGACCACGCCCAACTGGCGCTGGCCTACATGGACCTGAAGCCGGGCACGCCGCTGACCGACATCCGCATCGACCGCGCCTTCATCGGCAGCTGCACCAACGGCCGCATCGAGGACCTGCGCGCCGCCGCCGCGGTGCTGAAGGGCCGCAAGGCGGTGATCCCGGCTTGGGTATCGCCGGGCTCGACGCCACTGAAACTGCAAGCCGAAGCCGAGGGGCTTGACCGCATCTTCATCGAGGCCGGCGTCGAATGGCGCGCCTCGGGCTGTTCGAGCTGCGCGGCGATGAACGGCGACAAGGTGCCGCCGGGGATGCGCAGCGCCTCCACCTCCAACCGCAATTTCGAAGGCCGCCAGGGCAAGGGCGCTCGCACCCACCTGATGAGCCCGGCGATGGCTGCAGCCGCCATCGTCACCGGCCGCGTCACCGACGTGCGAACACTCACTGTGGGGAAATGACATGAAACCCTTCACCACGCTCACTGCCGTCGCCGCGCCGTTCGAGATGGCCAACGTCGACACCGACCGCATCATCCCCGTGCGTTTCCTGCGCAAACTGCGCAGCGAAAAAGCCGGCTACGATCCCTACCTGTTCCATGACATGCGTTTCGACGGCAGTGGACGGGAAAAGCCCGATTTCGTGCTCAACCAGGCGCCGTACCGCAAGGCAGGCATTCTTGTCGCCGGCGCCAATTTCGGCTGCGGCTCTTCTCGCGAAGGCGCGGTATATGCGCTGCTCGACTGGGGCATACGCGCGGTGGTCGCCCCCTCCTTCGGCGACATCCATTACGCCAACGAACTGCAGAACGGCATGCTGCCGGTGACGCTGCCCGAGGAAATCTGCCGCGGCCTGCGCGACCAGCTGCGCGCGAAACCCGGCGCCACACTCAGCATCGACCTGCCGGCGCAGACCGTCACCGACACGCTGGGCGATGCGCATCCGTTCATGATCGATCCGGTCTACAAGGAGCGCCTGCTCAAGGGACTGGACGACATCGGCCTGGTGCTGGAACAGCTGCCGGCAATCGAGGGTTACGAGCAGAATTACCACACTCAAAGGCCCTGGCTGGCCTGAGCGGCTGCGTTATCATCGCCGCACAAGGAGCCGCCCATGCTGGTCAACAGCGTCGCCTACCGCGACGGCAAAAAAATCGCCGATGTCGCGCAGGAAGAAATCCATACCTGGCTCGCGCGCAATGACAGCATCCTGTGGGTGGCCGTGCGCGACCCCGAGCCGCATGAACTCGACCGGCTGGAACAGCAGTTCGGCCTGCATCCGCTGGCGATAGAAGACGCGCGCCACGGCCACCAGCGGCCGAAATTCGAGGAATACGGCGACTCGCTGTTTTTCGTGCTGCACATGATCGAACCCGACGGCGACGACCTGCGCGTCGGCGAAGTCGATATTTTCGTCGCCCGCAATTACGTGCTGTCGGTGCGCAGCCGCAGCGAACGCAATTTCCAGGATGTGCGAACGCGCTGCGAGCGCGAGCCGGAACTGATGCGGCACGGCACCGGCTACATCCTCTACGCGCTGATTGACGCCGTGGTCGACCGCTATTTCCCTATCCTCGACAGCCTAGAAACCCGGCTCGAGGATATCGAAGACCGGATATTCGCCGGCACTTCACCACGCGCCAACATCGAGGCGCTCTACGGCATCAAGCAGGACCTGATGACGCTGAAACATGCCACCGCGCCGCTGCTCGAGGCCATCGGCAAGCTGCACGGCGGACGCGTACCGCAGGTCTGTTCGGGCCTGGGCGAATATTTCCGCGACGTGTCGGACCACCTGGTGCGCATCAACCAGAGCATCGACGCCGCGCGCGAAATGGTGACCACCGCGATTTCGGTCAATCTGTCGCTGATCACGTTGCAGGAAAACGAAGTCACCAAGCGGCTGGCCGGTTACGCCGCGCTGGTCGCGGTGCCGACGCTGATCGCCGGCATCTACGGCATGAATTTCCAGCATATGCCGGAACTCGCCTGGCAATGGGGCTATCCCCTGGCCATCGGCGCCATGGTCGTCATCGACGGTTACCTGTTTTACCGCTTCCGCAAGGCTAAGTGGATATAGCCGCCGCGGTCATCGGCGGCGGCCCTGCCGGCCTGATGGCCGCCGAGGTGCTGGCGGCCGGCGGCGCGCAGGTTGATGTCTATGACACGATGCCCTCGGTGGGGCGCAAGTTCCTGCTCGCCGGCAAGGGCGGGCTCAACCTGACCCATGCCGAACGCGAAGAAAAATTCATTGCGCGTTACACCGCGCGCGCGCCGCAGGTCGCACCGTGGCTTGGAAATTTCGGCCCGACGCAGCTGCGCGACTGGGCGCACGGCCTCGGTATCGAAACTTTCGTCGGCACTTCGCAGCGCGTGTTCCCCAGGGAAATGAAAGCCGCGCCGCTGCTGCGCGCCTGGCTGCACCGGCTGCGCTTGGCCGGGGTACGCATCCATGCGCGCCACCGCTGGCTGGGCTGGTCCTCAGACGGTGCGTTGCGCTTTGATACGCCCCAGGGCGAACAGCTGGTGCATGCCGGTTGCACAGTACTGGCGCTCGGCGGCGGCAGCTGGGCGCGACTGGGTTCCGACGGCGCCTGGGTGCCGTTGCTTGAGTCCCGCGGCATCGCCGTCGCGCCGCTGCGTCCGGCGAATTGCGGATTCGAGACGGAATGGAGCGCACATTTCCGCGAACGTTTTTCCGGACAGCCGCTGAAGTCGATCACCGCATCGTTTACCGACTCCGGCGGCATGACGCATCAGCGCAGCGGTGAACTCCTGATCGCGGAGTACGGTGTCGAAGGCAGCCTGATCTATGCGCTGTCGGCGCCGCTTCGCGACACCATCGTCGCGCAGGGCAGCGTCACGCTGCAACTCGACCTCGCGCCGGACAAGGATGCGGTGCGCGTTGCCGCCGAAACCGCGCATCCGCGCGGTTCACGTTCCTGGTCCAGCCACCTGCAGAGCAAGGCCGGCATCACCGGCGTCAAGGCGGGACTGCTGCGCGAACACCTGGGTGCGGAACTTTACACTGACCCCGTGCGCGTGGCCGCGGCGATCAAGGCGCTGCCGCTGGTGCTGACCGCCGCGCGGCCGCTAGCCGAAGCGATCAGCAGCGCCGGCGGCGTAAGGTTTGATGCGCTGGATGAGAGGCTGATGCTTAAATCATTGCCCGGCGTGTTCTGTGCCGGGGAAATGCTCGACTGGGAGGCGCCGACCGGCGGCTATCTGCTCACTGCGTGTTTTGCCTCGGGGCGCGTCGCCGGCGCGGGGGCGCTGGCGTGGTCAGCGCAGCAGTAACAGTTCGACGGTGCGCCGGTAGATGTTCTTCAGTCCCTCGACCTCGACCAACGGGATGCATTCGTTGAGCTTGTGGATGGTGGCGTTGCTGGGGCCGAATTCCACCACCTGCGGGCAGATATCGGCGATGAAGCGGCCATCGGAAGTGCCGCCGGTGGTCGACAGTTCGGTGGTGACGCCGGTGACCTCCTTGATCGCTTTTGACACTGCATCGACGAGGTCGCCTTTCGCGGTAACGAACGGGCGACCGCCATAGACCCAGTCCAGCGCATAGTCGACGCCGTGACGGTCGAGGATGTTGACCACGCGGGTCTGCAGCGATTCGACGGTGCTCGCGGTCGAGAAGCGGAAATTGAACTGGATATGCGCTTCGCCTGGAATGATGTTGGTCGCCCCGGTCCCGGCGTTGAAGTTCGACACCTGCCAGGTGGTCGGCGGGAAATATTCGTTGCCGCGATCCCATTCCGTCGCCGCAAGCTCGGCGATGGCCGCCGCTACATCGTGGATCGGATTGCGCGCCATGTGCGGATAGGCAACATGGCCCTGCACCCCCTTCACCGTCAGCGTGGCCGAGAGCGAGCCGCGACGGCCGTTCTTGATGGTGTCGCCGAACTGCTTCACCGAGGTCGGTTCGCCGACGATGCAGTAGTCGAGCTTCTCGCCGCGGCGCGCCAGCGCTTCCACCACGCGCACCGTGCCGTCGGTGGCCGGGCCTTCCTCGTCGGAAGTGAACAGCACCGCCAGCGATCCCGGATGGTCCGGATTCGCCTTTACGAATTCGCGCAACGCGACCACGAAGGCCGCGATCGAGGTCTTCATGTCAGAGGCGCCGCGTCCGTGCAGCACGCCGTCCTTCACCGTCGGCGTGAACGGGTCGATCTGCCACTGCTCCAACGGCCCGGTGGGCACGACATCGGTATGCCCGGCAAAACACACCAGCGGCGCGGCCCTGCCGCGGCGCGCCCACAGATTGGTGACGCCGTTCATGGCGATGATTTCGCATTCGAAGCCCAGCGGCTTCAATTGCGCCATCACCAGGTCCATGCAGCCGGCATCCTCGGGCGAGACCGAGCGGCGCGCGATCAGTTGCTGCGCGAGATCCAGTGTTTTGATGTCGGAAGTCTGCTTATCCACTGAGTGGACTTTCACGGGTTTTGCAGGAGTGCATGGTAGCAAAGTGCGGGTAAAATCTCCGCTCCCGTATCGCCCGTCCCCGTCGTCACCCATGCCCGCATTGCTGGTTTCACATCGATTGCACACCGAACGCGGCGCCGACCTTGCTGCGCAAGCGCAGCGCCTGGGTCTGCCGCTGGAACTGGTGGTGCTGCCGGCCGATCCCGAAGCGCGCCTTGCCGAAGCCGACTGCGCGCGCCTCGAGATGGCGTTTTTTTCCAGCGACGTGTTTCCGGCGCATTCGCGCCAGTTCTTCTCGACCGTGCGCAAGGCGCCGTCGCTACAGTGGCTGCATGTGTTCAACGCCGGCGTCGACCATCCAATCTACACCGAGATGCTCCAGCGCGGCGTGCGTCTGACGACTTCGGCGGGATCGACCGCGGTGCCGATCGCACAGACCGCGATCACCGGGCTGCTGATGCTGGCGCGCAATTTCCCGCGCTGGCTGCGCGGCCAGCGCGAACGACGCTGGGATCCGATGCGGATGCCGGATTTCCCGCGCGACCTCGTCGGCCAGACCGCGGTGATCCTCGGCCTGGGCAGCATAGGCGCGGAGATTGCGCGGCTTGCCCGCGTGCTTGGCCTGAAGGTGATCGGCCTGCGCCGCAGCCCGCGGCGCGAGAATGACCCGGTCGATGAAATGCATCCGCCACAAAAGCTCGCCGAACTGCTGCCGCGCGCCGACTGGCTGGTCATCGCCACCCCGCTGACCGCGGAAACCCGCGGCCTGATCGGCGCGGACATGCTGGCACGACTGCCGCGGGGCGCCGGACTGCTCAACATTGCGCGCGGCGAGATCATCGACGAAACTGCGCTGGTGGCCGCGCTGCGCGAAGGCCACCTCGGCGGCGCCTATCTCGATGTTTTCGAAAAAGAACCGCTGCCGGCGGATTCACCGCTCTGGGAGCTGCCGAACGTGGTAATTTCACCGCATAACTCGGCAGCGGCGCAGGGCAACGACGGGCGTGTCTACGACATGTTCATCGCCAACCTCGAACGCTGGCATCGCCGGCAGGCACTCAGCAACGAAGTAAGCACTACCTAAAACCTAAAACAGGGGGAAATAATGTTTAAATTCAATAAGTTATGCATCGTGGCCGCACTACTGCTGGTCGCCCAGCCAGTGCTGGCGCAGAACTGGCCGGCCCGCACCGTACGCATCATCGTGCCCTATGCCGCGGGCGGCAATACCGATTTCACCGCGCGCACGGTGGGCGCCAAGCTGGCGGACATGTGGGGTCAGCAGGTGATCGTGGACAACCGGCCAGGCGGCGGCACCAACATCGGCTCGCAGCTCGCCGCCACTGCTGCGCCCGACGGCTACACCCTGTTCATGGGCGGCGCATCCAATGCGGTCAACATGACGCTCTACTCCAGGCCGCCGTACAACACGCTGCGCGATTTTGCGGCAGTCGTATGGTGCGTGCAGGGCGCGCCGATACTGGCCGCGCATCCCTCGCTGCCGGCGAAAAACGCCAGGGAACTGATTGCGCTGGCCAAGGCGCGTCCCGGCCAGTTGAACTTCGGCTCGGCGGGCCTCGGCAGCTCCAACCACATGGCCGGCGAACTGTTCAAGATGATGGCGGGCATCAACATCGTGCACGTACCGTACAAAGGCAACACGCCATCCATCACCGACGCCATTGCCGGCCACGTCGAACTGGTCTTCAGCGGCGTACCGGCACTGATACCGCACATGAATTCCGGACGACTGCGGGGCATTGCGATCGGCAGTCTCGAACGGTTCAGCGCCGTACCCGATCTGCCGACGTTTAACGAGTCCGGCGTCAAGGGTTACGAGGCCAGCAACTGGTTCGGCCTGATGGCGCCGATCAAGGTCTCGAAGGACATCATCGCGAAAGTGAACGCCGATACAAACAAGGCCCTGGCGATGAATGACGTCAAGACCAAGTTCGTCGCCGCCGGTATCAACCCCAAGGGCGGCACGCCGGAATTCTTTGACAAATTCATACGCGCTGAAATCATCAAGTACGAGCGGGTCATCAAAAAGGCCGGCGTCAAGCCGCTGTAAACCGACAGGGCTTCCGCGCAGCAGGCACGGAAGCCCTTTTTCTGCTACTCGGGAGGAGAACTCATGAATACCTGGATCAAACTGGCAGCCGCCATCAGTGCCATTACGCTGGCGGCCACGGCCGGCGCGCAAGGCTGGTCACCCAGCCGCAATGTCGAGATCATCGTCGGCTCCGCACCCGGAGGCAGCAACGACCGGACCGCGCGAACGGTCGAAAAAGCCATCGTCGACGGCAAGCTGATCCCGACCTCGCTGTCGGTGGTCAACAAGCCCGGTGGCGGCAGCTCGATCGCTTTCACCTACGTCAGCCAGAAAGCTGCCGATCCGCACACGCTGCTGATCGGTACTACCGCGCTGCTGACCAACCACATCGTCGGCCGCAGCAAGCTCAATCACAAGGACTTCACCCCGATCGCTTCGCTGTTCAACGACTACGTGGTGTTCGCGGTCAATGCCAACTCGCCGATCAAGACCGGCAAGGAACTCGCCGCGAAACTCAAGGAAAATCCGCAGTCGATTTCCATCGGTTTTGCCACCGCACTGGGCAGCCATAACCACATCGCAGCCGGCATGCTGGCAAAAAGCATCAACGTCAATCCGCGCGACCTGAAAGTCGTCGCCTTCAAGGGTTCGTCCGAAGCCATCACCCAGCTGCTCGGCGGCCACATCGACATGGTGACAACAGCAGCGGGCAATGTATCCGCGCACATCGCCGAAGGCCGGCTGCGCGTGGTCGGTGTTTCCGCCAACCAGCGCTTTGGCGGCGCGCTTGCCAGCATCCCCACCTGGAAAGAACAGGGCGTCGATCTCGTCTACGGCGGCTGGCGTGCGATCGTGGCACCCAAGGGCCTGTCCGCGGACCAGGTCGCTTACTGGGAAGGTGTGCTGCGCAAGGCCACCTCGACCCCGGAGTGGAAAGCCAACATCCAGAAAAATTTCTGGTTTGATGACTTTGTGACCAGCGCCCAGTTCACCAAGGATATCGACAAGGATTACAACGACATCCGCGCTGTCCTCGTCGATCTCGGTCTCGCCAAATAAAACCGGCCTGCACAAGGAATCTTCATGACCTCCCCCGTTGTCGTCACCGAACGCCCTGCTGATGGCGTCGGCCTGATCCGCATCAACCGTCCGGAAGCGCGCAATGCGCTCAACCTCGAGGTGCGCAGGCTGCTCGGCCAGTACCTGACCGAGATGGCCGAAGACGACAACGTGCGCTGCATCGTGCTCACCGGCAACGACAAGGCCTTCGCCGCCGGCGCCGACATCAAGGAAATGGCCGGCGCCGGCAGCATCGACATGCTGCTGCGCGGCACGCAGAACATGTGGCGCAAAATCTACGGCTGCCCGAAACCGGTGATCGCCGCGGTCAGCGGTTTTGCGCTGGGCGGCGGCTGCGAACTGGCGATGACCTGCGACATCATTATCGCCGGCGAATCGGCCAAGTTCGGCCAGCCCGAGGTGAAGATCGGCATCATCCCCGGCGGCGGCGGCACCCAGCGCCTGCCGCGCACCGTCGGCAAGTACAAGGCGATGCGCTACGTACTGACCGGCGACCTGTTCAGCGCGAAGGAAGCGTATGACATGAATTTGGTCAGCGAAGTCGTGCCCGATGCCGAGGTCGAGAAACGCGCGGTGGCGATGGCGCAGCAGATCGCTGAACTGGCGCCGCTGGCGGTGCAGCAGACCAAGGAATCGGTGGTGCGCGGCATGGATGCCTCGCTCGAAACCGGACTGACGCTGGAAACGCGCACGCTGCAGATGCTGTTCGCGTCCAAGGACCAGAAGGAAGGCATGGCGGCGTTCATCGAGAAACGCAAGCCGAAATTCGAAGGCCGCTGAACCGCGGCGCCGCGATGAAAGCCGTCTGGAACGACACCGTCATCGCCGAATCCGCGGACACCGTGGTGGTCGAGAACAACCATTATTT
>JBMTEY010000059.1:0-14534 GCA_049433545.1 Burkholderiales bacterium | reverse complement strand
ACGGATTCACGTCAATCAGGAGCTTGAGGAGCTATCGGTAGTGCTGCCGCAGTGCGTGGCCCTGCTGAAGGAAGGCGGACGCCTGGTCGTGATCAGTTTTCATTCGCTGGAGGACCGCATCGTCAAACGCTTCATGCGGGCACAGACGCGGATTGATGCCCTGCCTGCACGCCTGCCGGTGAGGGCCCGTGATCTGCCGCAGCCGCACCTGCGCCTGGTCGGTCGCGCGCAGCGGCCATCCGCCGCGGAAATCGCGGTGAATCCCCGCGCACGCAGCGCGACCATGCGTGTTGCCGAACGCACCGCGGTCCCGCTGACATGACAAACAGGATCACTTTCATCCTGCTGGTCATGCTGGTTGCGTGCGCGCTGGCTGTGGTCGCTTCCCAGCACAAGTCGCGGAAGCTCTACGTGGAACTGCAGCAGGAACTGGCGACGGCCAAGCAGCTGGACGTCGAATGGGGGCAATTGCAGCTCGAGCAGGGGACATGGGCCACGCACGGGCGTGTCGAACGCATGGCCACGCGTGAACTCAACATGCGATTGCCGCCCGCCGGGCGGGTCGAAATGGTGACCCTGCCGCGCATGGAGGCCGCGCGGTGAAACCGCACGCGCCACGCAATGCCGCCGCGCCTGGACTGCCGCGCTGGCGTGCCAACCTGCTGCTGCTGCTGATAGCTGCCTGGTTCATCGGGCTTGCCGGACGCGCCCTGTGGCTGCAGGCGATGAACAACGACTTCCTGCAGCGCAAGGGCGAATCAAGGTATTTGGGGGTCATCGAAATCGGCGCCAGCCGCGGCATGATCGTCGATCGCAACAACGAACCGCTGGCGATTTCAACGCCTGTGGAGTCGGTTGCGGCCAGTCCCGCCGTTGTCGAGGCCGATCCGGGCGAACTGCGCAAACTGGCGAAGCTGCTGGGCGTCGGTGTCGCCGAACTGGGAACGCGGCTTTCCGATACCCGGCGCAAGTTCGTTTACCTGAAGCGCCAGTTGCCTCCCGACCAGGCCGAGCGGGTGGTGCAGCTGGGCATTCCCGGTGTGTTCCTGCAACGCGAACACCGCCGTTATTACCCGGCCGGTGAAGTGATGGCGCACATCATCGGTTTCACCGGCGTCGACGACAAGGGGCAGGAAGCGCTGGAACTGGCTTTCGAAGAAACCCTCGCCGGCAAACCCGGCAGCCGCCGGGTGATCAAGGACCGGCTGGGGCGCATCGTCGAGGATGTCGAGAGCATACGCGTGCCGCAAAACGGGCAGCGTCTCAAACTGTCTATCGATGCGCGCATCCAGTATCTGGCTTTCCGCGAACTGAAAGCGGCGGTGGCCACGCATCGCGCCAAGGCCGGAGGCATCGTCGTGCTCGACGCGGAAACCGGCGAAATCCTCGCCATGGCGAATCTGCCGGCGTACAACCCGAACAATCGCGGCAAGCTTGACGCGCGTCGTACCCGCAACCGCGTGGTGACCGACCTCTTCGAGCCCGGCTCGACGCTGAAGCCTTTTACCGCGGCGGCGGCGATCGAGGCCGGCCTGTTCGAGCCTGAAACCGTGATCCAGACTGCGCCCGGGCAATTGACCATCGGCAATCGCACCATCCACGACGCGCATCCGCAGGGCGCGCTGACAGTGGCGCAGGTGATCCAGAAATCGTCGAATGTCGGCACCGCGAAAATGGGCCTGGCGCTGCCTTCGGAAATGCTCTGGAGCCTGTTCAGCCGTGCCGGGTTCGGCGCGCAGCCCCGTTCAGGATTTCCCGGCGAAGTATCGGGACGTCTGCGCGCCCACGCGACCTGGAAACCGATCGAACAGGCGACCATGTCCTACGGCTACGGCATCTCGGTGTCGCTGCTGCAGCTGGCGCGTTCATACACGATATTCGCTTCCGACGGCGTGCTGCAGCCGGTCACGCTGGTAAAACGCGACGCACCCGTGCCGGGCGTGCGCGTGGTATCGGCGCCGACCGCGCTGGCGGTGCGCAAAATGCTGGAACTTGCCGCCCAGCCCGGCGGTACTGCGCCCGGTGCGCAGGTGCCGGGCTACACGGTGGCCGGAAAAACCGGAACCGCGCACAAGCTCGAAGGCGGCAGTTATGCCGCCAACCGTTATGTGTCTTCATTCGTCGGCATGGCGCCGGCGTCGCGGCCGCGCGTCGTCATCGCGGTGATGATCGACGAACCTTCCGCCGGACATTATTACGGCGGTGCGGTGGCTGCCCCGGTGTTCAGCCAGGTCGCGGCGGGCACGTTGCGTTCCCTGGCGGTGGCACCCGATGCCCCGGGCAAAACCACGGTGCTGGCGCCCGAAGACGTGCCGCTGGTCAAGGAGGAAGTCTGATGCCAGCCGCCGGCGACTTGCGGTCTATCGTGCGCGGGCTCGGCGTGCGCCGGCTGGCGACGGACAGCCGCGCAGTCAGGACCGGCGACACATTCATCGCCTATCCTGGCGAGTCGCGTGACGGCCGTGATTACATCGCGCAGGCGATCGCCAACGGCGCCGCCTCGGTGTTGTGGGATGACGATGATTTTTCGTGGAATTCCCGTTGGCGCATAGCCAATGCCGGGGTGAGGCACCTGCGCCGGAAAGCGGGCGTGATTGCCGGCGAGGTCTACGGTAGGCCCAGCGCGCAACTGTGGACTATCGGCGTCACCGGCACCAACGGCAAGACATCCTGCAGCCAGTGGATTGCCCAGTCGCTGGCGCGCACGAGGCGCAAATGCGCGGTGATCGGCACCTTGGGCAGCGGCTTTCCCGGACGCCTGGACGCGCATGCCAACACCACGCCGGATGCGGTGACGCTGCACCAGCGGATGCGTGCCATGGCGCGTGCGGGGGCACGGGCAGTGTGCATGGAGGTGTCATCGCACGGCCTGGCGCAACACCGTCTCGCCGGGGTGGAGTTTGACGTTGCCCTGCTGACCAACCTGACGCGTGACCATCTCGATTATCACGGCACGATGCGCCGTTACAGGGCCGCGAAAGCACGGCTGTTCCGCTGGCCCTCGCTGAGTCACGCGGTTCTAAATCTCGATGATGCATTCGGCCGGGAGCTCGCCCGCGGCTGGAAACATCATCGCGCCCAGCCGCTGGGCTATGGCTTCGGTCTGCGCGCCGGTCGTCCGCGGATGCCGCTGGTCGAAGGTCGCAACCTGCGCATGGGCCTCGATGGCGTGTCGTTCGACATCCGGTCGCCGTGGGGCCGCGCAACGTTGCGCAGTTCCCTGATCGGCGGATTCAACGCGGCGAACCTGCTCGGTTCTCTGGCCACCCTCCTGGTCAGCGATGTCGGACTCGAGCAATCCGTCGCTGCGCTGGAAAAGGCAACGCCGGTTGCCGGACGCACCGAGCGTTACGGCGGCGGCAACGCGCCGCTGGTGATCGTCGACTATGCCCATACGCCTGATGCGCTGGAAAAGGTGCTGCAGGCGCTGCGCGCCGTGTCGGGAAAACGTGCACGACTGTTTTGCGTATTCGGCTGCGGCGGCGACCGCGACCGCGGCAAGCGGCCGCTGATGGGCGCCGCTGCCGCCCGCAACGCCGATCTGGTGATCATCACCAGCGACAATCCGCGCGACGAGGATCCGGCGGAGATCATCGCCGAAGTTGCCGAGGGCGTTCGCGGTGCGCACCGGAAAATCATCGACAGGCACGAGGCGATCCGCACGGCGCTTGCAGAGGCGCGGCGCGGAGACATCGTGCTGGTCGCCGGCAAGGGACACGAGAATTACCAGGAAATCCGCGGCGTACGCCGCCGTTTCAGTGACGCGGCCGTGGTGCGCTCCGCACTGGCGGAGAGGGGGCGGTGATGACGCTGGCCACTGTCGCGGCAGTCCTCGGCGGCGAGTTGCGCGGCGCGGACGTGCGGTTTTCCGATGTGTCGACCGACAGCCGCAGCATCAGAAGGGGCGACCTGTTCGTGGCGCTGCGCGGCGAGCGTTTTGACGGCCATGATTTTCTCGCCGATGTTGCCGCCGCGGGTGCGGCTGCGGCGCTGGTCGACCGTGCACATGCCGCTGCCGCACCGCTGCCGGTGGCAGCTGTCGGCGACACCACCGTTGCGCTCGGCACTCTGGCTGCGCACTGGCGTGCCGGATTCGATATTCCGCTGATCGCGGTGGCCGGCTCCAACGGCAAGACCACGGTCAAGGAAATGACGGCGGCCTGCCTGCGCGCGCATTTCGGTGATGCCGCGGTGCATGCCACGCGCGGCAATCTCAACAACCATATCGGCCTGCCGCTGACGCTGCTGGCGTTGCGGCCGGCGCACCGGGTGGCTGTCGTCGAAATCGGAATGAACCACCGCGGCGAAACTGCGCAGCTTGCACGGATATCCGCGCCGACAATCGCCGTGGTCAACAATGCGCAGCGCGAGCACCAGGAGTTCATGCGTTCGGTTGCCGATGTCGCCGAAGAGCATGCGGACCTGGTCCGCGTCCTGCCCGAGTCGGGTGTCGCCGTGTTCGGCGCCGATGATGTTCACGCCGGTATCTGGCGTGCCGCTGCCGGGACACGCGCAGTCCGTGATTTCGGATTGCGAGAAACCGCGCAGGTTCACGCGCGGTGTGTCCTGGGAGCGACGTCCTCGCGCATCGCCGCGGTAACTCCCGAAGGGAGCGCCGAATTCGAACTGCCGCTGGCCGGAGAGCACAACGTTCGTAACGCGCTGGCGGCGATTGCCTCGGCGACTGCCGCCGGTGCCGCACTGGAGGCATGCGCCCGGGCGCTGGGCCGGTTCGTGGCCGTCAAGGGACGGTTGCAGGTCAAGCCCGGACTGAAAGGAACTACGCTGATCGACGACACCTACAACGCCAACCCTGATTCGGTGCGCGCCGCCATCGACGTGCTGGCACGTGCGGCGGGGCGCAAGCTGATGGTGCTGGGCGACATGGGCGAAGTCGGCGAGCAGGGCGCGGCATTCCACGAGGAGGTCGGAACTTATGCGCGCGCCGCCGGCATCGATGCTCTGTACGCGCTGGGCGGGCAGGCGGCTCTTGCGGCACGGGCATTCGGCGCCGGTGCCCGTTTTTACCCGGGCATCGAGCAGCTGCTGGCGGACCTGGCGCATGCGCTCGGGCCGCAGACCACGATGCTGGTCAAGGGATCGCGGTTCATGCAGATGGAGCGCGTAGTGCGCGGTTTCGAAGCTTCCGGGACGGAGGACTAGACGATGCTGCTGATTCTGGCGCAATGGCTGGAACAGTATGTGCGGGCGTTCAACGTCTTCGGTTACCTGACGCTGCGCGCAGTCCTGGCTTGCCTGACCGCGCTGCTGATTTCCTTTGTCATCGGCCCGACGCTGATCCGCAAGCTTGCTGCCTACAAGATCGGGCAGGCGGTGCGCGACGACGGGCCGCAGACACACCTGGTGAAGGCCGGTACGCCGACCATGGGCGGCGCACTGATCCTGGTCGCCATCATCATTACCACCTTGCTGTGGGCCGACCTGCAGAACCGGTTAGTGTGGATCGTGCTCGGCGTGACCGTGGGTTTCGGCGCGATTGGCTGGGTTGACGATTACCGCAAGGTCGTCCACCGCAATCCGAAGGGGCTCTCGGCCAGGGCCAAGCTGTTCTGGCAGTCGGTGATCGGACTGGCCGCGGCGTTTTTCATCGCTTTTTCGACCAGCCTGCCGGCGCAAACCGAGTTCATCGTGCCTTTTTTCAAGCAGATTGCCTATCCGCTGGGGGCGGTGGGCTTCATCGTGGTGACCTACTTCGTCATCGTCGGCACCAGCAATGCCGTCAACCTGACCGATGGCCTCGACGGGCTGGCGATCATGCCCACGGTGATGATCGGCAGCGCCCTGGGTATCTTCGCCTACGTCGCAGGCAATGCAGTATTCGCCAAGTATCTGGGGTTTCCATACATCCCGGGCGCGGGCGAACTGACGGTGATCTGCGGCGCCATTGCCGGTGCCGGCCTCGCCTTCCTGTGGTTCAACGCCTATCCCGCCGAGGTATTCATGGGCGATGTCGGCGCTCTGGCGCTGGGTGCGGCGCTGGGCACGATTGCGGTGATCGTTCGCCAGGAAATCGTGCTTTTCATCATGGGCGGCGTATTCGTCGTCGAAACCCTGTCGGTGATGCTGCAGGTGGCTTCGTTCAAGCTCACCGGAAAACGGATATTCCGAATGGCGCCGCTGCACCACCACTATGAACTGAAGGGCTGGAAAGAGAATCAGGTCGTCGTACGTTTCTGGATCATCACGATGATGCTGGTGCTGGTGGGGCTTTCGACATTGAAGCTGCGATGAGATGCGGATTGAATTGCGATCAAGTCATCACCTCCGGATCCGTTTTCACGGTTGCCGGCGGCGCGGTGTGCGGGGGCGGGCGCTGATGCGCGAACTCCGGGGAGCCCGCGTGCTGGTAGTCGGGCTTGGCGACTCGGGACTGTCGATGGTGCGCTGGGCGCGGCGGCAGGGCGCCAGCGTGCGCGGCACGGATACCCGCGCGGCGCCACCCTGCGCCGGGACGATACAGCGCGAACTGCCTGACGTGCCGCTGGTGCTGGGCGTGGCGCCTGACGGCGAAATTGCCGGCGCCGACATCGTGGCAGTGAGCCCCGGGGTCGACCGGCGCAGCGGTGCGATTGCGCAGGCGGCGCGGCGCGGCGTACCGGTGCTGGGCGACATCGAGTTTTTTGCGCAGGCGATCAGTGCGCTCAGCGATGCCCCCCCGGTGATTGCCATCACCGGATCGAACGGCAAGAGCACGGTTACGGCAATGGCAGGTGCGGTATGCACCGCCGCCGGGCTGTCACCGCTGGTTGCGGGCAACATCGGCCTGCCGGTGCTGGATGCATGGACGGGCATCGAAAACGGCGCGGCAATGCCCGGTGCTGTGGTGCTCGAATTGTCGAGTTTCCAGCTCGAAAGCACGATTACGCTGCGGCCACGGGCGGCGACGGTGCTGAACGTGACGGAGGACCATCTCGACCGCTACGACGGCATGGCCGATTACGCGGCCGCCAAGGAACGCATTTTCACCGGCGATGGAATGCAGGTCATCAACCGCGAGGATCGCTGGAGCGCGGGCATGCGTCTGCCGGGGCGGCGCGCCGTGACCTTCGGCCTGGATGCGCCACAGGCACCGGATGACTGGGGCATGTCCGGGGACATGACACTGGTGCGCGGCGATGTTGCGCTCGCCGCGGCAGACACATTACGCGTCAGGGGTTTGCACAACGCCGCCAACGCGCTGGCCGCGGGCGCATTGTGCCGTGCGATCGGCATTGCCGATGCCGCCATCACGCGCGGCTGGCAGGCATTTGACGGATTGCCGCATCGCTCAAAAATAATCAATAAAATCAATAATATAGAATTCATCGATGATTCCAAAGGCACCAACGTCGGCGCAACCGTCGCCGCGCTGAACGGGATGCGCGGCGGGGTGGTGCTGATTGCCGGCGGCGACGGCAAGGGCCAGGACTTCGGGCCGCTGGCGACCGCAGTCAAAGGCAAGGCGCGCAGCGTGGTGTTGATCGGCCGCGATGCCGGGAAGATTGCGCTGGCGATCGGGACGGCCGCTCCGGTGCAGCGCGCGGCCGACATGACCGAGGCCGTCGAATTGGCTTACTCCGCCGCGCGTGAGGGTGATGCGGTGCTGCTGTCACCGGCGTGCGCGAGTTACGACATGTACCGCAATTACATACACCGCGCCGAGGATTTTGCGGCGGCGGTCGCGGCGCTCGAGCGGAGGCATGCTTGAGCCAGTATTTCGTCGCAGCCAGCCAGCGCGTAGCGGGCGCGGAATACGACCGCGCGCTGATCTGGGTCACCGTGCTGCTGCTGTCGTTCGGGCTGGTGATGGTGTATTCGGCCTCGATCGCCATCGCCGAGGCCGGTCGCGGCACGGGCGGAAACGCCGCGCATTACCTGATGCGCCACGGCTTGTTCATCCTGGTCAGCCTGTTTGCGGCGGCGATGGTGTTCCAGGTGCCCATGCGCCTCTGGCAGCAGGCGGCGCCGTTCCTGTTCATGGGCGGGCTGGTGTTGCTGGTGCTGGTGCTGGTGCCGGGCATCGGTCGCGAAGTCAACGGCAGCCGGCGCTGGCTGTCGCTTTACGTGGTCAATCTGCAGCCCTCGGAACTGATGAAACTGTGCGCCGTGCTCTACGCCGCCGACTACACCGTGCGCAAGGCGGTATTCATGAACAGCCTGCGCAAGGGCTTCCTGCCGATGTTCTGCGTGATGCTGCTTACCGGGGCGCTGCTGCTGCTGGAACCCGACTTCGGTGCGTTCGCGGTGATCACGGTCATCGCGATGAGCATCCTTTTTCTCGGTGGCATGAACTGGCGGCTGTTCGCCGGGCTGATCGTGATGCTGCTCGCCGGCTTCCTGCTGCTGATCTGGACCAGCCCGTACCGCATGCAGCGCGTTATCGGCTTCATGGATCCGTGGGCCGATCCCTACGGCAAGGGTTACCAGCTGTCGCATGCGCTGATTGCCTTCGGGCGCGGCGAATGGTTCGGCGTGGGGCTGGGCGCCAGCGTCGAAAAACTGTTCTACCTGCCCGAGGCGCATACGGACTTCCTGCTGGCGGTCATCGCGGAGGAACTCGGATTTGCCGGCGTGCTCGCGTTGGTCATGCTGTTCGGGTGGATTGTCTGGCGTGCCTTCTCTGTAGGTCGGCGCGCCGCCGACCTCGATCGGCCGTTTGCCGCGCTGGTGGCGCAGGGCATCGGGCTGTGGATCGGCGTGCAGGCGATCATCAACATGGGCGTCAACATGGGCGTATTGCCGACCAAGGGGCTGACGCTGCCGCTGCTGTCGTTCGGCGGCAGCGCGATCCTGATCACCTGCTGCGCATTGGCGATACTGCTGCGCGTCGATTGGGAAAATCGACAGCTGGCACGGGGGTTCACGGTATGACGCGCACCCTGCTCGTCATGGCTGGCGGCACCGGCGGGCATATTTTCCCGGGCCTGGCAGTGGCAGACGTGCTGCGCGACCGCGGCTGGAACGTGATCTGGCTGGGCGCACGCGGCGGCATGGAGGAGCGCCTGGTGCCGGCACGCGGTTATCCGGCGGTATGGATCCGTTTCGGCGGGGTGCGCGGCAAGGGCTGGCTGCGCAAGCTGGTACTGCCAGCTGCCCTGCTGGTCGCGTTCTGGCAGAGCGCGCTGGCGATATTCCGCCACCGACCAGACGTGGTGCTCGGCATGGGCGGTTACGCGGCGTTTCCCGGTGGCATGATGGCGGCGCTGCTCGGCAAGCCGCTTGTCATCCACGAGCAGAATGCCGTGCCCGGGATGGCCAACCGCGTGCTGGCCGGGGTCGCGGACCGCGTGCTCGCGGCGTTTCCCGATGCTTTCAGCGGGCGGGTCGACGTGATCTGGTCGGGCAATCCGGTGCGCGAAGATATCGTCAGGCTCGCCCCGCCGGAAGCGCGTTTTTCCGGCCGCAGCGGACCGCTGCGCGTGTTCATCGTCGGCGGCAGCCTCGGCGCCCGGGCCCTGAACGAAATCGTGCCGCAGGCGCTGGCATTGCTCGCGGTCGCGGAGCGGCCGCTGGTCGCCCACCAGGCCGGCGCCGCCCACGCGGATGAGCTGCGCCGCACCTACCGCGAACTCGGCGTCGATGCCGAGGTGCTCGCGTTCATTGATGACATGGCCAGCCGTTACGGCGAGGCCGACCTGATCATTTCCAGGGCGGGCGCGACCACCGTCACCGAACTCGCGGTGGCCGGTGTCAGCAGCATCCTGGTTCCGTTTCCGCATGCGGTGGACGATCACCAGACGCGCAACGCGCGCTACCTCGCGGACCACGGCGCTGCGCTGCTGATGCCGCAGACCGAGCTGTCGCCGCAATCGCTTGCAGCAATGCTGCGCGGCTTGACGCGCGCGAAACTGGTGGAGATGGCGCGTGCCGCGCGTGCGCTGGGCAAGCCGGATGCGGCGCAGAAGGTCGCCGCAATGTGTACGGAGCTGGCGCCGGCATGAGACCGAATCAATGAGACACAAGGTCAGACAGGTGCATTTCGTGGGTATCGGCGGCGCCGGCATGAGCGGCATCGCCGAGGTGCTGCTCAACCTCGGTTACGCGGTCAGCGGCTCCGACCTGAACGAAAGCAATGCGACGCGCCGCCTTGCCGGACTCGGCGCGCAGGTTTTCGTGGGACACGCAGCAGAACATGTCAGCGCCGCAGACGTCGTGGTGACATCCAGTGCAGTCAAGGCCGATAACCCGGAAGTTCTCGCCGCGCGTGCCCGCCAGGTACCGGTGGTGCCGCGCGCGTTGATGCTGGCTGAACTGATGCGGTTGAAGCAGGGCATCGCAGTAGCGGGCACCCATGGCAAGACCACCACCACCAGCCTCGCCGCAAGCGTGCTGGCCGAGGGCGGGCTGGATCCCACATTCGTCATCGGCGGCCGCCTGGAGAGCGCCGGGGCGCATGCACGGCTCGGCGCCGGCGAGTTCATAGTCGCCGAGGCCGATGAATCCGATGCGTCGTTCCTGCATCTGCAGCCCGTGATTTCCGTGGTCACCAACATTGATGCCGACCACATGGAAACCTACGACCATTCGATGGACAGGCTGAAGCAGGCGTTTGTCGATTTCGTCGAGCGCTTGCCGTTCTACGGGGTGGCGGTGCTGTGCAATGACGACGCCAACGTGCGCGCGATCATGCCGCGCCTGACTCGGACCATGGTCACCTACGGCATTGGCGAGGGCTCGCAGATCCGCGCCAGTGCGGTCGTCGCGGACGCGGGGCGGATGCGGTTTCGCGTGCAGCGCAAGAACGGGAAACGTCTGCCGGATCTCGACATCGCACTCAATCTGCCGGGTATCCACAACGTGCAGAACGCGCTGGCTGCAATCGCGGTCGGCATGGAAGTCGGCGTCGCCGACGAAAAAATCGTCAAGGCGCTGGCGGAATTCAAGGGCGTGGGACGGCGTTTCCAGCGCCATGGCGCGGTTCGGCTCGCCGGCGGCGGCACTTACGACCTGATCGACGACTACGGACACCATCCGGTGGAGATGGCGGCGACGATTGCTGCGACGCGCGGCGCTTTCCCCGGGCGGCGCCTGGTGCTGGCGTTCCAGCCGCACCGTTATACGCGGACCCGCGACTGCTTTGAGGATTTCGCGCGCGTGCTGTCCACCGTCGATGCCCTGCTGCTGACCGAGGTCTATCCCGCGGGCGAGGCGCCGATCGTGGCGGCGGACGGCCGTGCACTTGCGCGAGCGGTGCGCGTGCTCGGCAAGGTGGAGCCGGTGTTTGTCGAACAGGTGGCCGATTTGCCCCAGTGCATCAGCAGCACGGTTCGCGACGGCGATGTCGTGCTGGCGATGGGTGCGGGCTCGATCGGCAGTGTCGCCGGCAGGCTGGCGCAGGGCGGCGCATGAGCGCAGGGCTGACATGAACATGAGTGAACAGGACCAGATAGCCGGTCACGGACTGCGCGGCAAACTTACCCGCGACGAGCCGATGGCGCGGCACGTCAGTTGGCGGGCCGGTGGTCTCGCGCGCCGAGCCTATGCGCCGACCGATCTGAAAGACATGGCGCTGTTCCTTCGCGGTTTGCCGGATGGCGAGCCGGTCCTGTTCGCAGGTCTCGGCAGTAATCTGCTGGTGCGCGACGGCGGGTTTGCGGGCACGGTGATTTTCACGCACTGGGCGCTGCGCGAACTGCGGCTCATGGGCAGCGACAGTTCCGGCGGCACGATCAGGGTGCAATCCGGAGTGGCCTGCCCGAAGGTGGCGCGCACGGCGGCCCTTAACGAATTGGCCGGCGCCGAATTTCTTGCCGGCATACCCGGCACCATCGGAGGGGCGTTGGCGATGAATGCCGGCTGCTACGGCGGGGAAACCTGGGACCTGGTGGAAAAGGTGGAAACCATAGACCGCGCGGGGAATCTGCGGACACGCACGCCGCAGCATTACCACATCGCCTATCGCAGCGTCGTGCCGCGCTGCCGCCAGCTGTCGAGCGTACCCGGCGGTGAAGAATGGTTCGTGGCGGCAACTCTGCGGATGGCGCGCGGCAACGGGGCGCAATCGCGTGTGCGCATCAAGGAATTACTGGCGAAGCGCATCGCGACCCAGCCGCTGGGGATGCCCAACGCCGGGTCTGTGTTCCGAAATCCGCCGGGCGATCACGCGGCGCGGCTGATCGAGGTCTGCGGTCTGAAGGGGCGGCAGATCGGCGGTGCTTCGATTTCGGCAAAACACGCCAACTTCATCATCAACAACGGCGGTGCCAGCGCGGCCGATATCGAATCCCTGATCGAACTGGTTCAGCAGACCGTGCAGCAGGAATCAGGCGTTCATCTCGAGCGCGAAGTACGCATCGTCGGAGTGCGGGCATGAGCGGTTTCGGGAAAATCGCGGTTCTGATGGGCGGCCGCAGCGCGGAGCGGGAGGTGTCGCTGATGAGTGGCGGCAAGGTGCTCGAGGTACTGCGCGCAGCGGGCCTCGACGCGCATGCGTTTGATCCTGCCGAAAAAGAAGTTTTCGAACTCAAGCGCGAGGGCTACAGCCGCGTGTTCATCGCCCTGCACGGGCGCTATGGCGAAGACGGCACCGTCCAGGGTGCGCTGGAATTGCTGGGGATTCCCTATACCGGCAGCGGCGTCATGGCCTCGGCTCTGGCGATGGACAAGAGGCGCACCAAGCTGGTGTGGACCGCAACGGGGATCCCGACCCCGCGCTGTGAACTGATCGATGTAGGCAGCGACTGGGCCGGCGTTGCAGCCCGCCTCGGTTTGCCCCTGATCATTAAACCCGTGCGCGAGGGATCGACCATCGGTCTGACCAAGGTGACAGCGGTCTCCGGCCTGGAGGCGGCCTACGCGCTGGCAGCTACCCATGATCCGATGGTGATGGCCGAGGAATTCGTTGCCGGCGACGAACTGACCGGCGGCTTTGTCGGGACGCAGGCGCTGCCGCTGATCCGCATCGAGGCGCCGCAGGGCAATTACGATTATCAGAACAAGTATTTCAGCGACGATACGAAATATTTCTGTCCCTGCGGGCTGCCGGATGACGAGGAGCGGCGCATCCGTGAAATGGTGATGCGCAGCGCGCAGGCGCTGGGTTGCGAGGGCTGGGGCCGCGCCGACCTGATCCGCCGGCCGGATGGCAGCGTGCACTTTCTGGAGATGAACACTTCGCCCGGCATGACCGGCCACAGCTTGGTGCCGATGGCGGCGCGTCAGGCCGGGTTGTCGTTCAGTGACCTCGTCATGCGGATACTGGAGCTCGCCCATGTGGGATAAACCCGCCGTGCTGGGCCTGCTGACCGATCTGCTGGTCGTGGCTGCGCTGCTCGGCCTGCTCTACGGGGGCGTGCTGTTTGCGGTGCGGTCGCCGGTGTTTTCGATCACCGAGGTACGGCTGGTCGCGCCGCCCGTACATGTCACCCGCGAACAGATCGAGCAGATCGTGCGGCGCGAAGTTCACGGCACATTTTTCACCCAGCCGCTGGTGCGGACGCGCAGCGCATTCGAGACCCTGCCATGGGTGCGCCGCGCCGAGGTTCGCCGTCGGTGGCCGGGCGGTCTGGACGTAACGCTGGCGGAACACCGGCCGGTCGCGCGCTGGGGAAGCGCGGCGCTGATCAACGAACAGGGCGAAGTTTTCGAGGCCGCGTACGACGGAACACTTCCGGTGTTCAACGGACCCGCTGATGCGGCCAAGGAGATGGCGATCCAGTACGACCATTTCCGGCGCAACCTTGCCATGCTTGGCAGGGCGCCTGTGCAACTCAACGTATCGCCGCGGCGTGCCTGGCAGATCAGGCTGGATGACGGCATGACGCTGGATCTGGGACGCGAACAGATCGAGGACCGGCTGCGCCGTTTCGTGGCGGCCTACCCGGCCACGCTGGCCCGCATTGCGCGGCCAGTGGACCGGGTTGATCTTCGCTATGCCAACGGATTTGCCGCGCGAGTGCCGGGATTGCCGCCTGTGGCTGCGGCCCGGCCCGGAGGCGGTGCCTAGGAATGACAGGAGCCATGAACAAGAACAGGGAAAGCAAAAAACTGGTGGTGGGCCTGGACATCGGCACATCAAAAATCGTCGCCATTGTCGCCGAGATCAAGCCCGAGGGCGGCTTCGAAATCATCGGCATGGGCAGCCATCCGTCGCGGGGGCTGAAGAAAGGCGTCGTGGTCAACATCGAAACCACGGTCAATGCGATCCAGCGCGCCCTTGAAGAAGCGGAACTGATGGCCGACTGCAAGATACGCGAGGTCTATACCGGCATCGCCGGCAATCACATCAAGAGCTTCAACTCCCAGGGCATGGTCGCGATCAAGGACAAGGAGGTCGCGCAGATGGACATCGACCGGGTGATCGAGACCGCCAAGGCGGTGCAGATTCCCAACGACCAGCAGATCCTGCACGTGCTCAACCAGGAATTCATCATCGACGGCCAGGAAGACGTGCGCGAACCGCTGGGCATGTCCGGCGTGCGGCTCGAGGTCAAGGTGCACATTGTCACCGGCGCGGTGTCGGCGGCGCAGAACATCATCAAGTGCGTGCGCCGCTGCGGGCTGGAGGTCAACGACCTGATCCTGCAGCCGCTGGC
>JBMTEY010000058.1:0-14737 GCA_049433545.1 Burkholderiales bacterium | reverse complement strand
GCGCCACCGCCATGTCGGCCAGCATCCACTGCAGGCCCTGGTGTTCGGCGAGTTTCTTGCCGCCCTGCGCACGCGTCTTCATGTAGTCCGCGGTCTGATCGATCAGCTTGTCCATCATGCCGCAGCAGCGCGCCGACACCGTCACCCGCCCCGCGGTCAGCGTCTTCAGCGCCTGCACATAACCCATGCCTTCGGCGCCGAGCAGGTTCTCCGCCGGCACCTCGCAGTCGGTGAAGGCCAGCGGCGCGGTGCTGCAGCCGTGCATGCCCATCTTCAGCTCGTTTTTGCCGATGCTGAAACCCTTCATGCCGCGTTCGACGAGGAAGGCCGAGATGCCCTTGATGCCCTTGCTCTTGTCGGTGATCGCCATCACCGTGAACACCTGCGCCAGCCCGGCGTTGGTGATGTAGATCTTTTCGCCGTTGAGCACGTAACGGTCGCCCTTTTTCACCGCGGTGGTGCGCATCGCCGCCGGATCGGAACCGGCCTGCGGCTCGGTCAGCGCAAAGCTGCCTATCCATTCGCCGCTCGCCATCTTCGGTAAAAATTTCTTTTTCTGCGCGGCACTGCCCAGCGCGGTGATGCCGGTGGTGCTGATGCCGGTGTGGTTGCCGATCAGCGTCGCGAATCCGTAGTTGGTGCGCCCCATCACTTCCTCGATCGCGCACTTGCCAGCGAGGTCGAGGCCACTGCCGCCGTATTCCTCGGGGATGGTCAGTCCGAACAGGCCCATGTCGCGGGCGAGCCGGATCAGGTCTTCCGGCACCGCATCGTTTTCCTCGATCTCGCGCGAACGCGGATCGACCTGCTCGCGCACGAAGCGCGCCACCTCGTCGCACAGTTGCCGGACTTCGGAAGACACGGTCATGGTTTCAGCCCTTGATGCGGATCAGCGCATCGGCTGCGGTCACGCCCTGACCCTTTGGCCGGATGATCAGCGGATTGATGTCGAGTTCGCCGACCCGGTCTTTCAGATCCATCGCCAGCGCCGACAGTTTCACCAGCGTGTCGACCAGTGCTTCGACGTCGGCGGGCGGTTTGCCGCGCGCGCCGGCGAGCACCGGATAACCCTTGATCTCGACGATCATCTCGCGCGCGATGGCCGGGGTGATCGGCGCCAGGCGGAAGGACACGTCCTTCATCACCTCGGCGAAAATGCCGCCGAGCCCGAACATCACCGCGGGCCCGAACAAGGCATCGTTGGTGATGCCGACGATGGCCTCGATGCCGCCGCCGACCATTTCCTGCACCAACACGCCGTCGATGCGGGCATCGGCCTTGTAAGCCTTGGCGTTTTTGAGGATTTCATCGTACGCCGCGGCCACGCCTGCTGCGTCTGCCACGTTGAGCTTCACCGCCTTCGCCTCGGTCTTGTGCGAAATGTCGGAAGACTGCACTTTCATCGCCACCGGGAAGCCGATTTTCTGCGCGGCAGCCACGGCAGCGTCGCGGCTGGTAGCGAGCGTTTCCTGCGTCACCGGGATGCCGTACTCGGCCAGCACCTGCTTCGCCGCATATTCGGCGACGTCGCCGGTCTTGCCTTTGAGCATGTCCTGCGCTGCCGGTTTATGGATTACCGGGGGTTTGTCGTTTTTCTGCGCCTCGTTGCGGCGGCGGGCCTCGGCATACCATGACACCGCGGCCAGCGCGCGGCCGCAGCGCACCGGCGACTTGTAGTGCGGGATCAACGCGGCGTCGAGCGCGCCATAAGCCTCGGGCGCGACCACGTCGCGCGCGCTCCACGAAATGAAGATCGGCTTGTCGGTCTTCGCCGCGACGGCGACGATTTCGGAAGCCACCTTCTGCGCGATTTCGCCCTGCAGCGAGGCGTTGATCATCGCGATGCAGTCGACGCCGGGATCGTCGTTGATCGCCTGCAGCGTGCGGTTGATCAGCGTGAGATCGTTGAAAATCGCCGCGGTGACGTCCACCGGGTTGCCCACCGAACCGAACGAGGGCACGAATTCCTTCAGCTTCGCCACCGTCTCAGGCGCGAGCTGCGCCATCTGCATGCCCCCTGCAATGATCTCGTCGGTCATCAGGATGCCGGCGCCGCCGGAAATGGTGATGATCGCCAGCCGGTTGCCCTTGGGCAGCCGCTTGCCGCGCAGCGCGCGGCCGTAATCGACCAGGTCCTGGATGTCCTCGACCTGGATGATGCCCTTCTGGCGGAACGCCGCCTTGTAGAGCGCCATCGCGCCGCCGAGGTTGGCGGTATGCGAGGCCGCGGCCTTCTGTCCCTGCTCGGTGTTGCCGACTTTCCACATCAGGATCGGCTTGCCGGCGGCCAGCGCCTTGTCGCCGGTGGCGAGGATGCGCCGCGCATCCTTCACGCCCTCGATGTAGGTGCCGATGATCTCGGTCTTGGGATCGCGGATGAAATAGTCCATGAAATCCAGCGTCGACACGCCGATTTCGTTGCCGGTGGTCACCATCTGCCGGAACGGCAGGCCGCCGTCGAGCGAGGACAGGTTCATCACCGAGAAGCCGAAGCCGCCGGACTGCGACACCATGCTCACCGTGCCGCCGTCATAGTTGGCGTTGAACACCGAGCCGAATCCGGCATACACCGCATCGGCGGCGTTGATCATGCCCTGGCAGTTGGGACCGATGACGCCGATGTCGTACTGCTGCGCGATCTCCGAGAGCTTCTGCTGCGCCGCGACGCCGGCGCCGCCCATCTCCGAAAACCCCGAGCTGAATATGATCACGTACGGAATACCCTTCTTGCCGCAGGCCGTCAGCATGTCGGGCACGCGCGAGGCATTGACCAGGATCAGCGCCAGTTCCGGCGACTCCGGCAACGCTTCCAGCGAGGGCCAGCATTTGACGCCGGAAATTTCCTGGTATTTCGGATTGACCGGAAACAGCTTGCCCTTGTAACCGTGGCTCAACAGGTGTTTCAGCGGCTGGCCGCTGATGGTGACCAGATCCTGGGACGCGCCGATGATGGCGATGGATTGCGGATTGAAAAAACGTTCGATGTCGGTGCGCATTGGAGAGTCGTTGGTGAACGGTGGCAGGTGATGCGGGGAAGGCGCAGATTATACGCCGCTGGTCGCCGTGGACTGCGTGCTATGATCTTTTGCAACCGCACCAAGACCGGATTATGAACACTGCAGCAAGCACCGTTTTGCCGCCGCGCAGCTTCCGCGACGTGTGGCTGATTTCCGCCGGCCACGGCCTGACCCACTGGTACCCCGCCACCTTCTACGTGCTGCTGCCGCTGATCGGCAAGGAGCTCGGTCTCTCCTATACGCAGATCGGCTTTCTGATGAGTGCGCAGCATCTCGCCGGTGCCATCTCCAACCTGCCCGGCGGCATGCTGGTCGACGCCATCGGCAAGAAGGGCTACCTGCTGGCGGTCTCGCTGTTCTGGGTCGGTGTTCCGTATGCGCTGATGAGCCTGTCTCACAGCATGTGGATGCTGGTGCTGTGCCTGATGCTGGTCGGCATCGGCAACAACCTGTGGCACCCGGCGGCGATACCGACGCTGGCCTACCGCTACCCGCAGCGCAAGGGACTGGTGCTGTCCTTCCACGGCATGGGCGGCAACATCGGCGAAGCGCTGGCGCCGCTCGCAGCAGGCACGCTGCTGGCGTGGTTCAGCTGGCGCACCGTGGTCGTCATCAACGTCATCCCCGGACTGGTGATGGCGATACTGATCGTGGTGCTGGTCGGCGCGCTGAGCACCGCGCGTGCGCGCGACGATGGCGACGTCAATGCCGGCGCGGTCGAATCGAAATGGAACATGGGCCAGTACCTGCGCGACCTCGGCGGACTGCTGCGCGACCGTGCCCTGATGCTGATCTGCATCAGTGCCGGCTTCCGCACGCTGACCCAGGTCGGCCTGCTGGTGTTTCTGCCGGTGTACCTGGCCTATGAGCAGGGCTACTCGCCGCTGGCCGTGGGTGTATGCATGACGGTGATGCAGGTCGCGGGCCTGATCGCGGGGCCGATCGGTGGCCACCTCTCCGACACCATGGGCCGCAAGAAAGTCATCATGTCGAGCATGCTGCTCTCGGGCGTCACCATCATCGGCATGGTGCTCGCGGGACAATCCTTCGCCTTCATCATCTTTGTCGCACTGATCGGCTTTTTCATGTACGCAATGCGCCCGGTGATGCAGGCGTGGGCTGTGGAGAACACGCCGAAGCGCCTCGCCGGCACCGGAGTCGGGCTGCAGTTCACGATCCTCGCCATCGGCGGCAGCATCGCTCCGGCGCTGTTCGGCATGATCGCCGATGCGTGGAACATCTACGCCGCGTTCTACTTCCTCGCCGGCACCATCATCCTCGCCAATTTGCTGGTGGTGTTCGTGCCGCGCACGGAGCCTGCAAAAACGGCATGAGCGCAGGCTGGCGGCCGTCGCGTGAAATTGAACTGGTCGCCGGCACCCCCGCGGGCGGCGGCCAGGACCGTCCGGCGCGCGCGCTGATCCGGGTGCTGGAATCCGGCGGCCTGATCGACGTGCCGCTGAAACTCGTCAACATCCCGGGGCGCGGCGGCGGCAACGCCTGGGATTACCTCGCGCAACACCCGAACGATCCGCATGTGCTGGCGATCAACTCGCCGACCATCCTCACCAACCGCGTGCTCGGCGTCAGCGCCATCGACGACCGCGACCTGACGCCGCTGGCGAACCTCTACACCGAATACATCGCCTTCCTGGTGCGCGCCGATTCAAAGTTGCGCAGTGGCGCCGATCTGCTGGCCGCGTTGGGTACCGGTGCCGGCGCACTGACCATCGCCATGGCCACCGCCATCGGCAACACCAACCACATGGCGCTGGCGCAGCTCGCGCGCCATGCCGGCGAAGATCCGCGCGCGCTGGCCCTGCACGTATTCGATTCGGCGCGTTATGCCGCGGCCGACGTGATGGACGGTAAAGCCGAAGTGGCGGCGATCACCGCGGTCAGCGCCGTGCCCGAACTCGAAAGCGGCGCACTGCGCGCGCTCGCCGTGTCCGCGCCGCAGCGCCTGCCCGCGCTCTACGCAGCCACGCCGACGTGGCGGGAACTCGGCGTCGATTGCGTGATCGGCACCTGGCGCGGCGTGATCGGCGCACACGGCCTGACGGATGCGCAGGTGAAATTCTGGAACGACGCATTGCAGGCGGCGACCTCCGGCGCGGAATGGAATGCCGAACTCGCGCGCCAGTACTGGGTCAACACCTGGGCCGCTGCCGCGCAGATGCCGGCGCTGATGCAAAGCGAACGCGCGACACTCACCGCGCTGCTGCGCGATCTCGGCCTGACTGGCAGCTGATCACACCCGGGAACGTATGTAACTATCTGTTTTTATTGGATAAAATGCAGTGGCGTGCTGTGTTATCCTTGTCGCCCCTGCAAGCGGCCCGCTGCAGCCGCCCGCACCACACCGGAGTAGTCACCATGAAAACCGAAGTACATGTCCACGGCAGCGTATTCCTGTGCAAAGGCGTGAAGCTGTCGCAGATCGAACTCGCGCTGCGCCCATGGCTGGATTATGTCGATGCCGACCACATCGCCGACGCCAAGAGCCTGGAGCGCGAAGAGCCGGGCATCGTCTACGATGCGCGCGAACGCGTGGTCAGCATCTGCTGGACCGGCGACGTCGGGCGCAGTTTCCACAACAAGCTCACCGAAGCCTGCAACAGCCTCGGCCCGCTGACCGAATATGCCTCCGAAGTCGAGGTCACCTACTATCCCGACAGCGGCGAAGACGAGTTCTACCAGTTCTTCGTCGGCCCGTCGCCGGAAGCAATCCACGAATTCCGCCGCCAGTGCGTGGTCGAGGACATCAACCACATGCTGTCACGCCATCTCGGCAAACCCGAGGTCGAACAGGTTTCCGAACTGGTGACCCGCATGTTCGACGCGCACGCCCCGGCGAAAACAGCCTCCGGCGCACAAACCCCGACTGACACCACGTCGACCGTGATCCCGCTGCATCCGCGAAATCGTCACCTGCACTAAAACCGGTGACGGGTGGCTGGCAATTGGTGATTGGTGAAAAACTGAGAACCAGGTCCTGCGCTTAATCCGGTTTTTTGGAATCGCCCAGCCGCAGCGCCGGCATCCGCAGATTGAAAAATATCGCGGTGAAGCGGATGACGACGATGGTGGCCATACCGGCATATCCCGCGGTCAGGCGTTCGAATCCCGCACCCTGCAGCAGCAGGTAGACGATGATGCCGGCGATCGCCGCGGTGGCGTAGATCTCGCCGTCGCGCAGCAGCAGCGGGATTTCCGCGAGCAGCATGTCGCGGAACACGCCGCCGGCCACCCCCGTCATGGTGCCGAGAATCACCGCGACGATGCCGCCGTGGCCCGCAGCCTCGGCGATGCGCGCGCCGCTGATCGCGAACAGCGCCAGCCCCAGCGCATCGGCCACCAGCAGCGCGCGCAGTGGAATGTCGCGGAAACGCACGATGAGCAGCGCCAGCAGCGTCGCCGCGAATATCGTCCACAGGTAGCCGGTATCGGCCATCCAGAACACCGGGTTGCGATCCAGCAACAGGTCGCGCAGCGAGCCGCCGCCGATCGCGGTGACGGTGGCGATCACCAGCACGCCGAACCAGTCGAGGTGTTTGCGTCCGGCGGCGAGCACGCCGCTGATCGCGAACACGGCGACGCCGAGATAATCCATCAGCTGCAGCGGCGTGATGGTCGGCATCAGCGATAAATTCATCGGCGCCCCGGCGCAGCTGCGGCTCAGGCGCGCTTGCGCAGCGCGTCCTTGCGGAAACTGATGGTCGCTTCCGGATCGACCTTGACGTGGATGATCGCCGGTTTGCCCGCCTTCAGCGCATCGCGCAGCGCGTCCGCGGTTTCACCGGGCGCCGTCGGGTGGTAACCGTTGCCGCCGGTGAGCTTCATCACCTCGTCGAAACGCGGGCTGTGCACATGCGCGCCGATGTAGCGCTCGTTGTAGAAGTCGCGCTGGTAGGCGATTTCCGAACCCCAGGTGCCGTTGTCCATGACGATGCCCACGGCCGGGATGTTGCTTGCCACCGCAGTGGTCATCTCGCCCATGGTCATGCCAAAGCCGCCGTCGCCCATCAGCGAAATCGCCCTGCGCTGCGGCGCGGCCACCTGGGCGCCGAGCGCGGCGGAGTATGAAAAACCGACCATGCCGCAGTCGAGCGGCGTCAGCAGCGCCGGCGCCTCATAACACGGCAACTGGTCAGTTGCTTGAAACCCCGTAGTGCCGGCATCGAGAGTGAATATCGCGTTGCGCGGCGCCGCCTTGCGCACCTCGGCGTAGATCACGTCCGGATGCATGGGCGTGCCGTCGCGCGCGCCCGAGGACTCGCGTTCGGCCCACAGCGCCGCGCGCGACTTTAAATACCCTTCGTTGCGCGCATGCCACGGCGCCGACCCGGCTGCGACCGGCGCCATCAGCGCGAGCAGTCCGTCGATCACCGCGCCGGCATCGGCCGCCACCGCCAGCGTCGCCGGGAAATAACGCCCCAATGCCAGGGGGGCGACGTCGACCTGGATGATTTTTGCGGTCGGCGAAATGTCGGTGTGCTTGTAGAAGGTGGTGTTGAATCCGAGGCGCGTGCCCAGCGCGATGATCAGGTCGGCTTCGCGCGTCAGCGTGCTCGCCACCGGATTGCCGCGCGGGCCGACGCCGCCGGCATGTAGCTGGAAATCAACGGGCAGGATGTCGGCATGGCCCGCGGAACTGGTCACCGGGATCTGCAGTTTTTCGGCGAGCTTTGCGAGTTTTGCGCTGGCGCGCGCCCACTTGATGCCGGCGCCGGCGTGGATCACCGGTTTTTTTGCGGCGAGGATCAGCTTCTGCATTTCCGCCAGCGCCGCAGCATCGGCGGCCGGCGGCCGGATTTCCTGCAGGCCTTGCGGAATGTCAGCCTCGATGTCGTGGTTAAACAGGTCGCGCGCGATGTTGACCACCACCGGGCCGCGGCGGCCGGAATTGGCGATGCGGTAGGCCTCGAGGATGAATTCGGGAATGCGGTCGGGCCGTGGCACGGTCATCACGCGCTTGGTCACCGGCAGGAACAGCGTGTTCTGGTCGATTTCCTGGAAGGCGTCGCGCCCGAGGTGTTCGGTGGACGCGAGCCCGGTGATGGCGACGACCGGCGAATAGGCGAATTTCGCCTGCGCCAGCCCCAGCACCATGTTCGCCGCCCCGGGACCGGCCTGGCCGCAGATGAAAGTGCCCGGCGTCTGGGTGACGCGACCGTAGGCGTCGGCCATGTGCATGCCGCAGTTCTCGTGGCGCACGCCTATGTATTCAATCTCGTCCCTGAAGTCGTAGAGCGCGTCGTACATCTCGAGCGTGCTCGAACCCATCAGGCCGAACACCTTTTTCACGCCGGCGGCGCGCAGCGCCTCGACTGCAGCCATGCCGCAGCGCATTTTCTTCACAGCCATGATCCCCTCCAGCTCCTTCGGTTATTTTTTCAGCACATCCGGATTGGCGACATTGATCGGCTTGCCGGCGATGAAGGCCAGGATCTGCTCGACCGCGGTGCCGTAGTACGACTCATAAGTGGCTTCCTCGACATAACCCAGGTGCGGCGTGCACACCACGTTGTCCATGCCGACCAGCGGGTGCGCGGCATTCATCACCGGCTCGTCTTCGTAGACGTCGATCGCGGCGCGTCCCGGCCGCCCCGCCTTCAGCGCGTTGACCAGCGCGTCTTTCGCGATGATCGGCGCGCGGCTGGTGTTGACGATCAGCGCCGTGGTTTTCATCCGCGCCAGGTCCTCCGCGGTGACGATGCCGCGGGTGCCGTCGTTCAGCGGCAAATGCAGCGAAATCACGTCGGACTCCGCGAAAAACGCCTCGCGGCTGGCCGCCACTTCGAACCCGGCCGCCTTCGCCTTTGCCGTCGAGCCTTCGCGTCCCCAGCACACCACCTTCATGTCGAAGGCCTTGCCGACCTTCGCCACCATGCTGCCGATGCGACCGTAGGCGTAAATGCCCAGCGTCTTGCCGGCCAGCCCGGTCCCCACCGAAGCCTGCCACTGGCCGTTCTTCATGCGTTGCGCTTCCTGCGGAATGCGCCGCAGCGCGGCGATGATCAGGCCCCAGGCGAGTTCCGCGGTCGGCGTCGGATTGCCGCCGCCGCCCGCGGAAATCAGGATGCCCTTATCGGTGCAGGCGGCGATGTCGATGTGATAGGCATTGCGGCCTGTCTGGCTGATCAATTTCAGTTTCGGCAGCTTCTCGATGACCGCGCGCGGCATTTTCGAGCGCTGCTGCGTCAGCACCAGCACCTCGGCATCCTTGAGGCGCGCAGCGAGCTTCGCCGGATCCTTTTCAGTGTCGGTATAGACCAGGAATTCATGGTCCGCGAGTTTCTTCGCGGCCGCCGTGCGGCGGAACGCATCCTGGTAATCATCGATGACGGCAATCTTCATGGTCAGCTCCGGTGGTGGATCGGGGATTATATCGGCTGCTTCAGCGCCGCCTGCTGAGCAGGCCGCCGGCGCCCAGCATCACGGCGTTCGCCAGGAATACCGGCGCCACGCCGAAGGCTGTGCCGACCGCGCCGAAAAACAGCGGCACGGCGATGTGCGTCAGGTTGTTGATCGACATGCGCAGGCCCAGCGCTTCTCCGGAACGACCCTCGGGCGCCCGCGCGTAGATCATCATCAGCGTCAGCGGCTGCCCGCAGCCGGTGCCCAGCCCCAGCAGGAAGGCGATGGCGGCAAGCAGCACGCCGCTTTCGACCAGCGGGAACAGCAGGTAGGTGCCCGCGGCGATGAAAATCGAGTAGATCAGCACCCGCTCCTCTCCGAGGCGTTTGACGATCTGCGGCAGGATGGTGCGCACCAGGAACGCGGCGGCCGCGAACATCGCCAGTACGCCGCCGATCGCCGATGCCGAGAGTCCTATGGCATGGCCGTAAATCGGCATGTAGAACTGGAAAAGGTCTATCGCGGTAAGGATGATGCCGCTGGTGATCAGCGTGCGCCGCAGCGGCGGGTTGGCGAGCAGCCCCACCGCGTATCCCGCCGCCTCGTCCTTCTTGCCCTTGCCGCCGCTCACGGCCTTCAGGCCGCGGCGCGCATTGAACATGATCGCCGCCGACACCGCTGGCAGCACGGCGATGCACAGGTAACCGATGGCATGGCCGAGGCTGTCGATGGCGAAACCGGCGATCAGCGGGCCGATGAAGCCGCCGCTGGCGATTACCAGGCTGAAATTGCTGAAATTGCGCGTCCGCGATTCCGGCGCGCTGAGCATGCCGACCAGGTTCTGCGCCGACACGTTGTAGAACACGTGCGCGGCGCCGATCAGCAGCGCGGAAAGGTACAGCGCGGGCAGCGACGGCAGCACGCCCGGCAACACCAGCGATAGCGCGATGCCGAACGAGCCCAGCGCCAGCGGCCAGCGCACGCCGAAACGGTCGGCGAGCTTGCCGGCATACAGCGCCAGCAGCATCGGGCACAGAGAATACAGCGCGACGATCACGCCGAGCATGATCTGCGGCGCGCCGAGTTCCAGCGCGAACAGCGACACCAGCACCTTGCTGCCGCGGAACGCGCTCATGTTGAGCAGCACCACCAGCAGCACGACGTATATCGACATGGCGTGGCGTTTTCCGTCAGCCACGCTTGCGGCTGAGCCAGCTGCCTGCCGCCAGCACCGCGGCGCTGATCCAGAACACCGGCGCCAGGCCGATGGCAGCGCCCACCGCGCCGAAACCGGTAGGCACCGCAACGTGCATGGAGTTGTTGATAGCGATGCGCAGGCCGAGCGATTCTCCGGCGCGACCCGCGGGCGAATAGTTGTAGCACAGCATCACCGTCAGCGGCTGGCCCAGCCCCATGCCCAGGCCCAGCGCGAAGCAGATCACGCCGAGCACGATCACCCCCTTGAAGAACGGGATCAGCGCGAACATCGCCGCACCGAGGAACAGCGCGTAGAGCAGCGTGGTCTCTTCACCGTAACGGCGCACCAGCAGCGGCAGCAGCGCGCGGCTGACGAAGGTCGCGGCGGCGGCCGCGCCCAGCACCATGCCGATCGCGGTGGCCGACAGGCCCACATCATGCCCGTAGAGCGGGATATAGAGCTGGAACAGGTCGATGCCGGTCATCACCACCGCGCCGGCGATCAGCACACGGCGCATGTCGGGATCGCGGAACAGGTCCATCACGCGTGTGCCCGCGGCCCGCGCCACCGGTTTCGAATGGCGCGGCACGCGCTGCGCCAGCGCGATCAGCGTTAGCGTGCCCGTCCCGGCCAGCGCGCCCAGCACGAGATAGGCCGGCACGTGGCCGGCGTGGTCTATCGAAATGCCGGCCACCACCGGGCCCACGAAGTCGGCAACGGCGATGATCAGCGCGTAGGTGTTGAAATTACGTGTGCGCGCCTTGCCTTCGCCCAGCGCGCCGACCAGCGACTGGAACGCCACCTGGCCGAGAATGAAACCGAGGCCGGTGACCGCAGCGCCGGCAAACAGCAGCGGCAGACCGCTGGCGCCCCGCGGCAATATCACGCCGATGGTACAGACGATCATGCCGGCAATGATCGGCAGGCGTGCGCCGTGGCGGTCGGCGAGGCGGCCGGCGGCCACCGCCATCAGCAGGGGAAACACGCCGTAGGTTGCCAGCAGCAGGCCGATTTCGAAGGGCGAGGCGCCGAGGTGCAGCGCATAAAGGGTATTCAGCACGCGCGCGCCCTTGTAGGCGCTGTTCCACATCAGCACCACCACCAGCAGCTGGAACAGGGTGATGATGCGCGCCGCCGCGGGCGCCGCGCCGGATGCGGAGGGATGATCGGCCATGGGAGATGCCGATTGTAGCGCAGGCACACCACCTCTTCGAATGTAGTCCATGAAGTAGAATGCGCACTTTTCCGCATCCTCCATGGCCCTGCCTTCCCTGCGCGCTCTGCGCCACCGCAACTTCCGGCTCTTCCTCAGCGGCCAGATTTTTGCGCTGGTCGGCTACTGGATCCAGATGGTGGCGCAAAGCTGGCTGCTCTACCGCCTCACCGGATCGGCCACCATGCTCGGCCTGCTCGGCTTCGCCGGCAGCCTGCCCATCCTGCTGCTGTCACCGCTCGCCGGCTGGTGGTCGGACCGCTGCAACCTGCACCGCACGATGTTCGTGACCCAGATCCTCGAACTGCTGCAGGCGGTGACACTGACGGCGCTGGCGCTGTCCGGCATCATCGCGCCCTGGCACATCGTCACGCTGGCGATGATCCTCGGCATGCTGGTCGCCATCGAACTGCCGATACGCCACGCCTACCTGCTCGAACTGGTCGACGGCAAGGAAGACCTGCCCAACGCCATCGCGCTGACCTCGCTGATGGCCAACAGCGGCCGGCTGGTCGGCCCCGCCATCGCCGGCGTGCTGATCGGAGCGCTGAGCGAAGCACACTGCTTCCTGATCAACTCGCTGACCTACGTCGCGGTGGTGATTTCCTTCATCATGATCCGCGTGCGGCCGCAGCCGCGCGAGCCGGTGAAGACACCGCTGTTTTCCGGGATACATGACGGCTTCAGCTACGCCTGGAACCTGCTGCCGATCCGCGCACTGCTGCTGACATTGGCGATGGTCGCCTTCATGGCCACGCCATACGTGACACTGATGCCGGTAATGGTGCGCGAAGTATTCGGCGGCGGCGCCGACGACATGGGCTTCCTGATGGGCGCCAGCGGTCTGGGCGCGATCAGTGGCACGCTCTACCTCGCCTCGCGCGCCAACGCCCGCGGCCTGATCCGCCTGATCATCATCGCCGGCCTCGCCGCCGGCAGCGCGCTGGCGCTGCTGCCGCAGATGCCGTCGACGGCGCTGGCATTGCCGCTGCTGGTGGTGATCGGCTTCGGCATCCTCGTCACCTCGGTGTCGGTCAACATGATCCTGCAGACCATCGTCGACGATGACAAGCGCGGCCGGGTGATGAGCCTCTACACCGTGGCCTTCCTCGGCATTTCACCCTTCGGCGCACTCACTGCCGGTGCACTGGCCGACGTCATCGGCCCGCGCGCGACGCTCACCATCGGCGGATTATGCTGCGCGGCTGCCGCGCTGGTGCTGGCGCAGCGCCGGCACAGCATCCGCGCGCTGATCAGGCCGATTTACGAGAAGCTGGGTATCAGCCGCGGGTAATCACCGGGATTTCACTGCGGCTTCGCCCCCGAAGCCTTCACCACCTTCGCCCATTTCACGGTTTCAGATTTTATGTAGGCGGTGAACTGCTCCGGCGTGCCGTAGGTGATTTCAAAGCCGACGCCGGCGAGGCGCTTGGCCACGGCGGCGTCCTGCAGCGATTTGTGGATGTCGGCGTTGAGCCGCATCACCACCGGCCGCGGCATGCCCGCCGGCCCGAGTACGCCAAACCAGGAACTCGATTCGAAACCGGGATAGGTCTCGGCGATGGTCGGGATGTCCTGGGTTGCCGGCGTGCGCTTGAGTCCGGTGGTGACGATGCCGATCAGCTTGCCGGAACGCACATGCGGCAGCGTAGAGGCCATGCCGCTGATCATCACCTTGACGTGCCCACCGACCAGGTCGGAGATCGCCTGGCCGCTGCCCTTGTACGGCACGTGCAGCATGTCGATGCCGGCCATCTCGTTGAGCAGTTCGCCGGTGAGGTGGCCGACGCTGGCGACGCCGGCGGAAGCGAAGGTGACCTTTTTCGGATTGGCCTTGGCGTAGGCGAGGAATTCCTTGAAATTCCGCGCCGGCAGCGAAGGATGGGTGACGAAGATGTTGGAGGCGCCGGCCACCTGGGTGATCGACGAAAAATCGCGGATCGGGTCGTAGGGCATTTTCGCGTAGAGGCTGGGCCCGATCGCCAGGTTGGCGATGTAGCCGAGCACCACGGTGTAGCCGTCGGCCGGCGCCTTCGCGACGATGCTCATGCCGATGTCGCCGTTGGCGCCGGGACGGTTGTCGACGACCACCTGCTGGCCCAGCAGGTCGGACAGTTTCACTCCCATCGCACGCGCCAGCGTGTCGGTGCTGCCGCCGGGCGCGTAGGGCACGACGAACCGCACCGGGCGCGACGGATAGTCCTGCGCTCCGGCAAAGCTCGTCGCCAGCAGCAGCGCGGCGGCGCAGAGTACTCCGGTACGGGCGCTCATCGCTGCAGCCCCGACGGATCGTTGCGCCAGCGTTCCCAGGCGTTGCGCTGGTCTTCCTTGATCGTTTCGTCTTCGAGCATGCGCCGCACCAGCGCGGTCACGTCGGATTCATAGATGCCTGCTCGTTTCTTGTAGTCCCATTTTTTGTCCTGCGGGAATACCGGCGAAGGCGCGGGTGCGGTTTTCGGATTGCTCATGAGGGTTGGCCTGTGGTGAGGAGGGTGTTGCGGATGCGCGAACTTACTGCGATGCAGGGGCGGGAGTCAATTCGGGCTGCCAGCCGTAAAACGAGCAGGTATGCGAAATGCCGTCGGGCGACAGCGGTTCGCGTCGCGGCGGCTCGGGCTGCAGCCAGTCGCGCACCACGTCCACGGTTCCGGCGATGACCACACCCAGCAGCAGCACGGCGGATGCACCTTTCGACAGTGTCAGTTGCCCGCCGGCGGTATTCGGCGCCGGCCGGCTGCCGAAGGATCCGCCTATGCGCGCGTTGCCTATGCGCGTGCAGCCCTGCACGCTGCTGCCGGTGGTGGTGGCGGTGGTGCCGCCGCCGCTGGTCTGGTTGCCGTGCAGCGTCACCGCGCAACCGGACAGCAGGACGACCACGGCGATGAGGAAGAAGCGCATCATCAATACAGTATAGCGCCGCCCCGAATCAAATAAAATATCAATAAAATC
>JBMTEY010000057.1:0-14739 GCA_049433545.1 Burkholderiales bacterium | reverse complement strand
GCGATGCAGTAAAGTGTGTCAATGAATCTGGCACAAAAAACCAGTCAGGCCAACGCCCCCCCGCATGAGCGGGTGGACGCGATATCCATTTCTGAAAGAGGATCGTATGGTGTATCGAAATCTCGTAGTCTGTATCGCCTTGTTCGCGACGGGAGCTTCTGCCATGGCTAATGAAGAGCCGCAGTATCGCGTCACCAGCACCAATGAGCGCTTCGAGTTGCGTGAGTATGCGCCTTATCTCGTCGCAGAGACGCGGGTGGCGGCCCCGTTCGATCAGGCTGGTAACGAAGCCTTCAGCATCCTTGCCGGGTATATATTTGGCAACAACCGCGGTCAGCAGAACATTGAAATGACTGCGCCGGTCAATCAGGTGCCAGCCAGTGAAAAGATCGAAATGACAGCCCCCGTCTCGCAAACGCCGGACAGCAGCGCAGAGGAGGCGTATGTGTTCAGCTTCGTCATGCCTTCCCGCTATACGAGGGCGACCCTTCCGGTACCGCTCGATGCACGGGTAAATATCCGCGAAATGCCCGCTCGCACCATGGCGGTTATCGCGTACAGCGGCACCTGGAGCCGCAGCCGTTACGAAGCGCAGGAACAAGCGCTGCTGACGGCGGTACGTGCTGCTGGTTTGAAAACAGTGGGCAAGCCAGTGTTCGCGCGCTACAACCCCCCGTTCATGCCATGGTTCCTGCGCCGTAACGAGGTGATGATAGAAGTCCTGCCCTGACGCAAAACCTGCAATAAGACTTTCTGCACCACCCAGCTGACTGCAGAACCATAACGGATCAAGAAAACATATGAGTAATCATGCGACGTCGAAAATAGCCGTGATCGGCGCAGGCATGGCTGGCGTGACCTGCGCCCGGCTGCTGCAGTCCCGCGGTTTTCGGCCGACAGTGTTCGAGAAAAGCCGTGGCATCGGCGGCAGGCTGGCGACGCGGCGCGCCGGCGATGCGATCGCATTCGACCATGGCGCTCAGTACATCACCGGGCGCTCGACGCCGTTTCAATCAGCAATGCAACTGGCGCTGAAGACTGGCGCAGCCGCCTACTGGCGCCCTGCGAACGCCGTCACCGAGGACTGGATTGTGGGGACGCCGGCCATGAACGCACTGATCAAACCGCCAGCGGAGGGACTCGACATCCGGCTTGCGACTACGGTCACCGCTGTCGTAAGCGCCGCCGGCCGATGGCATGTGCAAACCGACGAGAACGACCCCGGTGATACCTTCGACATCGTCGTCAGCACGATACCGTCTCCCCAGGCAGGTATGCTCTTCGCTGCAGAACACGCGATCGCAACGGCGCTGAATCGGGTCGGGATGGCGCCGTGCTGGGCACTGATGGTGGCGTTCGTGACGCCGCTCACGGATGTTGATGACGTGATCGAGTCCGCTTCTGACGATCTCGCATGGATCTCACGCAATAGCGCCAAACCGGGCCGCAGCACCGCACAGGACTGCTGGGTGGTGCATGCCAGTCCGGCGTGGAGCACACGCCACCTGGAACTCGACCGCGAACAGGCAGCCGCTCGGATGCTGGAAATGCTCGCGCGCGCCCTGGGCCGCCCGCTGCCGCAGATCGCGCAGTGCCATGCACACCGCTGGCGCTATGCCCGTACCACCACACCGCTGGGCGCGCCCTTTATTGCAAATGATGTCCACACGCTGTTTGTCGGCGGGGACTGGTGTCTGGGTGCGCGGGTTGAGGCCGCATTTGAGAGCGGTGCAGCCATTGCCGCGGCAGTGGCGGGTGCGGTGGACGGAACGCATGACGCAGCAGCAGTCTGAAGAACCGCCGAAGCTGGCATCCTTCGGCACGGCATTGAACGTCGCCGTGATCGGTGCGTCCGGCGGCATCGGCCAGGCGATTGCGGATGATCTGGTGCGCTGTGCGGCTGTGGCTCGCATCTTCCGGCTGTCACGGTCGGCGTTGCAGGCCGGCGACGACAGCGATCGCTGGCTGCGCCTGGACCTCGAGGACGAGGCATCGATCAGCGCTGCTGCCAACGCGATCAGGCGTTCGGCCGGGGAGCTGCACCTGGTGCTGGTGGCGACCGGCATGCTCCACGCCGGCGATCAGCTGCAGCCCGAGAAAACCTGGCGTAGCCTTGACAGCGGCGCCCTGCAGACTGCGTTCCGGATCAATACCATCGGCCCCGCGCTGGTGGCAAAACATTTTCTGCCGCTGCTCGCCAAAGACCGGAAAACTGTTTTTGCCGCGCTGTCCGCCCGCGTCGGCAGCATCGAGGACAACCGGCTTGGCGGCTGGTATGGCTATCGCGCGTCGAAAGCCGCGCTGAACATGATGATCCGGACCCTTGCGATCGAACTGGCCCGCAGCCATCCGCGCGCGTTGTGCGTGGGACTGCATCCGGGCACCGTGGATACCCGGTTATCAAAACCTTTTCAAAGCGGTGTGCCCGCGGCGCAGCTGTTTCCACCGGCACGCTCCGCACGACACCTGCTCGACGTGGTGGAACAACTCGCGCCCGAACACAGCGGCGGGGTTTACGCGTGGGACGGCGTCCGGGTGCCGGGTTGAACACCATTACACCACTCAACCGCACGCGTATGGGCGGCTTAATCGCTCTGCGGATCGTTGCGTGCGTCGGCCTCGGCGCCGGTTTGCGGATCCAGCGCCGGCAAAGACATCCTGGTGCCATCCCATTTCTGCCCGCACCAGCAATAACCCTGGGGATTGATAATGCACGCACCTGAGCCGCAGCATCGGGAATCTTCAGCCATGTTTGGTCTCCATAATTCTGTATCTGGTTCAAGTCCGGTTTCGACACGGCGTCAACACGCTGCGGCCGCCTGTTTCCGCCTTGTACACGTCGGCGGGACATCCGCATGAATGCGCTGACGATCTATTACGACGGACAATGTCCGCTGTGTCGGGCGGAGATACATGTCCTGCGGGCACGCAATCGCCGGGGCCTGTTGCGTTTTGAGGATCTGGCCGCGCCCGCTTTCGATGAAGGCATGCATCGCATTTCCTGTGCTGCGGCACTCGAACGCATTCACGGCCGCCTCGACAGCGGTGAATTGCTGACCGGTGTGGCGGTATTTGCAGAAGCCTACCGCCGTGCCGATCTGCCAGTGCTGGCATGGCTGTTCTCGCGTTCGTGGCTCGCGCCGCTGCTGAATCCCGCATACCGCGGATTCGTGCGCTACCGCCATGCTTTGTCGCGCACACTCGGTCCGCCGTTGCTGTGGGTGGCGCAGCGTATTTATAAATAAGTAATTGATTTTAAACATTATTTTTTGCTTCTACGGGTGCACGCCATGGCGCCCCGCCATCGCCGTGTTGCGCTCGACGTAGTCGCGTTGCAGCGCGGCACCGAGCGGACTGACCGGCGGCTGGAAGCGCAAAGGCCGTTGCACCCTCGATTGCACGATTGCCAGCAGCTTTCTGGCATAACCGCGGCGCCGATGCGCGCTGTTGACGAAGATGTATTCGATCTCTGCGTCATCGTTGTAACGACAATACGCGATTGTCGTATTGGCGTCAGCGATAGTCACGATGCCGGGCGTGTGATTGATCGTCGGATTCACGGGCCTCAGGCCGGCAGTGCCGGTCCATCCTGCTGCATGACCTCGATCACGTTGCCGAACGGATCCTGCACATAGACCGAAGCGGTGCCGTCGCGGTGACTGGTGAGCGGTCCGAAACTTTCCGCGTTGGGCCTCTCGATGGCGATATGCGGCGGATGCTGTCCGGGCGAAACCAGCGCGAGATCGATATTGCCGAAACGCAGCATCGCCCAAGTCCGGTCTTCGTAAATCGTGTCGACATTGAATTGTTCGCGATACCAGGCAAGCGCCTGCTTGATGTCGGGTACGGTCAGCGCAATGTGATGAAGGCGATCCATGTGTATCCCTCGTTCAGGTAGCCAAGCTCATTGAAAACCGGGGTACGCGTGCGGCCCGGTCGCGCGTGCACCGTCATACCAGGCTCGCCAGCAGCAGCGATGCGGCGCCGGTTGCTGTGAGCGCGGCGCGCAGGCGCAGAAAGGCAGCGGGCACCGGGTCGATGCGCGCCATCGCAAGATCAAAGGCAAGACAGCCGAGCAGTGCCACGGCCTGCATGCGCAGCGCCGTCCAGACGTCGAAGAACAGCGACGCCCAGCCGAGCAGCGCCGGGACCACACTGAAACCGTACTGCAGCCACGCGGTCCGGCCCTGCGCGCCACGGTGCATCGCGTAGCCCCAATGCAACGCGCCGACGAAGGTCAGTATGACTGCACCGTACTGCGAAAGCGCAGTCAGCCAGTACACGTACCATGTCACCGGACCGAGCGCGGTCAGCGTCGTGAGGCCGATAAAAGGCAGAAGTCCGCCCGCCCCCAGGATCACCGCCGCGGGCGACACCCGTGCCGCCGCGCTCATCGCGTCAGCGTCGCCGCTCGTTGCGGCAGCGGCAGACCTTCGGCGACAACCACCTGCAGCAGCGCCGTCTCCAGGCACACCCGCGCCTGCACTGCTGCCTGCAGCAGATTGCGGTGAAGTTCTGCGTCAGCCGGGTTGCGATTCTCACAGTCACGGCTGTAACGCTCGAAACTGCCGAGTGTCAGCAGAATTTCAGCCAGATGTTTCGGGCACTCGCAGAACACCGCATTGGAGGTAGTAGCCAGGGCTTCCAGCGCAGCGGTATCAAAGCGGACTTCCGGCAGCGGCAATGCCGCCGCAGCCGCTTTGGCCGGTCGCGCGAGCAATGCGGTGCGGCACATCAGCTCGATTTCGTCGGCATCCAGATTGGCATGCGCGACCACATAACCTTCCTTGCGCAGGCGCCGGATCGTTTCACCGGGCGCAAAACGATAAAGGATGATCACCGCACGTGCATCCGTAACCCGCTTGATCACCTCGATGTTCTCGCGCGCCAGGTCAAGCAGTGATTGCTGTTCGAAGACGACAATGTCGGCCTGCACGTCGCGAAGCGCTTTTGCCGCCTGGTCGAGATCGGCGCATTCGCCGACGACCGACAGACCCGGATGCCAGCGCAGGCGACTGATCGCGCCAACGATCGCAATCCGCACCGACGCTGTTGCCGCACCGGGTGCTCCAGCAGTCGCGCCGAATGCCGTGGTCGCCGCACGCACCTCAAGCAAGGCCGCCATTGGCAGCCGCGCCACCGATCCGACCGGATTGCCGGCGTCAACGAGTTGCTTGATCAGGCGCAGGCGTTCGATGTTCTGCGCTGAATACAATCGACGGCCGCGGCCACTCACCTGGGGATCGCTGGCCGCATAGCGCCGCTCCCACACCCGCAATGTACCGACTGGAATGCCCGCGAGCCGGGCCGCTACACCGCTGCGATACAGCACCGCTTTGGAGGTGCCGCCCGTAGTGGAAAGACCTTCTCGACCGAGCTCTGATGTTTCTGACGTGTACGGCATTATACCCAATTGACCTCTATTTGTATCATATTTTAGCAAATATATAGTGTCATTTAATAGACATAACAGAAAAAAACGCTAATTTTAGCCATGTGTCAAGTCAAATCAGTGACAAAAAGGAGATTTACCATGGCCACTCGCCGTCAATTTGTATTACACGCAATACCCGCTACTGCCGTGCTGCTCGCCGGCGGCACCACCGCCCTCGCCCAGCCCGCGCGACTGGAGGAAAAGGATCCGCAGGCCATAGGCCTCGGTTACAAGCACGATGCCGGCACCGTTGATACCAAGAAATATCCGCAGTGGGCCGCGGGCCGCAATTGCGCGAACTGCCAGCTCTACGCCGCCAAGGCCTCGGATCCGTGGGGCCCCTGCGCTGCAGTCGGCAACAAACTGGTGAACGCCAAGGGCTGGTGCATCGCCTGGGTCAAGAAAGCCTGACCCAGGCCGGGGAGCGGGACCTGTAACCGATGTGGACTGAATGGTTTTTGTGTCAGGTTCATTGACACACTTTTCTGCGTAGCCGCCACCTGCTCCAATGCGGGAGGTTTCGGGTTGATCGCTGCAGGCGCACTGATTTCTGGAGACGCGGATTCTTCTGTGGTACTGTAATAGCCACGCCACGCAGGTGGTTCCGACGCGGCGCCCGTAGCTGCGGCATACCCGCACCTCCCATGCTTGAATCCAGCAATCTCGAGATCACCCGCGGCGATCACCGGCTGTTCGGCGGCATTTCGTTCGCCCTGCGGCCGGGCACGCTGCTGCGGGTTGGCGGTTCCAACGGCAGCGGCAAGACCAGCCTGCTGCGCGCGCTGTGCGGCCTGGTGTTGCCGTCCGCGGGCGAAATCCGCTGGCACGGCGAAAACATCCGCGCACTGCGCGAGGAATTCTGGAAACACCTGGTCCACATCGGCCACCACAACGCACTGAAGGATGAACTGACCGCGCACGAAAACCTCGCCGCGCTGTGCGCCTTGTCGGGAATCCAGGCCACCGAGGACCAGCAGAGCGAAGCCCTCGTCCGTTTCGGCCTCGCCGGACGCGAACACCTGCCGGCGAAGCTGCTGTCACAGGGTCAGCGCCGGCGCACCACGCTCGCGCGGCTGGCGCTGAGCGCTGCCCTGCCGCTGTGGATACTCGATGAACCGTTTGCCGCACTCGACGCCGCAGCGGTCGACCACATGCAGTCGCTCATTGCCACGCATCTGGCGGCGGGAGGCATGGCGGTGCTGACCACGCACCAGGAGGCGACTATCCCGGCCCGGCCCGTGATCACGATCGACCTTGACCGGGAGCGTGGCTGATGGGCGCCCTGTTGCTCGCAATTGTGCGCCGCGACCTGCTGCTGGCCTGGCGCCGCCGCACCGACGTCGCCACGGTCGTGCTGTTTTTCCTGATCGTGGTCAGCCTGTTCCCGCTGGGCGTCGGCCCCGAACCCAATCTGCTGCGCACCATCGCGCCGGGCATCATCTGGGTCGCAGCGCTGCTCGCCTGCATGCTCTCGCTGCAGCAGCTGTTTGCCTCGGACCATGCCGACGGCGTACTCGACCAGATGCTGCTCGCGGCGGCGCCGCTGGGGCTGATCGTCATTGCCCGGGCGTTCGCGCACTGGCTGATCTCAGGATTGCCACTGGTCCTGCTGTCGCCGCTGTTGGCAGTACAATTCGACCTGCAGGCAGAACTTTATCCGGTCCTGGCGCTCTCTCTGTTGCTTGGCACCCCGATCCTGACGCTGACCGGCGCCATTGGCGCGGCCTTGACGCTGGGACTGCGCGGCGGCGGCATGCTGCTGGCGCTGCTGGTGTTGCCGCTTTACGTACCGGTGCTGATACTCGGTGCGGGCGCTGTCGACGCTGCGGCAGCCGGTCTGGGCGCCGATGCGCACCTGCTGCTGCTGGGCGCGCAGTTGGTATTGACGGCAACGTTTGCGCCTTGGGCAGTCTCAACTGCGCTGCGCATCGCGGCGGAATGAATGGCTGGGCGGTTTTGTTTATAGGTATTTGATTTATAAGGTTTTTATGAATTCTGCACGAGGCGAAGCGTTTTGAACCAGCCTGCGCAACCACCGGCATTGTGGGCCGGCGGCATCAACTGGTTCAAGTACGCCGCGCCGCAGACCTTTTATCCGCTCGCCGGCACCATGATTCCGTGGTTCGGCTGGGCCGCAGCCGTGCTCTGCGTCGCCGGCCTTTACATCGGTTTTTTCATCGCGCCCACCGACCATCAGCAGGGCGAGTCCTACCGCATCATTTTCATCCACGTGCCCGCAGCCTGGATGTCGATGCTGGTCTACCTCGCCATGGCGTTCTGGGCTGCAGTCGGACTGACCTTCAACACCCGGCTCTCGCATATGATGGCCACCGCACTCGCGCCCACCGGCGCGCTGCTCACCTTCCTCGCACTGTGGACCGGCGCGCTGTGGGGCAAGCCGACCTGGGGTACCTGGTGGGCCTGGGATGCACGCATGACCTCGGAACTGATCCTGCTCTTCCTTTATTTCGGCTTCATGGGCCTGCAGGCCGGCATCGACGATCCGCGCCGCGCCGACCGTGCCGGCGCGGTGCTGGCGCTGGTCGGGGTGGTCAACATCCCGATCATCTATTTTTCGGTGAAATGGTGGAATACGCTGCACCAGGGCGCCTCGGTCAGCCTCACCAGCGCGCCGACCATGGCCGCAACCATGCTCGCCGGCATGCTGCTGATGGCGCTGGCGGCGTGGTTCTACACCATCGCCGCGACGCTGCATCGTGTACGCTCGATCATCCTCGAACGTGAACACGGCGCCGAATGGACGCGGCCGCTGCGGGAGAACCCGCGATGAACTGGGGTGGCTGGAACGAGTTCTGGGCCATGGGCGGCTACGCCCTGTACGTCTGGGGTTCGTACGGCGTGACGATCGCGCTGATCGTTGCGGAAATTGCGCTGCTGCGGGCACGCCGCCGCGCGGCGCTGCGACATACGGGAACATCGAATTCATGAAACCACGCCACAAACGATTCGCGATGATCGCCGGCGGCATAGCCTCGCTGGGCATAGCCGCCGCGCTGGTGCTCTCCGCGTTCCAGAAAAACCTGGTGTTTTTCTACACGCCCACGCAAGTCGCCGCCAACGAGGCGCCGCAGGGTCGCGCCTTCCGCATCGGAGGCCTAGTTACCCCGGGCAGCGTACAGCGCCAACCCGACGGCGTCACCGTGCATTTCACGGTCACCGATACCGCGCAAAACATTCCGGTGAGCTACCGCGGCGCGCTGCCCGACCTGTTCAAGGAAGGCAAGGGTGTGGTCGCGCAGGGCAAACTCGGCGCCGACGGATTGTTCAGCGCCAGCGAAGTGCTGGCCAAACACGATGAAAATTACATGCCGCCCGAAGCCGCCGAAGCCGTGGCCAAGGCACATGCCGGAAAACCACCGGGCGCCAACACCCTCGTCTCCCCCGCTCCGCCAGGCGGTAACCGCTGATGATCGCTGAACTCGGGCAGGTCGCGCTCGCCCTCGCCCTCTGTCTGGCGCTCGCCCAGGGCACGCTGCCGCTGCTCGGCGCCGCCGGCGGCAACGCCGCCTGGATCGCTCTGGCACGTCCCGCGGCGCGCGGCCAGTTCCTGTGCGTGGCGCTGGCATTCGCGCTGCTCGCCTATTCGTTCATCGTCAACGATTTCTCCATCCTCAACGTCGCCACCAACTCCAATTCCGCGCTGCCGCTGCATTACCGCATCGCGGCGACCTGGGGCAGCCATGAAGGTTCGCTGCTGTTGTGGACGCTGATGCTCACCGGCTGGGGCGTTGCAGTGACCCTGTTCAGCCGCCGCCTGCCCGACGAGATGGTGGCGCGCGTGCTCGGCGTGATGGGCCTGCTCGGCGTCGGCTTCCTCGCCTTCATGCTGTTCACGTCGAATCCTTTCGACCGCCTGCTGCCGGCGGCGGCCGATGGCCGCGACCTCAACCCGCTGCTGCAGGACGCCGGCATGGTGATCCATCCGCCGATGCTCTACATGGGTTATGTCGGCTTTTCGGTGGTCTTCGCCTTCGCCGTTGCCGCGCTGCTGTCCGGCCGGCTGGATGCGGCGTGGGCGCGCTGGTCGCGCCCGTGGGCCACGGTGGCCTGGCTGTTCCTCACTCTGGGCATCGCGCTGGGCAGTTTCTGGGCATATTACGAACTGGGCTGGGGCGGCTGGTGGTTCTGGGATCCTGTGGAAAACGCCTCGTTCATGCCCTGGCTGGTGGGCACCGCCTTGATACATTCTCTGGCCATCACCGAAAAACGCGGCGCCTTTCGCAGCTGGACCGTGCTGCTCGCGATTGCCGCCTTTTCACTGAGCCTGCTCGGCACCTTCCTCGTGCGTTCCGGCGTGCTGACCTCGGTGCACGCCTTCGCCACCGACCCCAAGCGCGGAGTCTTCATCCTTGCCTTCCTGGTACTGGTGATCGGCACTTCGCTGGCGCTGTATGCCTGGCGCGCACCGCGCGTCGGGCTCGGCGGCGATTTCAGCCTGGTGTCGCGCGAATCGGCGCTGCTCACCAACAACGTGCTGCTGGCGGCGGCCTGCGGCTCGGTGATGCTGGGCACGCTCTACCCGCTGGCGCTGGACGCGCTGGGACTGGGCAAGATTTCGGTGGGGCCGCCGTATTTCGAAGCGGTGTTCGTTCCGCTGATGGCGCCGGCGATATTCCTGATGGGTATAGGCCCATTGCTGCGCTGGAAATCCGCGACGCTGCCCGAACTCGCGGTGCGGCTGCGCTGGGCCGCGCTGACCAGCGTGATTGCCGCGGTAATCGTGCCCTTCGCGATGGGCCGCTGGACATGGCTGGGCGCCGGCGGCCTGCTGCTCGCCGCCTGGATCATCACCGCCGGCGCCACCGGACTGCGGCAGCGTCTGCGCGACGACGGCTCGGGCAACAGCCTCGCGCAACGCATGCGCAGGGTGTCGCCGAGTTTCTACGGCATGCACCTCGCCCACTTCGGCGTCGCGGTGTTCATCATCGGCGTCACCCTGGTCAGCAGCTACCAGAGCGAAGCTGACGTGCGCATGGCCACCGACGACCGCACTACGCTGGCCGGGCACGAATTCCGCTTCAGCGGCACCCGCGAAATCCGCGGGCCGAACTACATAGCTGCGCGCGGCACCGTCGAAGTCAGCCGCGACGGTCGGCAGGTCGCCACGCTGCATCCGGAAAAACGCATTTACCTTGCACAAAACATGCCGATGACCGAAGCGGCGATCAACCGCGGCGTCACCCGAGACCTCTACGTCGCAATGGGCGAGGAGCTGTCGCCCGGGACCTGGATCGTGCGCATCTGGTACAAACCCTACGTCAACTGGATCTGGATCGGCTGCGTGATCATGGCGCTGGGCGGACTGCTGGCAGCCAGCGACCGGCGTTACCGCGCAGGACGTGCGGCGGCATGAACACCGAAAGCACAACGCAAGCGGCACGCGGCAGCTCATTGCGTTACGGGCTGCCGCTCGCCGCATTCCTGGTTCTCGCGGTATTCCTCGGCATCGGCCTCAACCTCAACCCGCGGGAAGTACCCTCGCCGCTGGTCGGCAAACCGGCGCCGCATTTCGAACTGCCGCAGCTGCACCGCGCCGACCTGCGTTTCAGCGAAACCGACATGCGGGGCAAGGTGTGGATGCTCAATGTCTGGGCGTCCTGGTGCGCGGCCTGCCGCGATGAACATCCGGTGCTGGTGGAACTGGCGAAATCGGGAACCATCCCGATCGTCGGCCTCAACTACAAGGACAAGCGTGATGAAGGCATCGCCTGGCTCGCGCGTTTCGGCGATCCCTACCTGCTCTCCGCATATGACGAACAGGGGCGCGTCGGCATCGACTACGGCGTCTACGGCGTGCCCGAAACCTACGTCATCGACAAACGCGGCGTGATCCGTTACAAGCGCATCGGCATCGTCACGCCGCAGATCGTCAGCCAGAAAATCCTGCCCCTGGTCAGCGAGCTGAACCGTGAATAAGCCGCTCTTCGCCGCACTGCTGATGCTGGCGGCCGCGATGCCCGCCATCGCCGGCGAAGCTGCGCCGGTCGCAAAGGATGTCGCACTGGAAAAACGCGTGATGGCGCTGTCAGAAGAACTGCGTTGCCTGGTCTGCCAGAACCAGACCATCGCCGATTCGAATGCCCCGCTGGCCATCGACCTGAAAAGCCAGGTCCGCGAAAAACTGGCAGCCGGCATGAGAGAACGCGAAATCATCGACTACATGGTCGCCCGTTACGGCGACTTCGTGCTCTACCGTCCGCCGGTCAGGACTACCACCATGCTGCTGTGGTTCGGGCCGCCGCTGCTGCTGGTGCTGGGCCTGTGGCTGTTCGCGCGCACCGTGCTGCGCCGTCGCGCCGCACCCCCTCTGAGTACTGACGAACAGGCACGCGCCCGCGCCCTGCTCGACGCCACGGAAAACCGCCAGCCATGATCGCCTTCGTGCTGCTGTCCCTGGCGCTGATCGCCGGCGTGCTGCTGCTGGTGCTGCTACCCGTACTGCGCCACCGCGCCGCCCCTGCTTCAGGCTCCGCCGCCGCGGTGAACATCGGCATTTACCGCGACCAGCTGCGTGAACTCGACGAGGACCTGGCCACCGGCACCATCGATCGCGAACGCCATGCCGAAGCGCGCGGCGAACTGGAACGCCGGCTGCTCGAGGATGCCGGCAGCATGCCTGCTGCCGCCGCAACCGCCGCGCCGAAAACCGCGCGCCGCACCGCCATCGCCCTTGCCGCGATGGTACCGGTCGCCGCCGTCAGTCTCTACCTGGTCACCGGCAACCCCGACGGCATCGCGCGGCCCGCGATGACGGCCGGCAGCGGTGCGGGACATGACATCACGCCGCAGCAGGTCGAAGAGATGATCGGGAAACTTGCAGCGCGACTGAAGGAATCCCCGGGTGACGGCGAAGGCTGGGTTGTACTGGGACGCTCCTATGCCGCGCTCGACCGTTACAAGGAAGCTGCCGATGCCTACGCGCAGGCCGCGGCGCGCATCCCCGGCAGTGCCCAGGTGCTGGTCGATTACGCCGACGTGCTGGCGATGGCGCAGGGACGCAAGCTCGCCGGCGAACCCGAGAAGCTGGTGCGGCGCGCGCTGGAGATCGATCCCGGCCATCCCAAAGCACTGGCCATGGCCGGCACCGTCGCCTTCGAGAACAAACAATATGCGACAGCGGTTGCGCATTGGCAGAAGCTGGCGGCGGCGTTGCCCCCGGGTTCCGAAATCGCCGCCGCGGTCCAGGGCAGCATCGACGAAGCCCGCGCCCTGGGTGGCATCAAGCCGCAAGCCGCGGCGCCCGCAATAAAACAGTCAACCCCGGCCGCCGCCAGCGTCGGCGGCACGGTGCGTCTCGCAGACAGCCTGAAATCAAAAGCGGCGCCCGGCGACAGCTTGTTCATCTTCGCCCGCGCCAAGGACGGCCCGCCCGCGCCGCTGGCCGTGCTGCGCAAACGCGTAGCCGACCTGCCGGTGAAATTCACGCTCGACGACAGCATGGCAATGGCGCCGGGCATGACCCTGTCGCGCTTCGGCACAGTGATCCTCGGTGCGCGCATTTCAAAATCCGGCAACGCGGTGCGGCAGCCGGGCGATATCGAGGGATACAGCAAGGCAGTCAGCACCGGAACCACCGGCATCGAGATCATCATCGATACCGAAGTGCGCTGACGCACTGCCGCAAGCCGCCTGCAGCGCCGGCGATTGACAGTCCCGCGACAGCCACGAAGAATAGGCACCGACCATGGAACGCCGCGACTTCATCCGTGTCTGCGCCGCTTCGGCTTTGGGCCTGGGAGCCGGAGAAGCCATGCCCGCAGCCGATGCGCGCCCAAAGTTCTACACGCGCACACAACTCGTCGACGGCAGCGGCCGGCCATTGCGCGCCGCCCGGCTCGCCGCGGGCGAAAATTACGTCTTCCACTATCCGTTCGAGGGCACGCCCTGCTTCCTCCTCAACCTCGGCCGGCCGACGGTGGAAAACGTCGCACTGAAAACCGGTGACGGCGCCGCCTACCGCTGGCCCGGCGGGGTCGGCCCGCAGCGTGCCATCGTCGCCTATTCGGCGATCTGCTCGCACCAGTTGACCTACCCGACGCGGCAGATCAGCTTCATCAGCTACCGCGACCAGTCGACGGCCTCGAAAATCAGCAAACCGCGGATGATCCACTGCTGTTCCGAACACAGCGAATACGATCCGGCCGCCGGCGCACGGGTGATGGGCGGTCCGGCGCCGCAGCCGCTGTGTGCGATCCTGCTCGAACACGACCCGGCAGCCGATGCCCTGTACGCCACCGGCACGCTGGGCGGCGAAATGTTCGACACGTTTTTCGCCAAGTACGAAATGCGTCTTGCACTGGAGCACGGATCGACCAACCGCGCGCAGCAGCGCAGCAGCAGCACCACTGCGGTCAGTCCCCTGTCGCAATTCTGCAAACAGCAGGTCAGATGTTAAAATAACCAATAAAATCAATATTTTATGTAATCCGTGTGGGCGGATGCGGGAGCCGACTCCCGACCAAAGGAGAAATCCATGAAACGCGTCATTGCAACTGCCGCCCTGATCGCCCTTGCCGCCGGCTGCGCCGGCACGTCGCAACAGAAAGAAGCCACGGCTACCGCAAATCTGGAACCGCGCAGCGGCAGCCAGGTGCGCGGCACCATCACCTTCACCCAGACAGGGCCCGACATCGTGCGCGTCAGCGGCGAAGTCACCGGGCACACCAAGGGGCCCAAGGGATTTCACATCCATGCCGTCGGCGACTGCAGCGATCCGAAGGCGATGAGCGCCGGCGGACACTTCAATCCCGCCAAACACAAACACGGCGGCCCCTACGATCCGTCCCGCCATTCCGGCGATCTCGGCAACCTGAACTTCAACGACAAGGGCGTAGCCAGGGTCAATTTCGTGGTCGGAGACATTTCCGTCAGCAGCAGCCGGCCGGACGGCATCATCGGCAAGGCGGTCGTCGTGCACATGGACCGCGACGACATGAAGACCGACCCCACCGGAAATGCCGGCGGCCGCGCTGCCTGCGGGATCATCCGCCAGTAAGTGATTACGCCATTCCGCTCTCGCAATATTTAACCGGGGCGCAATGGGCGGCAGGCAGCAATGCCTGCCGCTGCATCACCCATGGGCGCCTGTCCACGCCCGGAAACCGGTCGCCGGGAGAAACGGATGCGCGCATCGCACTTTTGGTTCTGCCTGGCCTGCTGGCTGCCCGCCGCGGCCGCGGCCTTCCAGCCGCTGGTCACCGACGACACCGGCACGCAGGGTGCCGGCGGCAACCAGGTGGAGTTCGGCTACACCCGGAATGTCGAGAAGGAACCGGGAACCAGGG
>JBMTEY010000056.1:0-14762 GCA_049433545.1 Burkholderiales bacterium | reverse complement strand
CGGCAGGTCGATGACCGACCTGCTGAAAAAGCCCAAGTACGTCTATTTTCCGTACACGCCGATCCGCATCTCCCTGGTGCCCGGCGACCGCGCCGCGCTGCACGATCGCATCGCGCAGCGCTTCGACGCCATGTTGTCAGCCGGCCTGGTGGAAGAACTGCGCAGGCTGCGCGACGATTACGCCCTGGAACCCGACATGCCGTCGATGCGCTGCGTCGGCTACCGCCAGGCCTGGGACCACATGACCGGGAAAATCAGCCGTGACGAGCTCCGCGAACAGGGCATTGCCGCGACGCGCCAGCTCGCCAAGCGCCAGCTGACCTGGCTGCGCGCGATGGACGACGTGACGGAGTTCGACTGCCTGGCCGAAAACGTCGGCGACCTGGTACTGGAATACATCCGTCAGGAACTCGAGGCGATGGTCATCGCCGGAGAATCGTAGGCGACGCCTATTTCCTACCGGTGTTGCGCAGCCGGTTGGCCAGCGCGCGCATCAGCGACATGCCGAACGCGGGGTTGGTCTTGATCAACGTCAGGAAGTCATTGCGGTTGATCGACATCAGGTTGCTGTCGGCCGCAGCCGACGCAGTCGCGGCGCGCTTCGACTGGTCGACCAGCGCCATCTCGCCGAACACCCCGCCGGCTTTGACCAGTTCGACGATTTTTTCGCCGACGGTGATGTGGACAACACCATCAATAACCACGTACATGAAAATGCCGGCCTCGCCTTCACGCATGATCACCGCGTTTTTCTGCTGGAATACCGGGGGCCGCGCCGGGAAGTTGGCGGTGAGTTCCTGCAGCAGTGCGGCGTCGAACACCGCGCCGGATGTAGGTATTGTTTCGATCGCCCCCGAAGCTCCGCCCTTGCTGCCGAGCATCTGCATCGCCAGCGCCAGGCGCAGGCGCTTGATCAGTATCGCCAGCAGCATCAGCGCAAATTCCGGTGACTTCTGGATCGCCCCGGAAAACACCTTGCCGCTCATTTCGATGACTTCGCAGGCCGTTTTGGCGGTGGCGGTCGCACTGCGCGGCACGCCGGTCAGCACCGACATCTCGCCCAGCACTTCGCCGGCCTTGATCACGTCGAGAGGTTTGCCGCCGCGCGTCAGCGCCATCTCGCCGCTGGCGAGGAAAAACATCGCATCACCCGCGGCATTTTCCGCAAACAGCGGGCTGCCCGCGGCGACGCTGCGCGTCTTGCCGTTGGCATGGAAAAACAGCCGCGCCACGTTGGCGTTGTAGACCTCGCTCTGTGCGGGACGCGTGAAATCGAACTCGCTCATGGAACAGGACCTCTTAGTCTTCTAATTTTCCAAGATTGCGGCAGCACCCTTAAACCGGCTGCGAACTCCGCCCGGCCCTTCGTGCTGCTCCCGAAAACCTTATATGCAGCATCCGGCGGCACGTCAAGCTGCAATTCCGCATCAACCCTTGCGCTTGACCTGAACTCCGGCCCACCCTTTCGCCAGTGTGACTTTTAGCTCCTGGTCCGGGGAGAGCTGGGCGCTGTCGCGGATGATGGCACCGTCGGCAGCCTCGGTAATGCTGTAACCGCGCTCCAGCACACGCTGGGGATTCAGGTGCAGCAGATGCGCCCGGGCCGCACTAACCTGCTCCGCAGCCGCAGTCATGCGTTCGCGAGCGGCGCCATGCAGTCGCCGTGCCAGCTCCTGCTGCTGCCGCACCAGCAAACCCGCATCCGGCGCCGCTGCGCGCAGCCGCTGTGCGGCATCGCGCAACGTCCATGAACGTTCTTCGGTGCAGCGCCGCCATTCGCCGCGCAAACGACCCGCAAGATGCTGCAGATTCATCACCTGGTTGCGGATGCGTTCGCCCGGATGGGTCAGCCGTCGCGACAGGTAATCGAGGCACTGCATGCGAACCTCGATGCCACGCGAGAATATCCGGGCCAGTTGCTGGCCAGACAACATCACATCTCGCCTCAGCTTGCACCGTCGGGACTCACCAGTTCCGCCGCCGCGGTCGGCGTCGGCGCGCGCAGGTCGGCAGCAAAATCGGCAATCGTGAAATCGGTTTCGTGGCCGACGCCGGACACTACCGGCAGCGGACAGGCGCGGATCGCCCGCGCCACCGCTTCCTCGTTGAACGCCCACAGGTCCTCGATGCTGCCGCCGCCGCGGCAGACAATCAGCACCTCGCATTCGGCGCGCGCACCGGCCAGCGCGATCGCCTCCGCAATTTTTGCGCCCGCCCCCTCGCCCTGCACCGGCGCCGGATAGATGATCACGCTGATGCCCGGCATGCGCCGGCGCAATGCGCTGATCACGTCGCGCAGGGCCGCGGCCTGCGGCGAGGTCACCACGCCGACCGTGCGCGGAAACGGCGGCAGTTCGCGTTTCAGCGCCGCATCGAACAGCCCTTCCTGCTCCAGTTTCGCCTTGAGTTTTTCGAATGCTGCATACAGGGCACCCAGCCCGGCGCGGCGCATGGCGTCAACGACCAGCTGGAACTTGCCCCGCGCCTCGTAAACCGTCGCCGTCGCCCGCACCTCGACCTGCATGCCGTTTTCCGGCTGCCAGTCCAGGTACTGCGCCTTGTGGCGGAACATCACCGCGTCGACCTGCGCCGCCTCGTCCTTCAGCGTGAAATAGCAGTGGCCGCTGTCGTAACGCTTGAAATTGGAAATTTCGCCGGCCACCCACAGCAGCGGCACGTTGCGCTCGATCGCGCTGCGCGCAAGCCGGTTCAGCTCGGCGACCGAGATCACGGTCTGCTGGGTCGCCTGGTCGATCAGGTCGGGCATGGCGGAATTCTACGCCGGCCGGGGAAGCTTCCGGCCCGGGAATTCAGGAATTGCCGCCGCAGAGTTCGCCTGCCCTGGCCATGGCGTAGCGGACATGGTTGAAGCCCGGCACGTTGAAGGTGCGGTCGTCGTCGCGGAAAATGAACGGGTATTCGCCCCTGTCCTGGTACAGTGCAAACAGCGCCTTGGCATCCATGCCGGGACGCAATGCGTCCTGCAAAAACCCGTCGACAGTCTTCTGGGCGGCCTCGATCGCCGCCGCCACCGTTGCAAACTCGCCGATCCGACGCACCTGGTCCCGCGGCTCCAGGAATTTGCGGACACCCTCGACAAAAAACGCCATCAACACTCCCCGTTATCAGTTATTTTTCGCCGCGAACTGTGCATGGCCGTAACGTCGCCGTCAATCGGTCCGGCCACCATGTGAAGCATTACGCGGTCTGCACACTCTTGCGGTCGAGTTCTGCCCAGCGCCCGAATTTCTGTTCCAGCAGCTGCTCGATCTCCGCCGCCCGCGCGCGGTCGGCCTGCAGCTGTGCGGCGCCCTGCCGGTGATAGCCGGCATCGCTCATGCGCAGCGCAAGCGCCGCCTGTTCCTTTTCAAGCAGCTCCAGTTCCTCCGGCAACTGCTCCAGCTCGCGACGTTCCCGAAAGCTGAGTTTCGCTTTTGCCGGCGACGGCGCCCTGCCAGCGCTTTTGTCCGGAGCCGCAGTCCGGGCCGCCGCCACTTCCGGCACGGTGCGCTGCGCCAGCCAGTCGCTGTAGCCACCGACGTATTCCTGCCACTGCCCGTCACCCTCGGCGACCAATGTCTGCGTCACCACGTTGTCGAGGAAAGTGCGGTCGTGGCTGACCAGCAGCAGCGTGCCGCTGTAGCCCTGTAGCGTGTCCTCCAGCAGTTCCAGCGACTCGATGTCGAGGTCATTGGTCGGTTCATCCAGCACCAGCACGTTGGCCGGCCTCGCGAACAACCGTGCCAGCAGCAGCCGGTTGCGCTCGCCGCCCGACAGCATGCTGACTTTCGCCTGGGCACGCTGCGGTGGAAACAGGAAGTCCGACAGGTAACTCATCACGTGTTTGCGGCCATCCGCGGTTTCCACCCAGTCCGAGCCGGGGCTGATGGTTTCAACCAGCGTGCGGTCCGGATCGAGCTGTTCGCGCAGCTGGTCGAAGTACGCAATTTCCTGCCTGGTACCCATCCGCACAGTGCCGGCATCGGGGGCGAGTTCGCCGAGAATGATCTTGATCAGCGTCGATTTACCGGCGCCGTTGGCGCCGATCAGGCCTATGCGGTCGCCGCGCAGGATACGCAGGTCGAGATCCCTGATCAGCGGTTTTCCGTCGTAACTCTTGCTGACATTCGTCAGTTCGGCGACCAGCTTGCCCGAACGCTCGCCGGCATCAAGCGCAAGCTTGACGTTGCCGATGCGCTCGCGCCGCGCGGCGCGTTCGAGGCGCAGGGTTTCCAGCCGCCGCACCCGGCCCTCATTACGCGTGCGCCGCGCCTTGATTCCCTGGCGGATCCACACTTCCTCCTGCGCCCAGAACTTGTCGAAACGGCGGCTGGCTTTTTCCTCATCCGCCAGCTGGTCGGCCTTGCGCGCTTCGTAGGCGGCGAAATTGCCCGGATACGAGCGCAGCAGGCCGCGGTCGAGCTCGACGATGCGGGTGGCGACGCGGTCCAGGAACGCCCGGTCGTGGGTGATGATGATTGCCGATCCGGGCCGTGCCTTCAGCAGCAGATCCTCGAGCAGCGTGATGCCGGCGATGTCGAGGTGGTTGGTCGGTTCGTCGAGCAGCAGCAGGCCGGGCTGCATGGCCAGGGCCAGCGCCAGCGCGGCGCGTTTGCGTTCGCCGCCGGAAGCGGTCTGCGAAGAGCGGGTTTCGTCGAGGCCGAAGCGGTGCAGATACTCGAGCAGCCGCGCGTCGGCACGCCAGCGCTCGCGTTCGTCGGCGATGTCTTCAAGTGCTCCGCGCACGGTCAGGCTGGCATGCAGGGTTGTGGCTGCAGGTAGCAGCGGCTCCTGCTCCACCATCACCACGCGCAGGCCGTCTTCGCTGCGGATCACGCCGTCGTCAAGCGCACCGCGACCGGCGAAGATGTTGAGCAGCGAGGATTTGCCAGTGCCGTTGCGGCCGATCAGGCCTATGCGTTCGCCGTCGTGGACGGTCAGGCTGGCGCGGTCGAGCAGCGGATGCAGGCCGAAAGCCAGTTCGGCGTCGTTGAGCGTGAGTAATGCCACGCGCCGAGTATAACGACCCGCTTCCGTCGACGCGTACAAGCCGCGGGCGCAAAAGGTTTTTTCCGGCACCGCCCATCCACAGCCCGCCGCGCCACGGTCACGGTTGTTCGCGCCTCCAGGCAGCACCGGGGAGAATATATATAACTTACTGTTTTTATTGATTTTTTTAATGAGTTTAACAAATAGGCAACATACAGTTTTTCCATGCAGGCAGGTCACTTAGCTGCTTCATTTACATGCTGTGCACAGGTTTATCCACAGTAATTGTGGACAACCGGAAAAAGCCGTTATGGCTCAACCCCCTTGCCTGTGCCGCGCTTGCTGATTCGGGCCACGGCCGCTACAGTTACGCCAGTTTTTTTCCGAACATCCAGAAAAGAGTCCGCGTGTACTCAATCATTCAAGCGGCCGGTTGGCCGATCTGGCCGTTGATCCTGTGTTCCGTCATCGCGCTGGCCATCATCGGCGAGAGGCTGTGGTCGCTGCGTCAGAACGTGGTGCTGCCGAAAAACCTCCTGGTGCATACCGTGCAGACCTACCGCCAGAACGGCGTCACACCGCAGATGCTGGCGCAACTCGCCGCCAGTTCCCCGCTGGGGCAGATCATCGCCGCCGGGCTGCGCAATGAAAAACGCAGCGCCGAAGTGATGAAGGAAGCCATAGAGGAAGCCGGGCACGTGGTGGCCATCGACCTCGAGCGTTTCCTGACCAGCCTCGGCACCATCGCCGCCATCGCGCCGCTGCTCGGCCTGTTTGGAACGGTGATCGGCATGATCGAAATCTTCGGCTCGCAGGGCCCGCAGGGCAGCAACCCGCTGGCGCTGGCGCAAGGCATCTCGATTGCGCTCTACAACACCGCCTTCGGCCTGGTGGTCGCGGTACCGAGCATGGTGTTCTACCGTTATTTCCGCACCCGGGTCGATACGCTGCTGGTGGACATGCAGATGCAGGCGGTCAAACTCGTCGAGATCATCCATGGCGAACGCGATGCCTGAGCACCTGCGCCCGAGGGCATGCGCATGAAATTCCGCAGCCGCGCCTTCCGCGAAGAACCCGAGATCAATTTCATCCCGTTGATCGACGTGCTGCTGGTCATCCTGATTTTCCTAATGGTGACCACCACCTACTCGCGGTTTGCCGAACTGCAGATCAACCTGCCGACCGCGGAAGCCGACAGGCCGCCCGAGCGCCCGGCACAGATCGACGTCGCAATCGATGCCAAGGGCAATTATTCGATCAACAAGGCTCCCGTTGCCGCGACCAATGCCGGCATGCTCAGCGACGCGCTGAAACGGGCCGCCGGCGACATGAAAGAACCGGTCGTCGTCATCAATGCCGATGCCAATGCCGCCCACCAGTCGGTGGTGCGGGTAATGGAAGCGGCGCAGATGGCGGGGTATCCGAAAATCACCTTCACCACCCAGGCACCGCGCAAGTAGGCGGTTCCTCGACGGCGTCCCGCATTGGGGGTACGCTTCGTCCGTGATGTCCTCCCCCGTTCACTGGCAATCGCGCGGCCCGCTCGCCGTACTGCTGCTGCCCGTCGCCGCGCTGTTCGCATCCATCGCAGTGCTGCGGCGCCTCGCCTGGCGCAGCGGCCTGCTGCATCCCCGGCAAACCGGCATACCGGTGATCGTCGTCGGCAACATCACCGCCGGCGGCACCGGCAAGACGCCGCTGGTGCTGTGGCTCGCGCAGTTCCTGAGTGAAAACGGCCGGCATCCCGGCATCATCAGCCGCGGCTACGGCGCGGCACGCAGCGATCCGCGCGCTGTACCTGCTGACGGCGCCGCCGCCGACTACGGCGACGAACCCTGCCTGCTGGCGCGCCGCGCCGGCTGCCCGGTATGGGTGGGCACCGACCGCGCAGCAACCGCCCTGGCTTTGCATTCCGCACATCCCGAAGTCGATGTCATCATCAGCGACGACGGACTGCAGCACTACCGGCTCGCCCGTGATTTCGAAATCGCGGTGATCGACGGCGCGCGCGGCCTCGGCAACGGCTGGCCGCTGCCGTCGGGCCCGCTGCGCGAACCGGCCTCCCGGCTTGAGTCAGTGGACGCCGTGGTGATCAACGGTGCCGCGACAACCGCCTGGCGGCGTTCAATCGCGATGCGGCTCGAAGGAAACAGCTTCCGCAACCTGCGCGACGCGCAGCGGGTCGTCCAGCCCGAATATTTCAGCGGCCAGCGCGTGCATGCCGTCGCCGGCATCGGCAACCCGCAGCGTTTTTTCGGGCATCTGCGCCAGCTCGGCCTGGACTGCGCCACGCATGTTTTTCCCGACCATCATCCGTATGTAGAAGCCGACCTGCGTTTCGGTGACGCGGACGAGGTCGTGATGACCGAAAAGGATGCGGTAAAATGCGAGGCATTCGCGACCACAGGCCACTGGGCCCTGGTCGTCAACGCCGGCATTGATCCGGAACTGGGCGAACAGATACTCGCCCGCCTCGCACAGGCCAAGCGCAATGGATGAAAAACTGCTCGACATACTGGTGTGCCCGATCTGCAAGGGGCCGCTCGTCTACCGCAAGGCCGCGGGTGAACTGATCTGCAAACCCTGCCGCCTCGGCTATCCAATCGAGGACGGCATCCCGGTGATGCTCGAGCAAGACGCGCGCAAGGTTCCCGCGGAAGAAGAGCTGTAAGACGGTGAAGTTCACCGTCGTCATACCCGCCCGCTACGCGTCATCGCGTTTCCCGGGCAAGCCGCTGGCCGACATCGGCGGCAAGCCGATGGTGGCGCAGGTCGCCGCGCGCGCGGCAAAAAGCGGGGCTGCGAGGGTGATCGTCGCCACCGACGACCGGCGCATCGCAGCCGCGGCCGAAGCCCATGGCTGCGAGGCGATGATGACGCGGCGCGACCACGCCACCGGCACCGACCGCATCGCCGAAGTCGCTCGCAGGCTGCGGCTGCCGGCAAACGCCATCGTCGTCAACGTGCAGGGCGACGAACCGCTGATCGCGCCGGCGCTGATCCGCCGCGTCGCCGCCAATCTCGCAAGTCACCGCGCAGCTTCAATCGCCACTGCCGCATGCCGCATCGACAGCGCACGCGACATGATGAATCCCAACGTGGTTAAAGTGGTGCTCGACGACGACGGATATGCACTGTATTTCAGCCGCGCCCCGATACCCTGGGCGCGCGACGCGTTTTCGCCCGTGAATTCTGCAAGAAAAACGCGCAAACTGCCGCGCGGACTCCCGGCACTGCGCCACCTCGGCATCTACGCCTATCGCGCCGGCTTCCTGCAGGTCTACGGAAAGCTCCGGCCAGCAGCCATGGAGCAGGCCGAAGCGCTGGAACAGCTCCGCGCGCTGGCCCACGGCTACCGCATCAGCGTTGCACTGACCGCGACCGCACCGCATCCCGGCGTCGACACACCTGCGGATCTGCGCCGCATCCGGCGCCTGTTCTGAGTTGTATCGCCGATTGCTGATTTTGCGGGCCGCGCCCGCGCGGCTATACTCTCACCCCCGGCCCTTCCAACCAGAATAATCCATCTTCATCCGGCGGCATTCATGCGCATATTGCTGTTAGGCCTGCCCGGCGCGGGCAAAGGCACACAGGCCCAGTTCCTGATCGAGCGTTACAGGATCCCGCAGATCTCGACCGGCGACATGCTGCGCGCGGCGATGAAAGCCAATTCACCGCTGGGCAACGAGGCGCGCTCGTACATGGATCGCGGCGCGCTGGTGCCCGATCCGCTGGTGATCGAACTCGCCAAGGAACGCATCAAGGCGCCGGACTGCGCAAACGGTTTCATCATGGACGGCTTCCCGCGCACGCTGCCCCAGGCCGAGGCGCTGCGCCAGGCCGGCATCGACATCGACTTCGTCATCGAAGTTGAAGTCGGCGACGGCGAGATCCTGCGGCGCATGAGCGGCCGCCGCGTACACCCCGCTTCCGGTCGCTCGTATCACGTCGAGTTCAACCCGCCGAGGGTGCCCGGCAAGGACGACGTCACCGGCGAACCGCTGGTGCAGCGCGCCGACGACAACGAGGAAACCGTGATGAAGCGCATCGAGACCTACCACACCCAGACCAAGCCGCTGGTGAACTACTACCTGAACTGGGCTGCCAGCGGCGACCCGCGCGCTCCCAACTACGTCAACATCTACGGTCGCGGCTCGGTTGAACACATCCGCGACAAGATCTTTGCCGCGATCGAATCACACGCGCCGCACAAGGGCGCCGGATCAAAATAGATCCTGTCCGGCGCAGGATTTCCGTGCCCGCCCGCAACGCCCTCTATGCCCAGTCCGGCGGCGTTACCGCCACCATCAACGCGACGGCGGGCAGTCTCATCGAAGCTGCGCGCCGTCATCGCGCACATATCGGCCGCGTCTACGCCGCGCGCAACGGCATCATCGGCGCGCTGAATGAGGACCTGATCGACGTTTCCGCGGAATCGCCGGCGGCGATCCGCGCGCTGCGCCATACCCCGGGCGGCGTCTTCGGCTCCTGCCGCTTCGACCTCTCGCCCATGCCGCAGGGCCGCGCGCAGTACGAACGCCTGATCGAGGTCTTCCGCGCCCACGACATCGGCTATTTTTTCTACAACGGCGGCAACGGTTCGGCGGAAACGGCGCACCTGGTCGCCACCGTGCTGCCGCAGCTCGGTTATCCGGTGATCTCCATCGCGGTGCCCAAAACCATAGACAACGACATCGCGCATTCCGACTCGAGCCCGGGCTTCGGCTCGGTCGCCAAACACGTTGCCACCAGCCTGCGCGAGGCGATGGCAGACCTGGCCTCGATGGCCAACAGTTCGACCAAGGTGTTTGTGATGGAAGTCATGGGGCGCCACGCCGGCTGGATCGCCGCCGCCTGCGGCATGGCGCAGCACGCCGGTGATGACGGTCCGCTGCTGCTGCTGGTGCCGGAAATCCATTTTGAACGAACGCGTTTCCTCGCCGCCGTGCGCGCACGCATCGCGCGTCACGGTTACTGCGCGGTCGCCGTCGCCGAGGGCATACGCCTCTCCGACGGGCGGCGCCTGACGCAGGCCGGCGGCGACGGCATACCCGCCCATGATCAGTTGGGCGGCGTCGCACCACTGATCGCCGGCATGATCCGGCGCGAACTGCAGGTCAAGGTGCACTGGAGCGTGCTCGATTACGTGCAGCGCGCCGCGCGCCACCTGGCCTCGAAAACGGACCTCGAGCAGGCCTGCGCCGTGGGTCGCGCAGCAGTGGAATATGCAATGCGCAACATCAGCGACGTGATGCCGGTGATCGTGCGCAACAGTGACCGCCCCTATCGCTGGCGCGTAGCGCCGGCGCCGCTCGCCGGCATCATGAATCGCGAAAAATGCCTGCCGCGCGGTTTCCTGACCGCCGACGGTTACCGGCTGACCGCGCGCGCTCGCCGTTATTTCGCACCGCTGATCCGCGGCGAAGCCTGGCCGCCGTTCAAAGACGGCCTGCCGGTGCATGCCCGGCTCAGACTGAAACCCGTGAGTCGCCGCCTGCGGTCTGGTTGGCGTATGCCCTGAAAAGCGGTCCGAAAAAGGCAAAAACCGGCGTCAAATCAGCCCGGAACGGCGCATTTCGGTGGAGACAGCGGACATCCGGTCTTATAATGCGCCGTCCGCAAATTTGCGGCTCTTCGGTATTGCCGAAGGCCCCGGCCCTGCGCCGGACAAATTTCTCAATTAAAACAATAGCTTAGGAGCAATCATGACGAATGGTTTGATTTTTGCGCTGGTCTGCGCCCTCGCCGCGCTGGTCTACGGCGTGGTGTCGATCCGCTGGATCGTCGCGCAGCCCGACGGCAATGACCGCATGCGCGAAATCGCCGCGGCCATCCAGGCCGGCGCGCAGGCCTACCTCAACCGCCAGTACACCACCATCGCCATCGTCGGCGCAGTACTGTTCGTGCTGATCTGGATCGCGCTCGGCGGCGCAACAGCTGCCGCATTCGCGGTCGGTGCGGTGCTCTCGGGGGCAGCCGGTTACATCGGCATGAACGTGTCGGTGCGCGCCAACGTGCGCACCGCCGAAGCCGCGCGCAACGGCATCAACCCCGCGCTCGATATCGCCTTCCGCGGCGGCGCCATCACCGGCATGCTGGTGGTGGGCCTGGGACTCCTCGGTACCGTGCTGTTCTTCTGGTACCTGACTGGCAGCGCCGCTTACGGCGCCAAGATGAGCGACGTGATCAAGCCGCTGATCGGCCTCGCCTTCGGCTCATCGCTGATCTCCATATTCGCGCGCCTGGGCGGCGGCATCTTCACCAAGGGCGCCGATGTCGGCGCCGACCTGGTGGGAAAAGTCGAAGCCGGCATTCCGGAAGACGACCCGCGCAACCCGGCGGTGATCGCCGACAACGTCGGTGACAACGTCGGCGACTGCGCCGGCATGGCCGCCGACCTGTTCGAGACCTACGCGGTGACCATCATCGCGACCATGGTGCTGGCGGCGCTGATGCTGCCCAAGCCCGAGGTCGTGCAGGGCGCGGTGATGTACCCGCTGATGCTCGGCGGTTTCGCCATCATTGCCTCGATCATCGGCGCCTTCTTCGTCAAGACCTCCGACGGCAAGAACATCATGGGCGCGCTCTACCGCGGCCTGATCGTCGCCGGTGTGCTGGCGCTGATCGCGTTCTACCCGATCACCAGCTGGACGCTCGGCAACATCGCCGAGCACTACCCCAACCTGTCGGTGATGAAGCTGTACGCCGCCTCGGTCGTCGGCCTCGTGCTGACCGCCTTCCTGGTGTGGATCACCGAGTACTACACCGGTACCGAATATGCGCCGGTGCAGCACGTCGCCGCGGCCTCGACCACCGGCCACGGCACCAACATCATCGCCGGCCTCGGCGTGTCGATGCGTTCCACCGCCTGGCCCGTGCTTGCGGTGTGCGTGGCAATCTACGTTTCATACACGCTGGGCGGCCTCTACGGCATCGCCATCGCCGCGACCTCAATGCTGTCGATGGCCGGCATCATCGTCGCGCTCGACGCCTACGGCCCGATCACCGACAACGCCGGCGGCATCGCAGAGATGTCGGAAATGCCGAAGTCGGTGCGTGATGTGACCGACCCGCTGGACGCCGTGGGCAACACCACCAAGGCGGTGACCAAGGGTTACGCCATCGGCTCCGCCGGCCTGGCCGCCCTGGTGCTGTTCGCCGACTACACCCACAAGATCGAGGAAACCGGCCGCACCGTCAGCTTCGACCTGTCAAACCCCGCGGTCATCATCGGCCTCTTTGCCGGCGGCCTGATCCCCTACCTGTTCGGCGCGATGGCGATGGAAGCCGTCGGCCGCGCCGCCGGTTCGGTGGTAGTCGAAGTGCGCCGCCAGTTCAAGGAAATCAGCGGCATCATGGAAGGCACTGCCAAGCCCGATTATTCCCGCGCGGTGGACATGCTGACCCGCGCCGCGATCAAGGAGATGATCGTGCCCTCGCTGCTGCCGGTGCTCGCACCTGTTGCGGTCGCGCTGATCGTCGGCGCACTGATGGGCAAGGATGCCGGCATCCAGGCCCTGGGCGGCATGCTGATGGGCACCATCGTCACCGGCCTCTTCGTCGCGATCTCGATGTGCACCGGCGGCGGCGCCTGGGACAATGCCAAGAAGTACATTGAGGACGGCAACCACGGCGGCAAGGGTTCCGAAGCCCACAAGGCGGCGGTCACCGGCGACACCGTGGGCGACCCCTACAAGGACACCGCCGGCCCGGCCATCAACCCGCTGATCAAGATCATCAACATCGTCGCGCTGCTGATCGTGCCGCTGCTGTAACCGATTTCTGCATCAACAAAAAACGGCCGGGGTTTCCCGGCCGTTTTTTTAGCCCCGTCCAGGTCAGGATGGCATGTTCTCGACAAACCACGCCGCGGGCAGCCTGCGGCCGATGCCGGCCTCCCGCGCACGTTCGTAGACCGCCGGCGCCACCGCGGCGAATTGCAGGCCGGTGCCGCCGTTGTTCTTGAACACCGTGATGTCGTCGCGTCCGCCGCGGCGCGGCGAGTTGCCCGCCACCAGGTCCGGGAAATCGACTATCTTCTCCCAACTGAGGATCCCGGCATCCACCGGACCGGCAAGGTCGCCGCTCTGGTGTTCGATCGCACCGGCCCTGGAGTGCGCAACGACCAGCGTGGCGCGGCGCAGGGTTTCATCATCGAGCTCGCGCCGGCTGCTGCCCTTGTCACCGCTGACGATGGACACGACATGGCTGCCCGGCGCCAGCCAGTGGCCGTCGAGCACCGGTTCGCTGGCATTGGTGGCGGCGATCACGATGTCGGCACCCTCCACCGCAGCCTGTGCCGTGGCCGCTGCGCCGACGTCGATGCCCAGTTCCTGTTTTGCGCGTGCCGCGAACGCCTGCCGCCGCTCTGCGTTCGGGCTGTAGATCCTGACCTCGCGCAGACTGCGCACCGCGCTTGCCGCCTTCAGGTGCCACCAGGCCTGCTGGCCGGTGCCGATCAGCCCAAGCACCGCGGCATCGTCGCGTGCGAGCAGGCGCACGCTCAGGGCACTGGTGCAGGCCACGCGCGCAAGCTGGATCAGGCCGTCGTGGACGATGGCGACGGGTGCGAGGCTGGCGGTGCTGAACACGAAAATCAGCCCGCAGTAGGTGCCGCCGGGTCCGCGCGCCAGCTTGTCGCGACGCGCGCGCCCATCCACCCTACCTTCGAACACGGCGTCCGAAGTGATGCGCAACGTCATGTAACCGCTGCCGACCAGCGCGCCCTCCATGCTCTTGAAACAATAGCTGACATCCGGTTCGGCCAGCGGCACCCGCGTCTGGCTGCGCGCGCGCTCTACCAGCCTGCCTTCGGCCAGCGCCCGGTAGGCGCGTTCCAGGGCGACCATGCAGTCGCCCAAGTCGAGCACGCCCGCAACGTCGTCGTTGTCGAGCAGAAGCAGTTCATCCGTCACGGCGGGCTGCTCCCTACTTGACCAGTCCGAGCTCGGTCATGATGACCTTGGTATCGCCGTACTCTTTTTTCATGTATTCGCCGAACTCCCTGCCGCGCAGGAAATGACCGTCCAGAAAGTACTTGGACAGCAGCGTTTTCCACTCGTCAGTCGCGACGACTTTCTCCAGCACGCCTTCCCAGTACGCCACCTGTGCCGCGCTCAGCCCCTTGGGCCCGATGATCGCCCGCCAGTTGGACAGGGACACGTCATAGCCTTGTTCGCGCAGCGTCGGCACCTGCGCCAGATCGCCACCCAAGCGCTGCGGCGCGCTGACCGAAAGGATGTGCGTCTTGCCATCACGCATCCGACCTACCGCGGTGCCCACCGCAGAGGAAACGAGATGAATGTGACCGCCGAGCAATGCAGTAATGCCTTCCGCATTGGTCTTGAAAACGACCACTTTCAGCCGGCGCGGATCCACGCCGCCGGCCTTGGCCAGCAGCGAGATCGCCAGGTGGTTGGTGCCGCCACGGTTGCTGACGCCGATGGCGATCGAGTCCGGATCTTTCTTCAACTGTTCGACGAGATCCTTCGCGTTCCGGTACGGCGAGTCCGCGCGCACCGAAAACGCCGAGAATTCATTGACCAGCAGCGCAATCGGCGTGAAATCGGTGTACTGCTGCCGCCCGGCGATGGTATTGGCGATCAGCGTCGGATTGCCGATGTCCATGTAATGTCCGTCACCCGGATTCTGGTTGATGTAGACGCGCGAGATGGTCTGGTTGCCGCCCGGCTTGTTGAGCACCGAGACCGGCACCGGCACCAGCTTCTGTTCCTGGATGATGCGCTGCAGGGTGCGTGCGATGCGATCGTTGC
>JBMTEY010000055.1:0-14998 GCA_049433545.1 Burkholderiales bacterium | reverse complement strand
TTGCGGTATTCATGCTGATCCGTGCCATCAACCGCCTGAAGCGCAAGGAAGAAGAGGCTCCGGCGGCTCCCGCAGCGCCGGCGGAAGACATCGTGCTGCTGCGCGAAATCCGCGACGCCCTGAAGAAATAAAAAGCTGCCGCTAAAACCGTTGCCTGGCCATCTCAGGCAACGGCATGGGCCCCGGTCTCCGGTCCCGGCGCGTCCTCCGCCAGGATCAGCAGGGCTTGCTCGAACTCGGTCACTATGCACGACCAGTCGAGTTTCGCGGTGGTCTCACGCGCATTTTTTCCCAACAGCCCAATCCGCGACGGATCGCCGGCGAGGGCGACGGCCAGCTGCACGTATTCATCGGCGGCACCGAACGGCGCCAGGAGTCCGTTGACCGCATGACGGATGTGCTGTTGTGCGGCAGCGTAGTCATACGCCACCACCGCCAACCCGCTGGCCATGGCCTCCACCGTGACGTTGCCGTAAGTCTCGGTCATGCTCGGAAACAGGAATATGTCGGCTGACGCGTAATGCGCGGCAAGATCCTCGCCGGTGCGCATGCCGGCAAACACCAGTTGCGGGTTGTCGCGTTCAAGCCGGGCGCGTTCGGGACCGTCACCGACCAGCACCAGCCGCAGCTCCGGCCGGACTTCGCGCATCGCCGCGTGGGCACGCAGCACCAGCGCCAGGTTTTTCTCCGGTGCAAGGCGTCCCACGTAAAGGGCGACGGGGCATTCGTCGTGCACGCCCCAGTCCGCGCGCAGCACTGAACTGCGACGTTCCGGATTGAACAGCGCGGTATCCACCCCGCGAGCCACCACCTGCAGGTTGCGGAAACCCAGGGTTGCCAGCTCCTGGCGCAGGCTCTCCGTAGGCACCAGGGTGCTCAGCGCCTTGTTGTGGAACTTGCGCAGGTACGCGGTGATCGGCGTCTTCAGCCAGCCGACGCCGTAGTGCGCGCTGTAGCTGTGGAAGTTGGTATGAAAATCGGTGGTGACCGGCAGCCTGAGTTTGGCCGCGGCCGCCAGCGCGGACCAGCCCAGCGGGCCCTCGGTCACCACATGCACGATGTCGGGACGATGCCTTGCCCACAGCCGGGTCAGCGTCTGTTTTGCCGGCAAGCCCAGCTTCAGCGCATCGTATCGGGGAATCGGCACGCCGCGTTGCAGGACCTCCTCGAACTGAGGTTGCATCGCCGGACGCTCACCCGGATGCTGGCGCGGGCGCACCAGCTGTACCGTATGTCCACGCGAATGCAGTCCACTGACGATGCGCCCCATGGTCATCGCCACACCGTTGATTTCCGGCGGGTAGGTTTCGGTAACCATGGCCACGCGCAGTTTGCGCGCCGCGGCCGGATAGTGCTGCAACACGATGTCGGCGCCGTCCATGGCGCGCCATCATGAATCCCGAATGCGAATCTACAGTGAAATATTTATGAAATTTGCGAGACAAACCAGGGGCTTGCGCCCCGATCAGGCCAGCAGCACCAGCCCCCAGACCAGCACTACATTGAACAGCGACAGCATCACCGCGGCGCTGCCGATGTCCTTGGCGCGTTTCGCCAGCGCATGGTTCTCCAGCGAAATGCGGTCTACCGCCGCCTCGACCGCCGAGTTCAGCAATTCGACGATCAGCACCAGCAGCACAGCGCCGATCATCAGCGCCTTTCCGGTACCGCTCACCGGCAGGAACAGAGCGGCGGGTATCAGCAATATCGCAAGCAGCACCTCCTGCCGGAACGCATCCTCATGGCGGTACGCCGCGCGCAGGCCCTCGATGGAATAAAAAAAAGCATTCCAGACCCGCCTGATCCCGGTCTTGCCCTTGTGCGGGCTTTCGGTGGGCTGCGTGCCGTCCATGCCACCTTGCTCCCTGTTCACCCGATGCACGCAGGGCGTTGCGCCCGGCCGCACCGGCATCATGTCATTTATTTCAATGCCGCCAGCGCGGCGGCATAGTCGGGTTCCTGCTTGATTTCCGGAACCAGTTCGGCGTGCACTACCTTGTTGTTTTCGTCGAGCACGACGACGCCGCGCGCGGTCAATCCGCGCAACGGTCCGTCGGTAATGTCGACGCCGTACCTGTTGTGAAAATCGCGGTTGCGGAACGTCGACAGCGTGACCACGTCGTTGAGCCCTTCGGCGCCGCAGAACCGGCCCATCGCAAACGGCAGGTCGGCGGCGATCACCAGCACTGAAGTATTGCCGAGTTTTGTGGCTTCCGCGTTAAATTTGCGCGTCGACGCCTGGCAAACCGGGGTATCCAGGCTGGGCACGATATTCAGCACCTTGCGTTTGCCGGCGTAATCCTTGAGCCCGGTTTCCTTCAGATCCTTGGCAGTCAGCGTGAAATCCGGCGCCGTATCGCCCTTTTTCGGAAAATTGCCGGCGACGGTGATGGGGTTTCCAGCCAGGGTGACGGATGGCATGATGATCTCCTTGTTGTTAAATGTTGATTATGGCGATAAACCGGCACTGGAGTGCCGCCGCGGAGAACGCTGCTGCTCAGTTTTTTTCCGCTTCGGCGATTTTCTTGTACGCCGCGGCATCCAGCAGGGCATCGATTTCGGCAGGATCGTCCGGTTTTATGCGGAACATCCATGCCGAATACGGATCCTGATTCACTTTCTCTGGAGCATCCCCCAGTTCGGCATTGGCGGCAACAATCTCGCCGGACACCGGCGCGTAAATATCCGCGGCCGCTTTCACCGATTCGATCACCCCGCATTCTTCTCCCTGCCTGAGCTTGCGGCCCGGCGCCGGATTGTCGACGAACACCACATCGCCGAGCATTTCCTGGGCGTGATCGGTGATGCCGATGGTGACGGTACCGTCGGACTCGCGGCGCACCCACTCGTGGCTGGCGGTGTATTTCAAATGTTCCGGTGTACTCATCACGACTCCATCAATGCAAAATTTATCAATTAAAACAGATACTTATGATATCACGGCGCAGGCAGCACTGCCAGCCGGAATCCCGCCGCACCGAGGTTACCCGTCTCCAGGCCGATCCGTACCGTCAGTTCCGCATTCGCGGCGATACCTGCGCGCGGGTCACGCCCGCTGCCCAGGTATTCATGCGGCAGGAATGTGCGACGGGCCAGCGTATGGTCATTGGCGTTGGTCAGCACCAGGTCGAGCGCAGGGTATGCAACATCATGGGGCGCGTGGTTGCGCAGCGTCGCGGTCAACTGAATGCGGTCCGGCCGCGCGGGATCAATGGACTGCAGATCGGAAGCTTCGATCAAAAGCGATTTCGGACGCTGCGGCAATTCCACGGTGCAACCGAACTGCGCGCATGCCGCAGCCAGCCATACCCGCGCCTGGGTATGGCGTGCGGCAATTTCACCGCGATAAAAATACACCGCCTGCGCAGCCAGCCCGAGCAGCAGCAGCAGCAGGCAGGCTGTAGCCACCAGCACACGATGCGCCGCAGGGGCTGGTGGTGCGGGCTCATCCTGCAGGAATGGATTGTCATCGGCCCCGGCGCTCACTGGCTCCGGTTCCGGTGCATGCAGGGGCATCGGCCCGTCAATTTCGGCTGGCTCCGGTTCCGCTGCCGGTTGCTGTTCTGCCAGAGGTTCCAAAGGCTCGATCACGGCTTCCGCGAGCGGGGGCGGTTCCACGGTCGCTGCCGGCACTGCCGCCTCTGGTGTCACTGTTGCAACCGGCTGTTCAGCAACAACCGCTGTCGGGCCTGCGGGCGGAGGTTCGACCACCGGCGCAGTGGCCATCGCGACATCCGGCGACAACGCGGCAAGCCCGTTGAATACCTGCATGCAACGGCCGCAGCGCACCTGCCCGCCATGAGCCTGCAACTGCTCGGCCGTAATGCGGAACACGGTATGGCAATGCGCGCAACGGGTGATCAGGGGCATGGGCGTTACTCTACCTGCTAAGCTGTTTTCGAAAAACCGGATTTCCGCATGTCCGGCATGGCGGCTGGCTCCGTAACACCATCAGCTACGCGCGACACTCACTTGTTCAGTCCTTGCGTACGCCCGTCAGCAAAACCCAGCCTTCGTCTTTTCCTTCGAGCCGCATGGCGAAATCCGCAGCGTAAGCATCGATCACGGCATCGGCCTGTTCGGCAAGTATGCCCGACAGCGCAATAAAACCGCCGGGCAGCGTCAGCCGCGCCAGCAGCGGCGCGAGCACGGTCAGCGGATTGGCCAGGATGTTCGCGACGACGATCCGCGCCGGGGCCACGGCCTGATCTTCAGCGGCGATGAATGTCGCGTCCACCCGGTTCTGTGCCGCATTGTTGCGTGCGGCCAGCAGGGCCTGCGGATCGATGTCGACGCCGCGGGCACTCGCGGCGCCCAGCCGCATCGCCGCGATCGCGAGTATGCCGGAACCGCAACCGTAATCGAGCACGTCGGCGCCGTGAGTCACGACGGCGTCCAGCCAGCGCAGGCACAGCCGCGTCGTGGGATGGGCGCCGGTGCCGAAAGCAACCCCGGGATCGAGAACAATGTTGATTGCCGCGGGATCCGGCGGATTGTGCCAGCTCGGCACCACCCACAGGCGGGACGTGATCTGCAGCGGCCGGAACTGGCTCTGCGTCAGGCGCACCCAGTCGGCATCCTCGACGCGCTCAATGCTGAATGCCGCAGCCTCTTCCAGGCCGGCCGCGCGCAACGCTTGCGGCATCACCGTATAAAGATCGGCATCAATGGAAAAAAGTGCGCCGACCCGGTTGCGGCGCCATCCTGCCGCAGGCGCTTCGCCGGGCTCGGCATAGATCGGCGCCTCTTCCGCGGTGCCGGCCGCGGCGTCCTGTACATCCACCGCCAGCGCACCGGCTTCGAGCAGCGCATCGGCGAGCGTTTCAACTCCGGCCTCATCGATCTGCAGTGTCGCGCACAACCAGGGCATGGCTCATCCAGACGGGCGCTCTGCCGCCGCGTTACTCGGCGCGAGTCAGCTTGGCAAGCCGCTCTTCAAGATAATGGATGCTGGTGCCGCCTCGCTGGAAGGCAGTATCGCGCACCAGTTCCTGGTGCAGGGGCACGTTGGTCTTTATGCCCTCGATCACCGTTTCCGACAATGCGATCTGCAGCCGCGCCATCGCCTGCTCCCGGGTATCGCCGTAGGCAATGATCTTGCCGAGCAGGGAGTCGTAGTTGGGCGGCACGAAATAGCCGGCATAGGCGTGCGAATCGACGCGGATGCCGGGCCCCCCGGGCATGTGCAATGACGTGATGCGTCCTGGCGACGGCGTGAATTTGTAGGGATCTTCGGCATTGATGCGGCATTCGATCGCATGTCCCCTCAGCACGACGTCCTTCTGGCGCAAGGCGAGCTTTTCCCCGGCTGCGACACGGATCTGCAACTGCACGATGTCCAGCCCGGTGACCATTTCCGTGACCGGATGCTCGACCTGCAGCCGGGTATTCATTTCGATGAAAAAGAATTCGCCGCCCTCGTAGAGAAATTCAAAAGTGCCCGCGCCCTCGTAGCCGATCTTGCGGCAGGCCTCGGCACAGCGCTCTCCGATCCGCGCGCGGGCGCGGGCGCCTAGCAGCGGCGCCGGCGCCTCCTCGATGATCTTCTGGTGTCGGCGCTGCATGGAACAGTCGCGGTCACCCAGGTACAGCGCATTGCGGTGCTTGTCGGCAAGTACCTGGATTTCGATGTGGCGCGGTTTCTCCAGATACTTTTCCATGTACACCGACGGATTGCCGAAGGCCGCCTGCGCCTCGGCACGCGTCGTGTTCACGGCATTCATCAGCGCCGCCTCGGTGTGGACCACGCGCATGCCGCGGCCACCCCCGCCGCCCGCCGCCTTGACGATCACCGGATAACCGATCTGGCGCGCAATCTTCACCGCTTCCTTGGGCTCCTCGGGCATGGCGCCGTCCATGCCGGGCACCACCGGCACCCCGGCCTTTTTCATCGCGTTTTTGGCGCTGACCTTGTCGCCCATCAGGCGGATGGTCTCCGCCCGGGGACCGATGAAGGTGAATCCGCTCTGTTCGACGCGTTCCGCAAAATCGGCGTTTTCCGAAAGGAAGCCGTAACCCGGGTGTATCGCCTCGGCATCTGTGACCTCCGCGGCGGCAATGATCGCCGGCACGTTGAGGTAACTCGCCGATGACGCCGCCGGGCCGATGCAGACCGACTCGTCGGCCAGGCGCACGTATTTGGCCTCGGCATCCGCCTCGGAATGCACCACCACGGTCTTGATGCCCATCTCGCGACATGCGCGCTGGATGCGCAATGCGATTTCACCGCGGTTGGCTATGAGAATTTTTTCAAACATTATTGCAGGATGTTCCTGGCGTGTTGGACACTGCCCGTAATATCTCGGCTGGCGGATCGCGTCCGGCGTTGGAAAATGTGCTCAGTCGATGACAAACAGCGGCTGTCCGTATTCGACCGGCTGTCCGTTTTCGACCAGAATGGCCTTGATGACCCCGTCGCGGTCGGCCTCGATTTCATTGAGCAATTTCATGGCCTCGATGATGCACACGGTATCGCCGCTTTTCACGGCCTGGCCGACTTCGACGAACGGTTTTGCCCCCGGGGTGGACGACCGGTAGAAGGTACCCACCATCGGTGACTTCACCGCATGGCCTGCGGCCTCCGCCGGCGGTACGCCTGCAGGGTCCGCCGGCTCCGCCGGTTCGGCGCCCGGCAGTACTACCGTCTGCGCCACCGGTCCTGCGGCCGGCGCCGGCACACCGGTCGCGCCGGGCATGCCGAAGCGGCTGATGCGCACTTTCTCCTCGCCCTCGGTGATCTCGAGCTCGGCTATGCCGGACTGCTGCACCAGGTCGATCAGTGTCTTGAGTTTCCGTAAATCCATGTTTCAACCCTTTTTGGTATGGCCCAGCGCGTATTCCAGCGCCAGTTCGTATCCTGCAGCACCGAGACCGCTGATGACACCGACCGCGATATCGGAAAAATAGGATTCGCGGCGAAAGGATTCCCGCGCAAACACGTTGGAAAGGTGGATTTCCACGAACGGAATGGCCACCGCCGCGAGTGCATCGCGCAAAGCCACGCTGGTGTGGGTGAATGCCGCGGGATTGATCAGGATGAAGTCGACGCCGTCCCGCCCCGCCTGTTGCACCCGGTCCACCAGCTCGGCCTCGGCATTGCTCTGGAATGTGGCCAGCGATGCGCCGGACGCAGTGGCCCTTTGCTGCAGGCGTTGCTCTATCTGTGCCAGGGTCGTCGCGCCGTAGATTCCGGGCTCCCGGGTTCCCAGCAGATTCAGATTGGGTCCGTTCAGCAGCAGCAATTGTTTCGGACTCACCATGGCACTCCCGTTATAATCGCCGGCACCAGACCAAGTTTGCAGCTTCTCTGCAGCTACCACCCCATCTCAGCAACATCCCGGCAAGATGGCGGATTTTGCCTTAAATTAACGGCAAATGTCTACATTATTGATACAGTTAAGCCTTCTTGATCATTCGCTGTAACGCCGCATGATTTCGCCATCCAAACGGCCGCGATCTATCGCCTCACACCCCTGCGGCCACCGGATCGGATCTGATAATTTCCTGGAAAAGCCGGAATTTATGTGATTTTAGACTGATTTTACCGGGGAATAGCTACAACAACGGATCCAGCTGTGCACGCATACGCATCTCGCTGATCCCACCAACCAGACTTGCAGCAATATTGCCGGGACGGCTGAGCACCAGCGTATAAGGCAGCACCCCAGCCTTGTTGCCCGCCTTGCGCGACAGTTCCATGGCGTCAATGCCGGCAATCAGCAGCGGGTAGTTGATCCGGAACTCCCGGGCGAAATCGCGCACCTTGTCCGGTTGATCGATGGCGATGCCAACAAATTGCACACCTTTGGTACCGTATTCCTGCTGCAGCCGGACAAAAAGCGGGATCTCTTCGCGGCAGGGCGCGCACCAGGTCGCCCAGTAATTGATGACCAGTATCCGGCCGCGGAATCCGGACAGGTTCTGCGTTGCACCATCCAGGGTTTGCAACGGGCCGTCGAGGATCGCCGCGGCGGCGGCATCACCGGCCGGCACCTGGCCCGCTGCACCGATGCGCCACAAATTGGCGAAATATCCGGCCGCAGCAGCCACGCCGCCGACCCCTGCCACCAGCAGTGCCCGCCTGACCGGTGTCACCGGACAGCCAGCGCCTGGTCCAGCACCTCGGCAAATTTGCCGGCCGGCTGGAAGCCGATGACGCGCAGCCCCTGGATTTCACGTCCTGCCGGATCGAAAAACACGATGCCGGGCGGTCCGAACAACCGGAAGCGTTTCAGCAGGGCCTGGTGTTCCGCGGTATTGGCGGTCACGTCCGCCTGAATCTTGATCATGCCTGCCAGGCGCGACTGCACGGCCGGATCGGTAAAGGTATAGCGCTCCATTTCCTTGCAGCTGACGCACCAGTCAGCATAAAAATCGAGCATCACGGTTTTGCCGCTGGCGGCGGATATTGCCGCATCCAGTTCGGCAAGGTCAGCCACCCGCTGGAAAGCCACGCCAGGCCCGGTTGGCGCACCCGCCGCCGTACCACGCAATCCGGACAAGGGCTGCAGCACGTCCCGGCTGCCCGACAAGGCGCCGACCAGGAAGGCAATGCCCGCAACCAGTGCGATCACACCTGCACCCTTGCTGAGCCTGGCAAAAGTGCGTGCGGCAGGCGGCAGCGGATCGATGGCGCGCAGGTAAATTCCGGTAAAAACCAGCAGCGCGGCCCAGGCCAGCATCTGCGCCGTCACCGGGATCACCGGCGATACCAGGTAAATTGCCACCGCCAGCAACATCACGCCGAAGAACCGTTTGACGGTTTCCATCCACGGTCCCGCCTTGGGCAACAGGGCGCCGGCCGAGGCGCCGACCGCCACCAGCGGTGCCCCCATGCCCAGCGCCATCGCAAACAGAGCGCTGCCGCCGAGCGCAGCATCACCGCTTTGCGAGATATAAAGCAGCGCACCGGCCAGGGGGGCGGCAACACAGGGACCGACGATCAGCGCCGACAGCACCCCCATCACGAAAACCCCGGTGTAGTGACCGCCGTGCAGGCGGCTGCTGGCGCCGGCCAGCCGCGACTGCAGCGCCGTCGGCAGTTGCAATTCATAAAAACCGAACATCGACAGCGCCAGCGCGACGAATATCGCGGCGAAGGCGCCCAGCACCCACGGATTCTGCAATGCGGCCGACAGCATCGCCCCCGACAGACCTGCGGCCACCCCGGCCAGCGCATAGGTGATCGCCATCCCCAGCACGTAAGCCAGCGACAGCAGCACGCCATGCGCGCGGGTCATGTGTTGGCCCCGGCCGACGATGATGCCAGACAATATGGGCACCATCGGCAACACGCAGGGAGTGAATGACAGCAACAGGCCGAAACCGAAAAAACTGGCAATCAGCAGCCAGGTTTCACCGTGGAACAGGTCAGCGACCAGCCCGTCTTCCCCCTTTGCCGCTGCATCCGGGCTGCGCGAACCGGCAAACAGGCGGGACAGCGGTTCCTCGCCCGCGGGGAAATTACCGACCGCAGTCAGGAGCAGTTCGGCTTTCTGTTCCACCGGAACGTAACAGACGCCGGCATCGGCACAGCCTTGGGACGTCGCAACCAGTACCGCGCGCTCCATCCCGCCCAAATTGATCGGCAAGCGGATGCGCACCTCGTCACGGTAGACCTGCGTTTCACCGAAAAACTCGTCTTTCTTCAGGCGACCCGGCGGCAGTTCCGCCGGCCCCGCACCGACAGCCGAAGGTTCCAGTGCAAAGCGGAACTTGTCACGGTACATGTAGTACCCCTTCGCGATCACGTAACGCACTTCGATCGCATCGGGTGCCGCAACGCGCGCACTGAACGCAAACGCCTTTTCAGGTTCGAGCAGATCCTGCTCGGCCGCATATGCGAAGCTGCTGCACAGCACCAGCAGTATGGCCAGCCAGCGTAGGATCATGATTGGGCAGGTAGGAACAATTGCGGGTCAGGCGGTCTCGGCAGCCACCCAACCGAGATAGCCGGGCAATCCGCGCGTCACTGGGACTGCCAAGATTTCAGGAAGTTCATAGGGGTGCAGCTCACGGATTTTGGATTCAAGCTGCTCATAACGCCGCGCTGTAGTTTTTATCAGCACCGGGATCTCGCCCTTGTCTTCGATTGTGCCCTGCCAGCGATAAACGGACACACAAGGAGCAAGCATATTGACGCATGCTGCCACACGGGCCTCTATCAGGTCCCGGGCAAATCTCTCTGCGGACTCCCAATCCGGAAGGGTGGATATAACCAGAAGAACCTCATCACCGTCAACGGACATGCCCGGCTCCCTGCCTTGTTAACGCCGCAGCAATTCCTTCGTGAACCGTCGGATAGCGCAAGCGCACGCGCAATTCGTGCTTGATCCGGGAATTGGCGAGGCGCCGCGATTCGCTCATGAACGAATACAGGTTCTCCGGCAACAGCGTGCGCGCCTCCGCGCGCGCGATGCGCGGCGGCCGCGGCAGGCTGAAACGGTCGGCCACCAGGTCGAAATAGTCGCCCATTTTCTGCGGAGCATCGTCGCTGGCGTTATAGCTGCGGTTGGCCTGGCCGCGATGCAGGGCGGCAACCACCATGCGCGCAAGATCATCGGCATGAACGTGATTGACATACGCATCGTCGTGCGGCAGCAATGCCGGCGTGCCGCGCTCGATGCGCGCCACCGGCAGGCGGTCAGCCGCGTAAATTCCGGGCACGCGCAGGATGCTGACGCACACGCCGCTGCGCGCGCCCCATTCGCGCAGCCTGCGCTCGGCATCGGCGCGGCGCAGGGCGCGATCCGTCCGCGGCCGCAACGGTCTGGTCTCGTCCGTCACCGCGCCGCCGCAGTCGCCGTAGACGCCACTGGTGCTGATGTAGATGAAGTGCTGTGGTAGACTCCTGCCCCGCCCCAGCGTCGCAATCAGGTGTGCAGTACGGGTGTCGATAATGCCGCGCGATGGCGGCGGGGCCAGGTGGATCACATCGTGCGCAAGGCCGGAAAGTCCGGTCAGCGTATCGGGCCGGTCCAGGTCGCCGGTCAGCGGAACGAGTCCGTGTTCGCGCAGCGCGGCAAGCCGCTCCGCGTTACGCGTCAGCGCATAGATGCGATGGCGCGGCAGCAGCAGCTTCGCGACGCGCAGCCCCACATCACCGCAGCCTATGATCAACAGGCGTTTCATATAGTGGCGTATTTTAACGCAGTCATCGCGCTCTGATTTTCCGAACAGTCCCCATGTCCTGCCAGATCACCATACATCCGAGCGGTCACGTGTTCCAGACAGAGCGTGACGAGACCGTACTCGAAGCCGCCCTGCGCGAGGGCTACATGCTGCCTTACGGCTGCCGCAATGGTGCCTGCGGATCTTGCAAGGGCAAGGTCATCTCCGGCGCCGTCGACCACGGCAAATCCCAGGAAACCGCGCTGACGCCCGCCGAGCGGACGCAGGGCATGGCGCTGTTCTGCCAGGCAAGGCCGCTCAGCGACCTGGTCATCGAGTGCCGCGAAATCGGCGCCGTGAAGGACATTCCGGTGAAAACGCTGCCCTGCCGGGTGCAGGCACTGGAACTCGTGGCGCCGGACGTGATGCGCATCCGCCTGCGCCTGCCCGCGGCCGAGCGTCTGCAGTTTCTCGCCGGACAGTACATCGACATCCTGCTCAAGGACGGCACGCGACGCAGCCTGTCCATGGCCAACCCGCCTCATGACGACGACCTGCTGGAACTGCATCTGCGCAATTACGGCGGTTCGTTCAGCCAGCATGTGTTCACGCGCATGAAGGAAAAGGACATCCTGCGGTTCGAGGGACCGCTGGGGACGTTTTTTCTGCGCGAGGACAGCGACAAGCCGGTGGTGCTGCTTGCCGGCGGCACCGGCTTCGCGCCAGTCAAGGCCATCATCGAACACGCCATTCACGGCAACATCAGGCGGCCCATGGTGCTGTACCGCGGCGCACGGCATGCCGCCGACCTCTACCTGAACGAACTGCCTGAACGCTGGCAGCGCGAACACGGCATCACCTACGTTCCGGTACTGTCCGATGCAGGGAATGAAGACCGCTGGACCGGGCGGCGCGGTCTGGTGCATCACGCGGTCATGGAAGATCTGCCGGACCTGTCAGGCCACGAGGTCTATGCCTGCGGCGCACCGGCGATGATCGAAGCCGCGCGCCGGGATTTCCGCGACCGTTGCGGCCTTCCGGACTCCGCGTTTTACGCCGACGCCTTCACGCCGGCATCCCCGACAACCGGCTGACTTGGCGGTTCAGCGCGGCTGGTGCCGCCGTCCGCCACTGATGCGCTTGAGCTGGCCCACCGCCAGCTCGAGGCTGGCGCGGTAGTGTTTGCGCGCTTCGTCGACGTGGCCCAGCCCGTCGTGCAACTGCGCGAGTTCGAATTGCGCGGAATAGGTCGGCGCCACTGAAAGGCTGGCCTCCAGATAACTTTGCGCCTTGCCCCACAACTGCTGGCGCGCGCAGAGCCGGCCCAGCGCCAGCAGCAACGTGCCGTCCTCGCGATGGTCCTGCAGCCAGCGTTCGGCATGCTCGATCTGCCGGCGCGCATCGTTTGCACAGCATTCGCCGTAAAGGTTCACCAGCCCGTCGTCCCATTCGCTTTCCAGGCTGCGCTCGATCACTGCCTGCGCCTGGTCGCATAGCCCCAGTTCGTGAAAGGCCGCCGCTGCCGCGCCGGCCACGGCAGTCACCCGGCGATAACGTTCAGGCATGCGCTTCCACAGTGCGGCCAGGCCCGCAGCGTCGCCGGACTGGCGCTCGACCAGCTGCTGCCAGGCATGGCTGCGCTCGGTTTCGGCCTGCTCGCTGCTGAATACGTCGCGTTTTTCCAACTGGTCGATCAGCGCCGGCACCGCATCCCACTGGCCGAGACGCTGGCGGGCGCGCAATTCGAGGCGCAGGGCCGCGGTGTGTTTTTTCGGCAACGCTGCCAGCGCCGCCAGCGCCTCTTCCGCCCGCCGTTCGTCGAGCAGCATCTGCGCCCTGGTTATCGCGCGGGCCGCATCGGGTTTTTCGGGGTCCGCCTCCGGTTGCCCGAGGTAACCATCGCGCCGTTCCGGTGCGCGCAGTTCATGCGCCGCACGCGCGGCGACAACCGCGCCCAGATCGGCTGATTCACCAAGCGCGACGGCGCGATTGACCGATTTCTCCGCCCTCGCGTAACGGCCGGCAAAAAATTCGCTCAATGCCTCGACCAGCGTGGCATGCGCGGTTTCGCGCCGCCGCGCGGCACGGAACCTGGCCACCCGGCCCGGCAACTCGAGTGTGGTCGCCAGCAGCCGCACCAGCAGGTAACCCGTCACCAGGCCCAGCGCCAGCAGCACCAGCGCGAAATTCAGCGACAGTTCGACGCGCTGTCCCGGCAGCGCAATCAGCACATAACCTTCATTGAGTCGCGCCAGCAGCACCAGCCCGGTCGCCAATGCGCCCAGCACGAGGATGCGGATCAGCCAGCGCATCGCGATAAGCGTCGTGAAAACATTGAATTCATGCCGCTGGTGTCCGCATGCCGCCTGTGCTCAGCCCTGCGGTTTGGCACGGGGAAGCCGCAGGTTGCGCAAGGCCTGCAGCGTTTCCGCAATATCCGGGATGTCGACCTGGACCTGCGCCGACCGGAGTTTGCGCAGCGTCGCCGCGGCGGCGGCAACCGTGCCGTCGCGCATGTCGAAATGGCGCTCGAGCGCCGCCAGCGCCGCCTGCAAATCGCCCTGATAACCCTTGCTGTCGCGGACCAGCAATCCAACACGAGCGCCCAGCAGCCTCAGCTTGAGATTTTCCCTCAGGAAAAATGCCTGCTCGGGCGCCAGCAGCACCGCTTCCTGGGGCCCGGTGCGCTGCACCCTCACCAGCTGCCGCAATTCCTGCCAGGCCTCGCGCAACATGCGCTCCCACGCCGGAAGCGTCGCCGCAGTCTGCGGCGCATCACCTGCGGCGGGTTCGCTGCGGATGCGCGCGTCCATCGCCAGTTGCAGTCCGTCGACGCCCGCAATGACGTCGTCGATCCGCGCACTGATGCCCTGCACGTCCACCAGGGGCAGCGCCTTCAGTCGTTCGATGTCGCGCGCCAGCACACGCCGCAGCGCGCCGTAACGCGGCTGGTACATGCGCTGCAGCCTGGCTTCGGCGTTTTCCAGCGCGATCAATGCCGCGCGCACGTTCGCGGCAACCTGCAGCTGCTGGCTCGCGAGCTGTACCGACTGCTCGATGTCGGCCAGCGCCCATTCGTCGCGATTGCGGGAAAGCTCCTGCTGCAGCGACTCCAGCGCGATCTGCTGGCTTTGCGATTCGGCGAGCCTGGCTTCGAGCATGCCGAGCTTGATTTCCGCGTCGCGCAGCGCGGCAGCGGCCTGCGCCGCCCGCGCGGCAGCTTCCTTGTTGCGCGTTTCCATGTCGGCAAGGCGCCGCGCCAGCTCGCCGCGCAAGGCATCGTCAGTACCGCGATCGCTGTACCACTGGTAAACGGTGAACCCTGCCGCGGCCAGCGCGACGATCAGCGCCAGCGCCGACAGCGCCCCGCCGCTCCTTGCCGGCCGCGCAGCTGCGGGCGCCGGCGTCGGGGAAACGCCGCCGGCTGCAGGATTGATTCCGTCCTGCTGTGCGTTCTCACTCATGATCCGGAGAATAACATGCGCTGTGCGCAGCCTAGACCGGCTGGCCGAGGTTGCGGACCAGCGCCGCCATCAGCCCTTCGTCGCCGGGCTCGGTCTCGATCACGCGAGTGCAGCCAAGTTCACGCGCGGCTTCCGCAATCCTCGGATGCGGCGCCAGCAGCGGTGTGCGCCGCAGCCACGACTGCCCGAGCTTGCCGAGCATTTCAAACAGGTTGCGCAGGCCCTCGCTGCTGGTGACGGTGACCGCGTGCACCTCATCCCGAGCCCATGACCGCAGCAACGGCGCGGCATCGGCGCGCGGACGCGCGCGACGATAACATTCCACGTACTCGACCTGCCCCCCGCGCGCAGTCAGGGTATCAGCCAGCAATTCGCGCCCGCCGTCGCCGCGGAAAATCACGATGCGCTGCCCCGATACCGCCTGC
>JBMTEY010000054.1:0-15049 GCA_049433545.1 Burkholderiales bacterium | reverse complement strand
ACGCTGGCGAACGAGGTGTGGCGGCGGTTGTTGGAGTCGAAGGGCGACTTGCGCACCAGCCGGTGCACGCCGGACTCGGTGCGCAGGTGGCCGAAGGCATAGTCGCCGGTGATCTTCAGCGAGGCACTCTTGATGCCGGCGACGTCGCCGGCGGACTCTTCGAGCACTTCGACGCGGAATTTCTTCTGCTCGCAGTAACGCAGGTACATGCGCTCGAGGATCGAAGCCCAGTCCTGGGCCTCGGTGCCGCCGGATCCGGCCTGGATGTCGAGGAAGCAACTGTTGGGATCCATCGAGTTGGAGAACATGCGCCGGAACTCCATGTCCTCAAGGATGCCGTCAAGCTTGCCGGCATCCTGTTCGACGGCGATCAGCGTGCTGTCGTCCTTTTCCGCACGCGCCATCTCGAACAGTTCTCGGGCGTCGCGCATGTCGCGGTCGAGGTCGCGCAACGTGACGACGATACCTTCCAGCGTCTTGCGTTCGCGACCGACTTCCTGGGCGCGCTTGGCGTCATTCCACAGCGCGGGATCCTCGCTCAGCTTGACCAGTTCTTCGAGGCGGCGGGTTTTCGCATCGTAGTCAAAGATACCTCCGCAGCGCCCCCGCGCGTTCTTCGAGATCGTGCAACCGGTTGGCGATGGCGTTGATGCGTTCGGCTTCCATGGAAATCCCGCTAGAAAAGGCGGATTTTACCGCAGCGGGCGTGATGCGTCGCCAGTAACCGGGGGCTGTGTCCGGTTGCCGGCGGGGAAACCTCAGGTCACCGGGGTTTTGACCGGTTTTCCGGACAGGTGCAGCAGCAGGTTTTCGATCTGCAGGTCGCCCATCGCCGTGCGTGTTTCGTTGGTGGCGCTGGCCATGTGCGGCAGCAGCACGACATTGTCGAGTTCGAAGAACTCAGGCGGCACGTCGGGCTCTTTTTCGAACACGTCGAGGCCGGCGCCGGCGATTTTCTGCTGCTGCAGATACTTCAACAGCACCGGTTGATCGACCACCGAGCCGCGCGCGACATTGACCAGGTAGCCACGTGGCCCGAGCGCGTCGAGCACGGCGGCATTGACCAGCTTGCTGGTCTCCGGACCGCCGGGCGTGATAGCCACCAGTACATCCGAATTTTTCGCCAGGGTCACGACATCGGGGTCGTAGGCGTACGGCACGTCCTTTTTGTTGCGGTTGTGGTAGCGGATGTTCATCTTGAAGGTCTGCGCCCGCACCGCGATCTCCTCGCCGATGCGACCGAGGCCGAGGATGCCCAGTGTTTTGCCGCCCAGCGAGGTGGTGAAGGGGTAGGTGCCGTCGCTTTTCCAGCGGCCGGCGCGCAGGTACTTGTCGGCCTGCGGAAACTTGCGCAACGTGTTCAGCACCAGTGCCATGGCGCAGTCGGCAACGCAGTCGTTGAGCACGTTGGCGGTGTTGGTGACGATGATGTTGCGTTTTTTTGCAGCGTCAAGATCGATCTGGTCCACGCCGACGCCGAAATTGGCGATGATTTCCAGCTTCGGCAGCGCGTCCATCAGCGCGGCGTCGACCTTCGAATGGCCGGTATGGGCGAGCGCGCGTATTTTCGGCGCTGCGGCCTTGAGCGCGGCATCGCGGTCGGGTGCTTCCCACAGCTTGATCAGTTGGAACTCGCGCTCCATGCGCTGCTGCGTGCCCTGGTGGCCTTTTGCGGTGAGGATGAGGTCGTGTTTCATGGTCGCTTTCGAATCAGTCTGGTGTCCGGATGGATTGTTTCATGGGCGCGTTTCTGCTGATGATTATATCGGCACCGCCGGCGGGACCGGAAAGAAGGCGGCAGGGCGCTTACCGGCTGATGGCGGCATCGGTCAATACGGCGCCGCCATGGGCTTCGTTGTCTGCGGGCGTCCAGCCGCGTTCCACCAGCGGGGCGGCGTTGAAACGGAAACTTCTGTCAGTCGACAGCCGGCCTGCCAGCGCGGCGAACCCCTGCCGCGTCAGTGTCTGGACCCGCGGCAGGGCGAGCAGTATCCGGTTATTGGTGGAGGCGACGCGCAGCACGTGCAATCCGCCGAAGCCATTGAGATAGGTCTGAACCATCGATGCGTAGGGCGGGTTGCTGGCAGTGCGCCAGACGTTGCTGATTACGATCCCGTCATCGCGCACGGCACGGCGCACGGCGGCGAGAAATTCCGCCGTCGTCAGGTGCGCAGGCACGGCGTCGGCGCCGAAAGCGTCGAGGAGAATCACGTCATAGGGTTGCTGCACCGATTCGATGAACTTGCGGCCGTCGGCGACGTGGATGCGCATCCGTGCGTCCTCGCGGAAACCGAGCCAGGTTTTCGCGACGGCGACCACCTCCGGATTGATGTCCACGGCATCGATATCCGCATCCGGGAATTTTTTGCGCAGGAATGCGGGCAGGGTGCCGCCGCCCAGCCCGATCACCAGGAAGCGCTGCTGTCCGGCGCTCAGCGCCAGCCCGGCGAGCATGGCCGTAATGTACGGTAGTCCGAGGTATTCCGGATCATCCGGCCTGACCAGGCTCTGGCGCACGCCGTCGCGGCCGAAGCGCAGTGCGCGCAGGCCGTCGCCTTCGTCGGTGACGACGATGGGGCCGAACGGGGAAGCCTGCTCATGCAGCACGGGACCTGCTGCGCCGGCTGCCGTGATTTGCAGCATGCAGGCCAGCATGACCGTGAGCCGACCGGCGATCCGTGCCAGGTGTGTCATGGGTTCCTCCGCAATCCGGCAAGCCTGATTCATCTGCTCAGTTCCGGTCGGTGGCCTGCCAGTGTTCGAGTATCAGCTGCAGCAGGACCGCGCCGTTGTAGTGATTGGCGGACAGGCGATAAGTCGCAGCTATGACATCGGGCAGCGGATCGGCGTTGCCGAACAGCATGGCATCGAACTGCACGCCTTCGCGGCCTAGCCGCAGTTTCAGATGACGTTCGCCGACCACACGTTGCGCGGTGACTTCGAAATGATCGTGGAAGCGCGGTTCCGGAAAACCCTGGCCCCAGACCGCATCCGCCAGTGTGTTCGCATTGTCCAGTGTCATTTCGTGCGGCGGCAATGAACCGTCGGTGATCCATTCGCGTTCGAGGTCGGCGGGCGTCAGCAGTTCGCCGGCGACGGCTTCGAAGGCGTCGCGAAAGGCGTCGAAACCGTCTTCGCGCAGCGTCAGGCCGGCGGCCGCGGCGTGGCCGCCGAAGCGCAGGATCAGCCGCGGATGGCGTTTGGATACCAGGTCCAGTGCATCGCGCAGGTGCAGCGCAGTAATCGAACGCCCGGAACCCTTGAGCTCACCGTTCCCGGCGGCGGCGAAGGCAAAGGTCGGACGGTGAAAACGTTCGCGCAGGCGGGAGGCGAGGATGCCGATGACGCCCTGGTGCCATTGCGGATCATAGAGGCTCAATGAGTAACCGGGTTCGACGTTTTCGACGCTGGCCAGTGCGGACTCCTGCATGCCTGACTCGATGTCGCGGCGCTGGCGGTTCAACTGGTCGAGCTGGCGCGCGATGTCGGCGGCGCGGACCGGATCGTCGGTGGTCAGGCATTCGATGCCCAGCGACATGTCGTCGAGGCGGCCTGCGGCATTGAGCCTTGGCCCGACGACAAAACCGAGGTCGTAGGTGGCCGCGCGACGGATTTCGCGTCCCGCCGCATTGAACAGCGCGGTGATTCCGGCACAGGCGCGTCCGGCGCGCATGCGCTGCAGGCCCTGCTGCACCAGCAGGCGGTTGTTGTCGTCGAGCCTGACCACGTCGGCCACGGTGCCCAGCGCCACCAGGTCGAGCAGCGCGCCGAGATTGGGTTCGGGTTTTCCGGCATAGGCGCCGCGCCTGCGGAACTCCGCACGCAGCGCCAGCATCAGGTAGAACATCACGCCGACGCCGGCCAGGCTCTTGCTCGGAAAATCGCAGCCGGGCTGGTTGGGATTGATGATGCACCAGGCGTCGGGCAGGGCATCGCCCGGCAGGTGGTGGTCGGTGACCAGCACTTTCATGCCAAGGCGGTTGGCTTCGGCGACGCCGTCGATGCTGGCGATGCCATTGTCGACGGTGATCAGCACGTCGGGCTTTTTCTGCACGGCGGCAAGCTGCACGATTTCCGGCGTCAGGCCGTAGCCGTATTCGAAACGGTTGGGCACGAGGTAATCGACATCGGCGCCGAAGCCGCGCAGCGCGCGCAGGCCGACCGCGCAGGCGGTGGCGCCGTCGGCATCGTAATCGGCGACGATCAGCAGTTTTCTGCGTTCTGTGATGGCGTCGGCCAGCAGTCCGGCCATGGTGCCGACGTTGCGCAGCCGTTGCGGCGGGATCAGCCGCGACAGTTCCGGCGTCAGCTGGTCGCAGCTGCCGATGCCGCGGGCGGCATAAATGCGCGCCAGCAGCGGTGGCAGGCCGCCGGACATCAGCCGTGTGACAGCTTCGGCATCGACGGGACGTGCGACGACCCGGCTCATGAATCCTGCGGCAAGAATTCGTTCCAGTCCCGGGTGCGCCGCCAGAATTTCAGCCGGTCCAGCGGGCGCAGCGTGCAACGCAGGCAGGTGCCGGATCCGGTGGCCACGATTACCAGTTCCTGCAGCGGGCCGTCGAGCGCGGCCCACAGTGGTCCGAACCAGGATTCCTCGAGAGCGCGCAGCGACTTGAGCCAGGCCTCGGGTCCGCCGTAACGCGCAGCGTGATGGACACGATTCAGCGTGATCAGGTGGCGGCCCTGAGGGTCGGGGCGGCTGCCAGACCACAATGCTGCGCTGGCCGGTGCGGCGCCGCATTCGGCGCCGCATTTCACCGCCAGCGCCGTCCCCAGCACGTCGTCCCTGTGCCCATCCGAAAAGTGGCGACCCGGCACGGCGGGCTTGCGGGCGCCGCCCCACAGCAGCACGCTGTTCACCGCGGGCAGACCGCGTGACTCGCGCGCGGCATTCACCGGATGGTCATGCAATACCATCTGCGCCTCGGTGAGCACGCGGTGCCAGTGGCTGGCGCGCGTGCCCGTCAGCGGCATGGCCGGCAGTGGCCGGCCCGCGACGCTGCTCAGCACGGGGGCGGCAACTGCGGTGGATTCGGCCTGCCTGATGTACCAGCGTGTTGGTTCCTGCGGGATGAAGTGGATGTCGTCAGCGGCAAAATGCAGGTTCAGCGCACCGCTCAGCGCCGTGGCTTCGGCGGCATCCAGCGTCAGTGCCGGTGCCGCGATGACCCGCGTACCGTTGCGCTGCAACTGGAGATGGATCGGGTCGGCGCGCAGCCACCAGTCGCTGCCGGTGGTCAGTCCGTCAACGGCTGCCGTCAGTGCGGCGACAGGCCAGTCTTCGCGGCGTTCGACTTCGAAGGCCTGGCACAGCCAGACTTCGGGATCGATGGCGGGGAACATTTGCAGTTCGCCGCGGCTGAAGATGCGGCGCAGTACGGGTGCGGCGGGTTCGCCGGCCGTGATATCGGCAGGCGGCAGCAGATCAGGAATGAGCAGGGTGAGATGCACGAAACGCAGTGTGATGGCGACCGGTCCGGTGGATGCGGTGAGTCTAGCATGCGTCGCGGCGCATTGATGGCAGGTGCCGGGGGCTTGTGGCACACTGCGCCTTTGTTTTTTGCGGCCATCCGTGAATTCCTTTCCGCTCTTCGTCGGCCTGCGTTACACGCGTTCGCGCCAGCGCACGAAATTCATCTCGGTGATTTCGCTGATCTCTGTGATCGGCATCGCGCTGGGGATGACGGTGCTGATCACCGTGCTCTCGGTGTTCAACGGATTCCAGCGCGAAGTGCGCACGCGCATGCTCAGCGCCGTTGCCCACGTGCAGGTCACCGGCCTCGGCGAAGCGCTGCGCGACTGGCAGGGCATGGTCTCGGCAGTGAAAAAAAATCCGCATGTGCTTGCGGCCGCGCCTTACGTTTCGGCACAGGGGTTGCTGACCAGTGGCGGCACCGTGCGCGGCGCGATGCTGCGCGGCATAGACCCGGCGGCGGAAGAGAAGGTCAGCGAGATCGGCGCACACATGCGCTCGGGCACGCTCGAATCCCTGCGCCCGGGAGAATACAACGTGGTGCTGGGTGCGCCGCTGGCGCGCGCGCTGGGCGTGACGCCAGGGGACCGCGTGGTGCTGGTTGCGCCGCAGGGGCAGGTGACGCCCGCGGGCATCCTGCCCCGGCTGCGCCAGTTCACGGTGACCGGTACTTTTGAGGTCGGCCATTACGAAATCGATGCCGGCCTCGCCGTGGTGCACATCGGGGATGCGCAAAGGCTCTACCGCATGGAAGACCGGGTCAGCGGCGTGCGCCTCAGGCTCGACGACCTGTTCCTGGCGCGCCAGGTGGCGCGCGAACTGCTCGCGGTGCTGCCGCCGGAAGTGTCGGTCAGCGACTGGTCGCGGTTCAATGCTACCTATTTCCGCGCGGTCGAACTCGAGAAGCGCATGATGTCGCTGCTGCTGTTTTTCATCATTGCTATTGCCGCTTTCAACATGGTGGCCAGCCTTTACATGATGGTCAGGGAAAAACAGGCCGACATCGCGATCCTGCGCACCATGGGCGCCTCGCCCGGGGAAGTGATGCGCATATTCATGGTGCAGGGCACGCTGATCGGCGTCATCGGCGTCGGCTGCGGCATCGTGTTCGGCATCCTCGGCGCGCTGAACGTAGACAGCATCATCGGCTTCATCGAGCAGGTATTCCACGTCAAGTTCATGCCCCAGGACGTCTACCAGATTGCCGACCTGCCCTCGGAGCTGCAGGCGGGGGATGTGGTGATGACCGCCGTGGTGGCTTTTGTGCTGTCGATACTGGCCACCATCTACCCGAGCTGGCGCGCGTCCAAGGTCAATCCGGCGGAGGCGCTGCGTTATGAGTGAAGCCCCGGTCATTTCCTGCCGCGGCCTGCGCAAGGCCTATCGTGAAGGCGTAGACGCGGTACCGGTGCTGCTCGGCATAGACATCGACGTGATGCCGGGTGAACGCATCGCGATCGTCGGCGCTTCCGGATCCGGAAAAAGCACGCTGCTGCACCTGCTCGGCGGGCTGGATGCGCCGAGCGCGGGCGAAGTGCGCATACTGGGCGAGCTACTGTCGGGGCAGAGTGAAAAACAGCGCGGCGAGACGCGCAACCGCGCGCTGGGTTTTGTCTACCAGTTCCATCACCTGCTGCCGGAATTCACGGCGGAAGAAAATGTGGCGATGCCCTTGATCATCCGTCGCATGCCGCGTACTGAGGCGTTGGCGGCGGCGAAAGCAATGCTGGAGGCGGTGGGCATGGGGCATCGCCTGACGCACACGCCGGGCGAGCTGTCGGGCGGCGAACGCCAGCGCGCGGCACTGGCGCGTGCATTGGTGACGAAGCCGGCCTGCGTACTGGCCGACGAGCCCACCGGCAACCTCGACCGGCGCACCGCGGAGACCGTGTTCGACCTGATGATGCAGTTGAACCGTGATACCAACACCGGTTTCGTGATCGTCACACACGATCCGCGCATTGCCGAGCGCGCCGACCGCATCCTCGAACTCGAGGACGGCATGCTCAGGGCATACGACGCCGGCAGGAAGTAACGGTTCCTAACCGCCTGCGCGCGGCACAACCTGCATGACGCCTGCGCGCAGCACGTCGCGATAAAGATCCTCGTCGCCCAGCGCCTGCTGCAGCAGGAAATGCGGCGCGCCGCGCTTGATCAGCCGCGGCACGATGATGCCCAGCGCGATCACCGCGAGCCCCGTCCAGATCCATCCGGTCAGCGCCAGCGCAACACCGATGCCCAGCACCGGCAGCATGAACAGCGGCAGCAGCAGGCGGGCACTGAGGAAACGTGCCGCGGCCCCGGGATCGAAATTGACGCTGATCGTGCCTGCGCGATAGGCGGCGACGAATTCACCATGGGTATAACGCAGCGGGGCAGGTGTGCCGGGTGCATCCATTTAAGTATTTGACTTTATTGAATATTTTAATATTCCACCAGTACCGGGTCGAGGCTGCGCCACAAATACCAGGTGGCTACCGAACGCCAGGGTGTCCACAGCTGGCCCAGTGCAGCGATGCGCCGGTCCGAAACCTGACGGCCTTTATTGTAGTGGAGGCTCATTGCGCGCTGCAGTCCGAGATCGCCGAGCGGGAAGACGTCGGGACGCGTCAGGTAAAAGATCAGGAACATCTCTGCGGTCCAGCGGCCTATGCCCTTGACCTGCGTCAGGTCGGCGATCAGAGTTTCATCATCCATGTCGTTCCAACCTGCGACATCCAGCGCGCCGCCGGCGAAACGCTCTGAAAGATCGCGCAGGTATTTCACTTTCTGTCCCGACAGGCCGCAGCCGCGCAGTTGCGTTTCCGACAGGCGCAGCACGCGTTTCGGCTGCATGTCGCCGACGGCGGCTGCAAAACGCTCCCACACGCTTTGCGCGGCCTTGACCGAGATCTGCTGGCCGATGATGGAACGGGCGAGCGTCTGGAAGGCGTCGCCACGGCTGGCCAGCGTCAATCCCCGGTATTGCACGATCAGTTTGCCGAGCACGGGATCGGCAGCCGCCAGCTCGCGGGTCGCGCGTTTCCAGTACGCCGGTGTTTTTGCGGTCATGGTGTTTCAGTCCTTTTCAGGTTGCGGCGGCGCCAGGCCAGCCGCACGTAAATGCGCCAGCCGATGTCGACGGCGAAGTATCCGAAAACCGCGAGGGTCACCGCCAGCAAGGGCAATCCCACCGCCAGTGGCTTTCCCAGTGAAATCATCCAGTCGACCAGCGCCGGAATCCAGCTGACCAGGTCGTGGCCTTCGGTGCTGAAAGTCGCGGGCATTTTTGCGGCATCGCTCATCGTGACCAGCGCGCCGTAGCGGTAAGCGACGTAATACAGCGGCACTATGGTCAGCGGATTGGTGTAGAGCGTGACCAGCGCGGCGACCGGCAGATTGACGCGGAACAGTATGGCCAGGATCACGCCTGAAATGATCTGCAGCGGACCCGGCACCAGCCCTGCAAACAGCCCGATGGCGACGCCGCCGGCCACCGAGCGCCGGTGCAGATGCCACAGGTTGTGATGGCCCAGCCAGGGCCTGCACCAGGCGATCCAGCGGTTGTGCGTGATCGACTGGTGTGACGGCAGGTATTTGCGGAAGAATTTTCGCGGCATGGGTTGATTGCACGGTCAGACCGTCAGCGACAGTGGAAGTGCCGCGTTAGGGATGGCCATGGTCCCGCATATTATCGCCTTCGCTGCCGGCATCTGGTGGCTGCAGCAGCAAGCGGTGCTGCCGGAACCGGTTTGGGCGGGATGGCTGCTGCCGGGTGTGCTGCTGGCGCTGCTGCTGCGGGCTGACGCGGGCCCGGTGCGGGTGATGCGCTTGCTGCTGACCCTGGCGTTGTGCGCCGCTGCGGGTTTTTTCTGGGCAACGGCCTGCGCTCAGTGGCGCATGGCCGATGCGCTGCCGCAGGAATGGGAAGGTCGGGACATCACTGTCACCGGCGTGGTGGCCGGATTGCCGCAGACCTACGAACGCAGCCTGCGCTTCGCCTTCGACGTCGAGAGCGTCGCGACGCCGGGTGCGCGGGTTCCGCGGCGCATCGTGCTGTCCTGGTGGGGCGAACCGCGGCGCGATGACCTGCAGCAGGAACGGCCCCGGGTAGCGCCAGGCGAGCGCTGGCGGCTGGTGGTGCGGCTGAAGCGCCCGCATGGCTATTCCAATCCGCATGGTTTCGATTACGAGGCCTGGTTGCTCGAACGCGGCGTGCGCGCCACCGGTTACGTGCGCCCGCGCGGCGACCACCGCCGCCTGCAGGCTTTCGTGCATGCGCCGGCGAGCTGGGTAGAGGCTGCGCGCGGCCACTTGCGTGCGCGGGTTCGCGCCGCGCTAGGCGATGCGCCGGCGGCGGGCGTCATTGTCGCGCTGACCATGGGCGACCAGGCAGCTATTCCTCCGGAGCAGTGGCAGGTATTCACGCGCACCGGCGTCAATCACCTGATGAGCATATCGGGTCTGCACGTCACCATGCTCTCGGGCCTGGCCTTCGCGCTGGTCAACCTGCTGTGGCGCCGCAGTGCGCGCCTGACGCTGGCCTTGCCCGCGGTCAAGGCGGCCGCGGCGGCCGGTTTGTTGACCGCGCTGGCCTATGCGCTGCTCGCCGGATTCGCGGTGCCGGCGCAGCGTACGGTGTTCATGCTCGCCGTGGTCGCAGTCGCGCTGTGGCGCGGGCACGCGGCGGCTGCCGGCGAAGTGCTGGCCGGAGCGCTGCTGGTGGTGCTGGTGATCGACCCGTGGGCGGTGCTGGCGCCGGGTTTCTGGCTGTCGTTCGGCGCGGTTGCGATCATCATGCTGGTTTTGGTGAACCGCCTGCGCCAGCCCGGCCGGCTGATGACCTGGGCGCGCGTGCAGTGGGCGGTGACGCTGGCGCTGGTGCCGCCGCTGCTGGCGATGTTCCAGCAGGTGTCGCTGGTGTCGCCGGTGGCCAATGCGCTGGCGATACCGCTGGTGAGCCTGGTGGTGGTGCCGCTGGCGCTGGCCGGACTGGCGCTGCCGGTCGATGCCTTGCTGCAGCTCGCGCAATGGATCATGGCGGCATGCGTGGCGGCGCTGCACTGGCTCAGCGAATTGCCGGAAGCGGCGTGGGCGCAGCATGCGCCGGCTGCCTGGACGGTGCCGGTAGCGATGGCGGGCGCGCTGTGGATGCTGTTGCCGCGCGGATTCCCGGCGCGCTGGATCGGCGCCGTGGCATTTCTGCCGACGCTGCTGATCGCGCCGGCGCCGCCGGGGCAGGGCGTGCTGCGACTGACGGTGCTCGACGTGGGCCAGGGGCTGGCCGTGGTGGCGCAGACGCGCAGCCACGCGCTGCTGTTCGATACCGGTCCGGACTTCGGTCCGTCGGCCGACAGCGGCAACCGCATCATCGTGCCGTTCCTGCGCGCCTCCGGAATCCGCCGGCTGGATGCGCTGGTACTTAGCCACGATGATCTTGACCATACCGGCGGCGCAGTATCGGTGCTGCAGGCGGTGCCGGTCTCAGCCATGCTGTCCTCGCTCAACGACTTTGATCCGCTGCGGCTGCTGGGCCCGGACGAGCGGCGTTGCAGCACCGGGCAGACCTGGGACTGGGACGGCGTGGTCTTCGAATTCCTCTACCCCGATGCTTCGCTGCATGCCGCACTGCGCGTGAAGAACAATGACCGCGCCTGCGTACTGAAAATATCCACGGCCGGGGGCAGCGTGCTGATCCCGGCCGACATCGAGCGCCGCGGTGAACGCGCGCTGCTGACGACGGTACCCGAACGGCTGCGTTCGGACGTGCTGATCGCGCCGCATCATGGCAGCAAGACTTCGTCGACGCAGGAGTTTGTGCAGGCGGTTGCGCCGCAGGCGGTGATATACCCGGTCGGATACCGCAACCGCTTCCGGCATCCGCATCCGGATGTGGCGGAACGTTACCGACAGCTCGGCAGCATGCCTTTCCGTACCGATCAGGAAGGGGCGATACGCGTGGAACTGGCGCCGGGAAAAGCGCCGCTGATTGCACGCCATCGCGACCGTTATCGGCGTTACTGGCATGCGCCGGTGGAAGGCGCCGCGCTGCCCGAGGAGCTGGCGCGGGTCTGGTAATGACGGATTCAGTGGCGATCATGTCCCTGAGGCTTGCGGGCAGGGCGCCCTGCAGGCAGAGTCGGGGTTCCATGATCGAGAGGCGCTGTTGATGGATTACCGCTGTCCGGCCTGTGAGAAGGATATGGGAAGCCGCAGGCTGAGCCAGATGGTTATCGCTCGCCTGGAAACGGAATGCATTCATTGCAAAAGCAGGCTGCGATTTAACGTGCATCGGGCTGAATTCACCGTTGTCATGTTCAATTTTGCGGCTTTGGCAGTGTTCGTTTCCAGCGCCTACTGGCTGCGCAGCAGGGAGCTGGCGCTTATCGCCTTTGGCTGCGCAATGCTGGGGGCGCTGGTGCTGCCCGTCCTTGAGCGTACGAGTTTGCGCGCATGGCCACGCTTCGTCCGTGCACCCGATCGCGCAATCGAGCACCCGGATCGGTAGTGGTTTCGCAGTGACCGCCCGGCCTTCGCCATGCAAATGACAATTGCGTCAATGGCTTACTGATCATGATGATTTTGGGATGCGCGGACTTTGGGTGCGCTGTCAAATATCGGTAAAATAGGCCGATGCAGCACCCGCAAAACCAGCATTCGATGCCGCACAGCCCGCGACCGCGGCGCTGCGCCACCCGCGCCGCCCTCTGCAACAGATCACGTTCATGAGCGAAGCCGAAATCCCGGTTGCCGCAGAGGCATCGGTCGTCAGGGTCTACGGCCAGCCGTTGCTGGAGATGCCGCAGGACCTCTACATCCCGCCGGATGCGCTGGAGGTTTTTCTCGAGCAGTTCGAGGGCCCGCTGGATCTGCTGCTGTACCTGATCCGCAAGGAAAACATCAGCGTCCTCGATATCCCGATGGCGAAGCTGACGCTGCAGTATCTCGAATATGTCGAGATGATGCGCACCCACCAGCTGGAGCTGGCCGCCGAATACCTGCTGATGGCGGCGATGATGATCGAGATCAAGTCGCGCATGCTGCTGCCGCGTCCGGCGAGCAACGACCTGGAAGAGGATCCGCGCGCCGAGCTGGTGCGCCGGCTGATGGAATACGAGCAGATGAAGCTCGCGGCGAAGGATCTCAACGAACTGCCGCAGGCCGGCCGCGACTTCACCGTGGTGCAGGTGCTGTTCGAGCGCGAGGCCTCGCTGCGCCTGCCGGACGTCGACATCGAAGACCTGAAGCTGGCCTGGCTCGGCCTGCTGCAGCGCGCCGCCGTCAACCGCCATCACAAGATCACCCGCGAACAGCTGTCGGTGCGTTCTCACATGACCCGCATCATGCGCATCCTGCAGTCCGAGGGTTATGTCGAGTTCGACCGCCTGTTCACGCCGGAAGAGGGCGTACCGGTGCTGGTGGTGTCGTTCCTCGCCATCCTTGAGCTGGCCAAGGAAATCCTGATCGAGATCAGCCAGGAACAGGCTTATTCGCCGATTTACGTCAAACTCAAGGGCAGCCCGGTGGCCGCCGTGCAATGAAGAACATGGAAGAAAATACTTCAGACAATTCAGAAGGCGCGCTGGACCTGGCCCACATCAAACTGGTGCTGGAAACCGCGCTGCTGGTGACCCAGGAGCCGATGTCGCTGATCGCGCTGAAAAAACTGTTCGATGAAAAAATCGACAACGACACGTTGCGCAAGGTGCTCGACGACCTGAAGAGCGACTGGGATGGCCGCGGCGTCGAACTGGTCAGCGTGGCCTCCGGCTGGCGCTTTCGTGCGCGTCCGGAATCGCAGAAATTCCTCGATCGCCTCGATCCGCAGAAGCCGCCGAAATACTCACGGGCCGTGCTTGAGACGTTGGCAATTATCGTTTATAAACAACCAGTTACGCGTGGTGATATCGAGGAAATCCGTGGCGTCACGGTGTCCCCGGGCATCCTCAAGGCACTGGAGGCGCGGGGCTGGATCGACGTCATCGGCCACCGTGAAGTGCCGGGGAGGCCGGAGATTTTTGCCACCACCAAGTCCTTTCTCGACGACCTCAACCTGCGCTCGCTGGAAGAACTGCCGCCGCTGACCGAACTCGGCAACCTGGTCGAGCAGTCGCAGACTTCGAGTGCGGAAGTCGATCTTGCCGCGGCGCTGGCCGGAGACGGCGCAACCATGGCTGAAGGCGTGATGGACGCCGACGACGAGTCCGGTGATGTGCCTGTGCAGATGGCTGAGGCGGAGGGCGGCGAGGCTGTCACGGAGGAAATGCCGGAGCGGGCGCAGTTACACTGAAGGTGACGGACTTTTAATCCGTTGGTCGAGGGTTCGAGTCCCTCCCACCCCACCACGCCTCACCCTGCTTGTCGTCGTGTCAGCGTCATTGACCACAGCCAAGCACAGTCGTACACAGTTTTGTGCCGTACCTAGCAACCTAAAGACGCTGTCCTACACGGGCAGCGTTTTGTTTTAGTGGGCTGCTGTGGTTGCGCCCACTAAACACACGCAAATCTCCTACCCTAGTTACACGGCTGACACAGTGGCAGAACAGCCCCTGCTGCGTGTGACTGCAGCAACACCGTTGATTAGGCTACGTGATGGTGAGGTGGTCTCGTACAGACGCAAAGGTTTCCTGCGCTGGCATTGTCGCTACTGGCTGCGTGATGTGGGTTGGGTGAGACGCAGCGCTGGAACGAAAAACACGTAGGATGCGCAGCAGATCGCCTGCGACTGGTACGATGAGGCACGTTTTAGGCAGCGTCTTGGTCTAGCACCTGATTCCGTTCTTCGGAAAACGCCATCTCGCCAACATCACGCACAGGGATATCTCTGAGTTTAAAGCGTGGCGAAACACAGAGATGAGACGCCGACCTGCGACATCAACGCTGCTGACGTTCGCCAGTGCGTGGAGCAGGATACAGGCGTTGGCAGTACAGCGTGGGTGGATCAGTGCGCACACACCGTTGCCACAACTGCCCGCGACGGGTGGCATCAAGAGCAAAAGCAGGCCAGCGTTCACAGCAGAGGAGATACAGCGACTGCGTGAGTTTATGTGCGAGTGGGTGGTGTATACGGGAAAACAGCGCAGCGTGGAGATGCGACTGCTACTGCGCGACTACGTGGAACTGCTGATACTCACGGGCATACGACACGGAACAGAGGCTATGCGCATACGTTGGCGCCACTGTGACTGGCATTGGGACCGAGAACAGCGTTATCTACGCATCTGGGTCAGTGGAAAAACAGGCGAGCGCTGGTTGATTGCCAAGAACGAGGCTGTCACAGTGCTGGAGCGCCTCTGTGTGCGTGACCCTCTGTGCGCTGGTAGGACGCTGGACGAGGTGTTCGCGGCACGTGTAGACAAACTGCTGTTCACGTTCACGGACGGCACCCAGCCCTATCACTTCAACGCTGCGTTCTCGCGATTTTTACAAAACGCTGGTATTGAGCGGGATGGCACAGGCGCGAAACGTACGCTGTATAGCCTACGACACACTTACGCAACGCTGGAACTGCTAGCGGGTACTGACATACACACGCTGGCTATGGCCTGACTGGTTTTTTGTGCCAAGTTCATTGACGCACTTTACTGCATAGCC
>JBMTEY010000053.1:0-15193 GCA_049433545.1 Burkholderiales bacterium | reverse complement strand
GGCTGATCATCCGGTCGCCGCGATCGATGATGCCGGCGACCCGCGCATTCAGCGCGGCGAAACCGCCTGCGGCGCGGCGCATCGCGACCCCACCCAGCGGCGCATCGCGCAACGCCACGTAAATCGCCTCCTCACCGGCAATGATGGCGTCCAGCGCCGGCTTCTGTTCCACCGCAAGCGGCAGGTCGGCGAAATTGGCGATGGTTTCGCGGAATTGCGCGCGGTTCATTTCATAGGTGCCGAGCAGCGAACGGTCGCCGACGATCGCCATCTGGCGCGCATTGCGCTCGAGACTGCCCAGCAGCTCGGCGAGCCGGCGGCTGGACTGCGTCGACTGCACGGCCTGCTGCACTGCGAGCTGGCTGCGGTTGGCGAAACGGTCAATCGAGATCGCGTTGTTGACCAGCGCAATGATCAGCGGCAGCGCAACCATGGCAAAACCGACCACCAGCAGCTTGGGGAACGAAGCGGGTTGCAGGAAACGCATGGCACGGTCCTGTGAAAATGCCTCGTGCTGCGGGCTCAGGTGGCGGCCGGCGGCGCCGGGTATTGTGGTCGCGGACAGGATCAGGCGCCCTGTTTGTTCTTGTCTTCGAGGACCTTGATCAGGCCGTCGATGCCCGAGCGCCCGATTTCACTGGAGAAGGTGCCGCGGTAGCTGATCACCAGGCTCGCGTTTTCGGCGACGATGTCGGTGACCTTCCATACCTTGTCGGTCAGCGTCATCCGGTAATCGATGGACAGCGGCGGCCGCCCCGGTTCCTTCACCAGCGTGCGCACCGTGGTGTAATCCTCGCCCGGCTTGAGCTGCAGCGGCTTGACCTCGATCTTGCGCTCGGTGCCCGACGCTTCGGCGAGCGCAGCGGTGTAAGTGCGCACCAGCAGCGTGCGGAACGCGTTTTCCAGCGCCTTTTTCTGCTCCGCCGTCGCATCACGCCAGGACTTGCCCATGGCAAGCTGGGTCATCGCGCGGAAATCAAAGTTCGGCAGCACCTTTTTCTCGGCGATGTCCTCGAGCACCCGCCGGTCCTTGTTCTGCTTGAGGACGGCCAGCACTTCTTCAACCGTGGTGCGCACCAGTACGTCGGGCGCAGTCTGCGCCCATGCCGGCGACAGCAGCGCCGGACCGATGAGAAACAGTATTCCGGTGAAAAGCTTTTTCATACGTATTTTTTCCTTTTCACGTCACAAAATGGACGATACCCGCCTTAGGCCGGCACAAACTATGAAATGTTCCACGCATCTGCTGCCTGAATACTGGAAAGCGTGTGGTATGTCACAAATTCCATCATTTAAACAAAGTGTTACATCCGAAAACCGGTGACGAAATAACCAGTTATACATGGCGCATCGGCACAGCGGTGCCTTTGTTATGATCGGCGCCTGCAACTCGATCCGGATTCACCGTGAAACTGCTTCGCTACAGCCTGAAAAACGAACCGCGCACCCTGGCCCGCCTCGGCGTGCTGATCTCTCCCGACGTGATCGCCGACCTGCGCGCGGGCTATGCGCTGCACCTGGTGCAGCGCGCCGGCAATCCCAAGGGCCGCGACCTCGCCGCCATCTACATGCCGCCCTACATCACCGAATTCCTGCACATGGGCGAGCAGGCGTGGATCGCGCTCGCCGACGCCTACACCTATCTGCTCGACCTGCTGCAGGCCGCGCCCGACGCCGAGGGCCTGAACGGCGAACCGATTTTCCTGGCTCTCGCCGACTGCCGCGTCTATGCGCCGGTGCGGCCGTCGAAACTGATCGCGGTCGGCCGCAACTACCCCGGTTACACGCAGTTCGCGGGCAAGGCGCCGGGGAAAATCCCCACCGGCTTCATCAAGACCCTGTCCTCTATAGCCGGGCCGGGCCGCGACATCATCAAGCCGCGCATCACGCAGCAGCTCGACTGCGAGACCGAACTCGCGGTGGTCATCGGCAAGCGCTGCAAGGACCTGACGGAAGAAGACGCCTACGACGTGATCGCCGGCTACACCATCGTCAACGACATCACCGCGCGCGACCTCGGCGCGCTGGAAAAACAGGGCGGGCACATGTTCCTCGCCAAGACCTTCGACACTTTCGCGCCGCTGGGCCCGTGGATGATCAGCCGCGACGCCATACCCGACCCCATGCACCTGCGTATCCAGACCCGGGTCAACGGCGAGACACGCCAGGACGGCAACACTCGCGACATGCTGTTCAACATCCCCCAGCTGGTCGCCCACTTCTCGCAGATCACGCTGATGCCCGGCGACATCATCGCCACCGGTTCGCCCGGCGGCGGCGCGCTGGCGAATCCCGACTGGTACCTCAACGCCGGCGACGTCATCGAATCCGAGATCGAAGGCATCGGCATCCTGACCAACGGCGTGGTCGACGAACCGCTGCCGGCCTGAGCCGCTGACGTTCAGCGCGCCAGTTTCGCGATCTTTAGTTCACCGGCCAGCGCATCCAGCGCGGCGAGCAGCGCGTCCGGCATCGGTATGCCGTTCTTCTCACGGTCGGCGCGCGCAGTATGCGTGCCTTCGCCGGGCAGGCGGATGCGGTCGACGTTGGGCAGGCGCTGCGAATTGCGGATGTCGCGGATCAGCGTGTCCATGCCCGACTTGAATTCCTTGAGATCCTGGAAGGCCTCGATGTTGATGGCGACGATGGCGTGGCCGGTGTTGGTCTCGCTGGTGTCGTCGTTGTTGAAATCGATGACGTCCTTGCCCATCGCCGCACCATTGAGGTTGCCGGCGAGCAGGCCGAGCACCAGCGCGAGGCCGTAGCCCTTGTAGCCGCCGATCGGCAAAAGGAACCCTTCGTTCGCACGCTTCGGATCGGTCAGCGGATTGCCCTGGCGGTCCATCATCCAGCCCTCGGGCATCATCTCGCCGCGCTGCGCCTTGGTTTTCACTTTGCCGTAGGCGGCCACCGTGGTCGCCATGTCGAGCACGATCGCCGGTTCCTCGCCGGCGGGCACTGCCACCGCCAGCGGATTGGTCGATAGCAGCATGTCGAGCCCGCCCCACGGCGGCAGGTGGTTGGCGCTGCCCACGGCCATGTAGACGCCGATCATGTCGTGCGCCAGCGGCATCGACGCATACAGCGCCGCCGGTCCGGCGTGGTTGCTCCAGCGCGCGCCGACCCAGGCCACGCCTGCGGTCTTCGCCTTCTCGATCGCTTTCTCGGTGGCGTACTTCATCACCAGGTGGCCCATGCCGTTGTCGCCGTGCACCAGCGCCATGCCCGCCATCTCGCGCTCGACGCGGATCTTCGGATTGACGTTGACCGCCTTGCCCTTGATGCGGCGGATGTACTGCGGCAGGCGGAACACGCCGTGGCCGTCGGAACCGTTGATGTCGGCCTGCGTCATCAGTTCCGCGATCACCTTCGCGTCCCCGCGCGGCACTGCGACGGCCTCGAACGAACTCGCGATGAACGCGCGCAGTTTGTCGCCGGATACCCTGTGCTGCTGTTTCTGTTCAGCCATGCCCGCCTTCCTGTTTGTGTTCTTCCAGCTCGACCAATGCGCCGAGGAAATCTTTTGGATGCACGAAGGCGATGCGCTCGCCGTGCACGTTGAGTTGCAGCTTGTCGCCACCCAGCACCTGCGCGCCGGCGGCGGCCAGTTCCTTCGTCGTCTGCTCGATGCTGTCGACGCCGAGGCTGAAATGATGAATGCCGCCCTTGGGATTGCGCTCGAGAAATTTTGCCACCGGCGAATCGGGGCGCGACGGTTCCATCAGTTCGATCTTCGCGTTGCCGAGGTCGATGTAGGTCATGCGCACACCCTGCTCGGCATTGACCTTGATCTCGCCGCCCGTGAGCCCGTACGTCGCGCGCAGCTTCTCCAGCGCCGCCGTCAGATCAGGCACGACGATGGAGACATGGCTCAGACCGGTAATCATCTTATAAGTATTTGTTTTTAAATTATTTTTTCTTTACGCAGCTCTGCAATGCGCGCATCGCTGTAGCCCAGCTCGTCGCGCAACACCGCTTCGGTGTGCTGGCCCAGCGTCGGCGGCGGCCGGCGAATGCTCGCCGGCGTGTCGCTGAAACGGAACGGGATGCCGAGCATTTTCACATTGCCCGCGACCGGATGCTCGACCGAAGTCACCATTTCGCGCGCGATCGCGTGCGGCGCAGCCAATGCCTGGGCAACGCTGTTGATGCGGCCGCAGGGTATGCCCGCGGCGGTCAGTTTTTCGATCCAGGTTTCGGCGCCGTCACGCTGCAGTTCCTGCTTGATTAACCCATCCAATGCATCGCGGTTCGCCACGCGCTCCGGATTTTTCGCGAAGCGCGTTTCACCTGCCCACTCCGGATGGCCGAGCACATTGCAGAACTTGGCGAACTGGCCGTCATTGCCCACCGCCACCGCAATCATGTCGTCACGCGTCGGATAGGCGGTGTAGGGCACGATGTTGGGATGGCCGTTGCCGAAACGGCCGGCGTTCTTTCCTGAAATCAGGTGATTCGAGGCCACGTTGGCGAGCATCGCCAGTCCCGAATCGAACAGCGACACCTCGACATGCTGGCCGCGATTCGTTGCATGGCGCGCGTTCAGCGCGGCAAGGATGGTGTTGCAGGCGAGCATGCCGGTGCAGATGTCGACGATGGCGACACCGTACTTCATCGGCGTGCCCTCCGGTTCACCAGTGATGCCCATCAGCCCCGATTCCGCCTGCAGGATGAAATCGTAGCCGGGCAATCCCGCCTTCGGCCCCGTCGAGCCGTAGCCGGTGATCGAGCAGCGTACCGTGCGCGGCGCATTCTTCTGCAGCCAGTCGTTGCCGAAGCCCCACTTCTCCAGCGTGCCGACCTTGAAGTTCTCCACCAGCACGTCGGATTTTTTGATCAGCCCGGCGAGCACGTCCTGCCCGGACTTCACCGCCATGTTCAGCGTGATCGAACGCTTGTTGCGGTTGACGCCCAGGTAGTAGGCCGACTCGCCCTCGGCGAACGGCGGCCCCCAGCTGCGGGTGTCGTCGCCGTTGCCCGGCGGCTCGACCTTGATCACGTCCGCGCCCATGTCGCCGAGCATCATCGTGCACAGCGGCCCTGCAAGGATGCGCGTGAGGTCAAGGACGCGGACGCCGGCGAGGGCGCCCTGCGGTTGATCAGCCATGGCGTCCGTGGCGCTCAGCGCTTCTTGCGCCGCATCGACGGCGGCGCGTTGAGGTCGCGCTCATAGCCATCGACATATTTCTCCAGCTCCTTCTTCGCCTGCATGCGGAATTTCTGGAAGTTCGGCTTGCGGCCGGCGAGGAAGGCGTCCATGCCTTCGTTGGCTTCGGGCGAACCCCAGACATGCGCCAGCAGTTCCATGCCCTGCTGCCACGACGAATACAGGTTGTCGGATTCGAAGTTGAGCGACTTCTTGGTCATGCGGATGGTCAGCGCGCTGTGGCCCTTCATGGTCTCGCACCACTTCAGCGTTTCCTTCAGCAGATCCTTCTGCGGCACACACTTGTTGATCAGGCCGACTTCGACGGCTTCCTTCGCCGGGAAGCGCCGCGCGCAGAAAATCATCTCGCGGGCCAGACGCTCGCCGATGATGCGCGGGATGTACTGCGTCGCACCCACCGTCGGGCAGGCGCCGACTTTCGCGCCGGTCTGGCCGAGCACGGCGTTTTCCGAGGCGATCACCAGGTCGCACCACAGCGCGAGTTCATGTCCGCCGCCCATGCACCAGCCGTTGACCATCGCGATCACCGGGATCGGCAGGCCGCGGATGGTCATCGCCAGGCCGAGCATGCGGTCGTTCCACATGTAGGCGTTGGTGAAATTAAGGCGTTTCATGGCATAAAAGTCGCCTCCTGCGGAAAACGACTTGTTGCCCTTGCCGGTGACCACGGCGCAGACGATCGACGGATCCTCGCGGGTGGATTTCAGCGCGTCGATCATTTCATCGAGCGTCTGCTCGCGGAAGGCGTTGAGCACCTTTTCGCGGTTGATGGTGATCCACGCCACCTGGTCCTTCACTTCATAAATGATGTCCGTGTAATTCCGTTTTGCGGACTTTTTTCTGCGCGCTGCCATGGTTCTCCTCGCGTTCTGATCAGGATGAAAGAGCCGGATTTTAACAGACGGACTCCGGCCGATTGACAGTCCGGGGGCGTCTCTCTATCGTGGAAATGCGGCGCCCGAATTAAATCCACAATATGGCGCCAATTCAGGAGGAAACCATGAAACTGATTGCCGGCCTTGCCGCAGCACTGTTCGGTATCACCTGCAGCACCCTTGCAGCACAAAGCTATCCCTCGAAACCCATACGCCTGATCGTCCCGTTCGCGGCAGGCGGTCCCACCGACACGCATTCGCGGTGGGCGGGCAATTTCATTGCGTCCGCGCTCGGGCAGCAGGTGCTGGTCGACAACCGTGGCGGCGCCGGCGGCACCATCGGCACCGAAGCGGTGGCCAAGGCACCCGCCGACGGCTACACGCTGCTCGGCGGCAACCCCGGCCCGCTGACCATCGCCCCCAGCGTACGCAAGAAGCTCAACTACAACCCGGCGCGCGATTTCGCACCGATCACGCTGATCGTGCGCACCGCGAGCTGCATGTGTGTGCATCCGGTAGTGCCGGCGCGCAATCTGGGCGAGTTCATCGCGCTGGCCAAGCGCCGGCCCGGCTACATCAACTACGCCTCGCCGGGCGTGGGCACGGTGGGCCATCTCGGCACCGAACTGTTTTCGACGATGGCCGGCATCCGCATGAACATGGTGCCGTACAAGGGCGCCGCGCTATACCTCGTTGACCTGATGGCGGGCAACGTCGAGTTCGCCTACGTGCAGATCGCGCCTGCCGCGCCGCTGGTGGCCGCCGGCAAGCTGCGCGCACTGGGCGTCACCGCCAGCGAACGTTCGTCGCTGATGCCGAATACGCCGACCGCCGCAGAACAGGGCATCAAGGGCTTCTCCAGCTACAACTGGAACGGCATCCTCGCTCCGGCCGGAACGCCCAAGGCAATCATCGACCGCATCAACGCAGTACTGCAGAAACCGCTTAATGATCCCGCGGTGCGCAAGACGCTGACCGACCAGGGCTACTACATCGGCGGCGAAGGGCCCGCAGATTACGCGAAGTTCATCCAGGACGAAATCGCGACCTGGGCGCGCGTCGCCAAGGCCGCGAAAATTCCCAAGGTCTAGAACCGCAGCCGCCGGGACGACGCATCACCACGGCGTCCCGGCGCACTCACAACCTGTCCTTCCATCGTCAAGGAGCCCGTCGTGGCTGAAAAGAAAGACCCCGCCTATTTCATGTACTTCCCCGGCAACTACCGCTGGTCCGCGGGATTCATCAACATGATGAGTTCCGCGCCCTACGGCGGCTCTGAGATCAGCGAGCTGCACCGGATCGGCATGCAGTTGAAGGACAAGGCGCCGGAGGACGACGAAGCCTGGTTCCATGCCTGCGTCGATGTCGCCGACAAGGTCAGCGCGCATGCGCTGCGCTTCGAAAAAAGCGGCCACCCGGTCTCCGCCGCGCACGCCTACCTGCGGGCGTCGAACTACTATCACATGGCCGAGCGCTTCCGCACGCCCAAGGACGACATCGCGCTCGCCGCCTACAAAAAAGGTGTGGACTGCTTCCACCGCCATGCGCAGCTGTCGGACGTGAAGATCGAAATCGTCGAGGTGCCGACAGCCGCCGGCCCGCTGCCCGGCTATTTCGTGCATGCGCAGAACGCGAAGTCGAAAAAAACCCCCTGCGTGGTCTATTTCGACGGCCTCGACGTCACCAAGGAAATCCAGTACGTGCGCGGCGTGCCCGACCTGATCAAGCGCGGCATCTCGGTGCTGGTGATGGACGGCCCCGGCACCGGCGAGGCGATCCGCTTCCGCGGCCAGTACCTGCGCCACGACTACGAAGTCGCCGGCTCGGCGTGCATCGACTGGCTGGAAAAACGCACCGACGTCGATCCGAAGAAAATCGGCGTGGTCGCGATCAGCCTCGGCGGCTATTACTCGCCGCGCATGGCCTCGATGGACGACCGTTTCGCCGCCTGCATCGCCTGGGGTGCGATCTGGGACTACCACGCGACCTGGAAAAAGCGCATAGACGCCAAGTTCAAGACCTCGCTGTCAGTGCCCGGCCACCATATCACCTGGATACTCGGCGTGGACACGCTGGACGAGGCGCTGAAGAAGCTCGAACCGTTCAAGCTGGATGGTGTCGTGCAAAAAATGAAATGCCCCTTCCTGATCGTCCACGGCGCCGACGACGAACAGGTGCCGCTGGCCGACGCGCAGGCGCTCTACAACGCCTCCGGCTCACCGGACAAGACGCTGCGCGTCTTCACCGCCGAAGAAGGCGGCGCGCAGCACTGCCAGCGCGACTATCTGACGCTGGGGGTCGCGGAGATGTGGAACTGGTTCGAGGACAAGCTCAAACCGTGATGCGGTATGTGATCTGCGAACTGCGGCGCTGTCAGGATTGCGGGCAGCCCGTGGGGGCTAGGAATAAGTTCTGTGCGCGGTGCGGAGCGAAGCTGCCGAGGGAACCGCGCCAATTCAATTGAGCCGAATAAATGCTTACTTGGATATTGGATAACTTTCGCCCAGTTATATATGTTCGACTGAATGCCGATCTCATTTTCATCAAAAACGTCAATACTGGATTCACTCTTTCGGAAACGCCGGTCATTGCTCTTTCAAAAGGGCAACTTCGCAAAATAATAGCGGTGGGCAACGAGGCGAAGTCCATGGGATCTCATCAATCGGTTGATGTCGTTAATCCTTTCAAGCACCCGCGCATGCTAATCAGTGACTTCATCATCGCTGAGCAATTACTCAAAACCTTGCTAAGAAAGGCGATGTCTGAGAAATATTTTGCACCCTCGCCAACTGTAGTCTTCCAGCCCTCAATTAACCCTGAAGGTGGATTCACTCAGGTCGAAATACGATCCTTTCATGATCTTTCATTCGGCGCAGGCGCAAGAAAATCAATCTTATGGCATGGCAGAGAATTGCGAGATGATGAACTAAGGGAACTTAGATTTGAGGGTGGCGGGACAATCTTGGGACAAGCTCCATAGTTCGTTTTAGCTCTACGTTCAAACGTACTCCGACACCTCCACCAGATTCAAATCCGGATCCCTGAAATACACCGACCTGATCTCCCCCATCGCACCGGTCTTGATGCACGGCCCTTCGATGATCTTCACCTGGTGCTGATTCAGTTTCGCGATCACCTGCTCCAGCGGCACTGAGGCAATGAAGCAGAAGTCCAGCGTGCCCACGCCCGGCGCGTGCGCCTTGGGTTCGTACTCCTTGCCCTTCACGTGGATGTTGATCTTCTGGCGGCCGAACTTCAGCGCCTGACGCTGGCCGTTGCGGAAGGTCTCCAGCTGCATGCCCAACACTTCGGTGTAGAAGCGGATGGTTGCTTCCGGTTGTGCGGTGGTCAGCACGAAGTGGTCGAGACGGTCGATCATGGCTGTCCTTGGTGAAAATGTTATAAGTATTTGATTATATTGATATTTTTGTCATTTTCCGCTAGATCACGCCCTTCGCCCGCAGGTCGGCAATGGTCTCGGCCTTGACCCCGGCGCGCTTGAGCACGGCTTCAGTGTCTTCGCCCAACCGCGGCGCGGTCGCGCGGATGCCACCGGGCGTTGCCGACAGCTTGGGTACGATGCCGGGCACATCAACGGTGTAGCCGTCGCGGGTGGTGATGTTGAGGATCATGTCGCGCGCCTGGTACTGCGGATCGGCGGCGATGTCGGCCACCGAATAGATCGCTCCCGAAGGCACGTCGTGCTCGTCGAGTATCTTCAGCGCATCCTTCTTGTCGCGCGCTTTCGTCCATGCAGTGATCGCGCCGTCGATGTCGGCGACGCGTTTGACGCGGCCTTCGTTGTTGGCCATGTCGGGTGATGCGGCATAGTCGTCGCGGGCTATCGCCTTCATCAGCCGTTTGAAAATGCCGTCGCCGTTGCCGCCGATGAGGATCCAGCCGTCTTTGCAGGGGTAGGCGTTCGACGGCACGATGCCGGGCAGCGCGCTGCCCGCGGCTTCGCGCACCGCGCCGAAGGCGCTGTATTCGGGCAACAGGCTTTCCATGCAGTTGAAGACGCTTTCGTACAAGGCGACGTCGATGACCTGTCCTTCGCCGCTGCCGCCGTCTTTACGATCGCGATGGTAGAGCGCCATCAGGATGCCCATCACCGCGTGGAACGAGGCGATGGTGTCGCCGATCGACACGCCGACGCGCACCGGCACGCGGCCCGGTTCGGCGGTGAGGTATCTGAGGCCGCCCATCGATTCGGCGATGATGCCGAAGCCGGGGCGGTCGCGGTACGGGCCGTCCTGGCCGTAGCCGGAGATGCGCGCCATGATCAGCCGCGGGTTGAGTTTTTTCAGGTCGGCGTAGCCCAGCCCCCACTCCTCCATCTTGCCGGGGCGGAAGTTCTCGATCAGCACGTCGGCTTCTTTCACCAGCAGGCGCAGCACATCCTGGCCTTCGGATTGCGTGAGGTCGAGCGTCACCGACTGCTTGTTGCGCGAAGAGACTTCCCACCATACCGAGTTGCCGTTCTTGAGCATGCGCCATTTGCGCAGCGGGTCGCCCTTGCCCGGCGGCTCGATCTTGACGACTTCGGCGCCGAAATCGGCGAGCGTCTTGCCGCTGTAGGGGCCGGCGATCAGCTGGCCGAGTTCGATGACGCGCACGCCGGCGAGCGGGCCGGCTGCGGATGGTGTGGATGGTGTTGCCATGATGCGGTTCTCCTTGCAGGCAAGGATACCGCGGAGGCGGGGCCCGGCTGAACCCCGCCCGGGGATTGGGATCTAGTGGCCCGCTTTGCCGCCGGCGGCCTGCTTCACCGCTTTCACGATGTTGAGGTACCCGGTGCAGCGGCACAGGTTGCCCTCGAGGCCGTGGATGATTTCATCGTCGGTGGGATGCGGGTTGTCCTTCAGCAGCGCCGACACCGCCATGATCATACCCGGGGTGCAGAAGCCGCATTGCAGCGCGTGGCATTCGGTGAAGGCCTGCTGCACCGGGTGCAGCTTGCCGTTCTTCGCCATGCCCTCGATGGTGGTGATCTTGCAGCCTTCGGCCTGCACCGCGAGCATCGTGCAGGATTTCACCGCGCGGCCGTCGACGTGCACGGTGCAGGCGCCGCACTGGCTGGTGTCGCAGCCGACGTGGGTGCCGGTGAGTTTCAGTTCATCGCGGATGAAGTTGGCGAGCAGCGTGCGGTCCTCGGCTTCACCGCTGCACTGCTTGCCGTTCACGGTCATCGTTACTTTTGCCATGTCAGTGCGTCCCCGTTATTTGCCGGCAATGGCCGCGGCCGCGCGGCCCGCCATGACCTTGACCAGCTGTGCGCGGTATTCGCGCGTGCCGTGCATGTCTTCGTTGATGTCGTCGGCGGACAGCGTCAGCTTGTCGATCGCCGCCGCGCTGATGCCCTTGGCCAGCGCCTGCTCGGCCTCTTTCCAGCGAAACACGCCGGAGGCGCCGGCGCCGGTCACCGCGACGCGCACGCCGGAGCCGGTGTCGGCGATGAACACGCCGGCCATGGCGTAGCCCGAAGCCGGGTGCGGAAACTTGGCATAGGCCGCCTTCTTCGGCAGCGGAAAGGCGATCTTCACGATCAGCTCGCCCGCTTCCAGCGCGGTGGTGAACATGCCCTGGAAGAAATCGTCGGCGGCGATTTCGCGCTTGTTGGTGATGACCTTCGCGTTCAGCGCCAGCACCGCCGACGGGTAATCCGCCGCCGGATCGTTGTTGGCGACGGAACCGCCGATGGTGCCGCGGTTGCGCACCTGCGGATCGGCGATGCCGGAGGCGAGCGCAGCCAGCGCCGGAATCGCGTCCTTCACCACCTTCGAGCTGGCGACCTGCTGGTGGCGCGTCGCCGCGCCGATGGTGAGCACGCCGCCCTTGTTGTCGATGCCGGCGAGCTCGGCGAGCCCGGCGATGTCGATCAGTTGCGTCGGCTGCGCCAGGCGCGCCTTCAGCGTCGGGATCAGCGTCATGCCGCCGGACAGCGGCTTGGCATCTTCATCCTTGGCCAGCAGTTCGCCCGCTTCCTTCAGCGACTTGGCCTTGCGGTACTGGAATGCGTACATGATTTCAGTTTCCCTTCCTGGCAGAAGTGATGGCCTGCCACAGCTTGTGCGCGGTCAGCGGCATGTCGAGCGGCGGCACGCCCAGCGGCCGCAGCGCGTTCATCACCGCATTGGTGAGCGCAGCCAGCGAGGCCGTGCAACCCGACTCGCCCATGCCCTTCACGCCCAACGGGCTGATGGTGCCGAAGGTGGCGTGGTCGTAGATCTTCATATCGCGGATCCAGCCGGCCTTGGGCATCGCGTAGTCCATGAAGCTGCCGGTCATCAGCTGGCCGGTGTCCGGGTCGTAGACCACGTTCTCGCCGAAGATCTGGCCCCAGCCCTGCGCCACCGCGCCGTGCATCTGGCCTTCGACGATGGTGTGGTTGATCACCGTGCCGCAGTCATCGACGGTGACGTAGGACACCACCTCGGTAACCCCGGTTTGCGGATCGATTTCCAATTCGGCGACATGGCAGCCGTTGGGGAAGGTCGAGCCGAACTTGCCCTCGCCGGTGGCGGAAAGCGGTTTCTTCGCCGCGATGTCGCCGAGCGTGACTTTCTTCGTCGATTCCTTCGACTGGAATTCGCCCTTGGCGTAGGCCACCTGCGAGGGTTCGACGCCGAGCATCTCGGCGGCCATCGGCGTCGCTACCTCGATCAGCTTCTTCGCCGCGATGTGGCACACCGTGCCGGCGCCGACGATGGTGCGCGAGCCGCCGGTGTGGTTGCCGATCAGGCCTTTTTCGCCGATGCCCTGGCGCAGCTTGACGCGTTCGGTGGCGATGCCCAGCGCGTCGCCAATGATCTGCGCGAAAGTGGTTTCATGGCCCTGGCCCTGCGAGTGCGAGATCGAAAACGCGGTGATGCCGCCGTCGCTGCCGACTTCGAGCAGCACTTCGTCCTTGGGGAACATGCCGGCGCCGGAGTTCTCGATCACCGTCGAAAATCCGAGGCCGCGCAGCTTGCCGGCCTTCTCGCTGGCAGCGCGGCGCTTGGCGAAGCCCGCGATGTCGGCCATTTTCATCGCCTTGTCGAGCACTGCCGGGAAATCCGCGATGTCGTAGACCGAACCGGTCGGGGTCTTGTACGGGAATGCCTCGGGCGGGATGAAATTGCGGCGGCGGATTTCCGCCGGGTCGATCTTCATCTGCGCCGCCGCTTCGTCGACCAGGCGTTCGATGGTGTAGGCGATCTCGGGACGAGCCGCGCCGCGGTAGGCCGACACCGGCGAGGTGTTGGTCAGCGCCACGCGCCAGCGTCCGTAAAGCGCCTGGGTCTTGTAGACACCGTTGAGACAGGTCACGGGATTGCGCATCGGGCTCACCGGTCCGGCGGGATGCAGGTAGGCGCCGAGGTCGGCGATCCAGTCTAGCTTCATGCCGAGGAAGGTGCCGTCCTTGTCGAGCGCGAGTTCGGCGCTGATGTAGTTGGCGCGGCCGTGCGAATCCGACATGAAGGACTCGCTGCGCGTCGACACCCATTTCACCGGGCGGTTGAGCGCTTTCGCCGCGATCATCGCCGCCACGTATTCGGGATAGGCGATGCTGCGCTGGCCGAAGCCGCCGCCGACGTCGCGCGCCTTGATGTTCAGCTTGTCGTCGGGCAGGCCGGTGTAGGCCGCGAGCTGCATGCGCATCATGTTGATGCCCTGCACCGGGACGTGCACCGTGTAGACGCCGGACCCCGCATCAAAGGCGATCAGGCAGGCGCGCGGCTCCATCGGGTTGGGCACCACGCGGGTGCAGTCGAGCTTGAGTTTGGTGACATGCGCCGCCTTCTTGAACGCGGCCTCGACCGCGGCGGCATCGCCGGCCTCCTGTTCGAAACAGAGGTTGCCCGGCACGTTGTCGTGCAGTTGCGGCGCACCGGCTTCCAGCGTGGCCCGCGGGTCCACGGTCACCGGCAGGTCTTCGTATTCGACCTCGATCAGCTCGGCGGCATCCTGCGCCTGCAGCGCGGTCTCGGCGACCACCATCGCCACCAGGTCGCCGACGAAGCGCACCTTGCCGTGCGCCAGCACCGGGCGCTCGGGAATGACGGCCTTCTTGCCGTCCTTGCCGGCAAAGGTCAGAAAACTCAGCGGCTTGACGTAGCCGGCCTTGACCGCATCCTCGCCAGTGTAGACCCCGAGCACGCCCTTGGCCTTGCGCGCGGCATCGGTGTTGACGGAAACGATTTTTGCGTGGGCGCGGTCGGCGCGCAGGAATGCGGCATGCGCCTGGTTGGGCAGGCTCCAGTCCGCAGAGTAACAACCCTCGCCCTTGATCAGCCTCAGGTCTTCCAGGCGGCCGACATGCGCACCGCCCACTTCAAACATGTGATGTTGGTCCATGATATTCCCGTGCGCCGCATGCTGGACAACGCCGCAGCGCGCTCGCTCCTCGGTTGGAATAGCGGTTAGGATAACGCAAAATCCACGGAAAAACGCATTCCGTTTCCTTCTCATCATGTTGCGCCCTCATGCATGCGCACGCACAATGCCCCGAGCGCAGTCCATATCGTAAAAAGCTGATGAAAAAAGACACCCTGCTGACCCACGTCGGCCGCAATCCCGCGCAGACCCACGGCACCGTCAACACGCCGGTCTACCGCACGTCGACCGTGGTGTTTCCCGACCTCGAAACCTACGAGACCCGCGATCCCGACGATTTCAAGAGCATGCGCTACGGCATCCACGGCACGCCGACCACGTTTGCCTTCGAGGAAGCAATCGCGAAAATGGAAGGCGGCCACCTGGCCGTCGCGGTGCCGTCCGGACTTGCCGCGATCACCGCTGCGCTGTGCGCTTTCGTCAAAAGCGGCGACCACCTGCTGATGACCGACAGCACCTATGCGCCGACGCGCATCTTCTGCGAAAAGCAGCTGCGCAAAATGGGTGTCGAAACAGAATATTATGATCCGCTGATCGGCGGCGGCATCGCGAAACTCATCCGCAACAACACCCGGGCGGTGTTCTGCGAAGCGCCGGGCTCGCTGACCTTCGAAATGCAGGACATCCCGGCGATCGCCGCGGCGGCTCATGCCAGGGGCATCCCGGTGCTGGCGGACACCACCTGGGGCACGCCGTATTTCTTCCGTTCCTTCGAGCGCGGCGTCGATGTCTCCATCCACGCCGCGACCAAGTACATCGTAGGCCACTCCGACGT
>JBMTEY010000052.1:0-15557 GCA_049433545.1 Burkholderiales bacterium | reverse complement strand
GCCCCGGCCTGGGCATCACGGTGGACGAGGCGAAAATCCGCCGTTACGCGCGGGAAATCACCTAGGGTATCCGGCGCTACAGCTTAATCTTCGGATCTAGCCAGTCGCGCAGCGAGTCGCCGAACAGGTTGAAGGCGAAAACCGCGAGGCTGATCGCGAGCCCCGGGAAGATGATCATCCACGGCGCTTCGCGGTAGAACTCCGCCGACGAACCCGACAGCATCAGGCCCCACGCCGCGGTCGGCTCGGTGACCCCCAGCCCCAGGAACGACAGCGAGGCCTCAAGCAGGATGGCCTGGGCAATGAAAGCGGTAAACATGATCAGGAACGGCGCCACCACGTTGGGCACGAAATGCCGGAACACGATGCGGGTATGTGAATACCCTGCCGTCCGCGCGGCGTCGATGTAGGGCATTTCCCGGATCGCCAGCGCCGACGAACGCACTACGCGCGCGACCTTGGGCACCATTGGTATCGCGATCGCCACCACCAGGTTGATATCGACGCCGCCGACGATGAACTTGCCGAGCACGGCAACCACCGCCAGCGCCAGCACGATGATCGGGAACGACAGCAGCACGTCCATGATGCGCTGGATGACGGTATCGATGCGGCCGCCGAAGTAGGCCGACACCACACCGATGATCGCGCCCAGCGTCGAACCGACCAGCGACGACAGAAAGCCGACAACCAGCGCCGTGCGCGCGCCGTAGATGATGCGCGAGAACACGTCGCGGCCGAAGGCGTCGGTGCCCATCCAGTGCTGCCACGACGGCGGCGCCAGCATCGCCTCAAAGTCGATCACCACCGGGTCGTAGGGCGCCACCTGTTTCGCAAAAACGCTGGCGATGAACATGATGAAGATGATCACCAGTCCCGCCGCGCCCAGCGGCTGCTGGACGATGAACTGCAGCACCGGATGCCGGCGAACCGGCACCTTGTAATCGATTTTCGCTGCCTGGATTCCGGCCATGTCAGCGATACCTCACGCGCGGGTCGAACGCGGCATACAGCAGGTCGACCACGAAATTGATCACGATGAACAGGCCCGCGATCAGCATCACCAGCGCCTGCACCATGGTGAAATCGCCGCGCGTCACTGTTTCAACGAACAGCTTGCCCAGACCGTTCAGGTTGAACACCTGCTCGGTGACCACCAGCCCGCCGATCAGGAACGCGAACTCCAGCCCGATCACCGTGATCACCGGCAGCATAGCGTTGCGCATGGCATGCCGCGCCACCACCAGCCGCTCGAACACGCCCTTGGCCCTCGCGGTGCGGATGTAATCCTCCTGCAGCACTTCCAGGATAGTCGACCGCGTCATCCGCGTCGCCACCGCGGAGTAGCGGTAGCCCACCGCCAGCGCCGGCCAGATCAACTGCGACAGATTGCCCAGCGGATCCTCGTAGATCGGCACGTAAGTCAGCGGCGGTATCCAGTTGAAGGTCAGCAGAAGCGACAGGATGATGATCATGCCCAGCCAGAACGACGGCACCGCAAGCCCGGCGATCGCAAACACACGGATCACGTGATCGATCCAGGTGTCCTTGTAAATCGCCGAGATCGTGCCCAGCGGGATTGCAATGAACGTCGCCAGCACGGTCGCCATCAACGCGACCTGCATCGACAGACCTATCCGTGCATTGATTTCGTCGAACACCGGACGCCCGGTCCACATCGAAATACCGAAGTCCAGCGTGAACAGTCCGGTCATCCAGTCGATGAACTGCAGCCACATCGACTTGTCGAGTCCCAGTCGCGCGCGCTCCAGCGCCAGCGTTTCCGGCGACACCGAACCGCCTTCGGCCAGCAGCTTCAGCTCGACGATGTCACCGGGCATCATCCGCAGCATCAGAAACACGAGTATCGCAACCCCCAGCAGCGTGGGGATCATCAGCAGCAGCCGGTTGATAATGTAGCGCAGCATGAATTCCGTTTCCGTTGCAACAGTGGCGCTTCAGGTCACCCGTGCGCCAGACCCCGATCCCCCGGTTGCACCGGGGGATCGGGCCGTTCTTCAGCCTGCGCGGATTACTGGTCGAGCCAGACCGTCGACAGATCCTGGTTGAGATAGTGGCTGGGCGACATGTGCCAGCCCTTCATCTGCTTCCAGGTGACGATGACGCGATGCCACCAGATCGTAGGCACGGTATACGCTTCAGTGATCGCCCGCTTCTCGAATTCGCGCAGCAGCTTGCTGCGCTCGGCCTTGCTGGTCGCGCGCACCTGCTTCTCGAACAAACCGTCGAGCGTACGGTCCTGGTAACGCGCGAAGTTGATCGTCGACTTGTCGGCGGAAATATACTTCTGCAGCTGCAGATTCGGTTCATCCATGAAATCGCAGTTGAAGTCGAGACCCACTTCGTAGTTCCCGCCCCGCATCGCAGCCTGGTAGAGCTTGGTTTCCAGCTGCTCGTGCTCGGCAGTGACGCCGATCTGCCGCCACTGGTCGATCAGGAACACCCCCACCGGGGTGTACGGCATCGGTACATTGCGGTTGGTGAACTTGAACTTGAGGTTGGGCACGCCGGCTTCCTTCAGCAGGCGCTTGGCTTCCTCGCGCGACTTGTTGATGTCCTTCGAGAAGCCCGGCAACGCCGCCAGTTCCTGCTCGGTCGCGCCGTACTCGGAGCCCGGCCGCAGGAGACCGCCGACATGGCGCACCAGCGCGATCTTGGACAGTGCTGCGGCACCGCCCCAGCGGTCAACGGCCAGCGACAGCGCGCGCCGCACCCGGGGATCGTCGAACGGCTTCTTCGTGGTGTTGTGGGTGACGACCAGCGCGCAGATCCAGGGGCTCTCGTAAACATTGATCTTGTCCCCCACGGCCTTCACCAGCTTGTCGCGGTCGGCCGGCGAATGGCCGCGGAACTCGGCCAGCACCTCGCCCGCCTGCAACGCGTTCACCCGCGCCGCGGTGTTGCGGATGAAAATGGCGCGGAAACCATCGAGGTAGGGCTTGCCCTTCTCGAAATAGTCGTCAAAGCGCTTGCCGACCCAGTGCGAACCGGCTGCATGCTCGACAAAGGTGAACGGCCCCGTACCCATGACGTTTTTCTGGGGCCAGGTCGGATCCGCCTTGAGCTTCTCCGAGCTGTAAATGCAGTCCCAGGGCGAAGCCAGCAGCGACAGCATTGCGGCATTCGGCGCCTTCAGTTTGAATACCACCGTGTTTGCGTCGGGCGTATCGATCGAACCGATGTCGGAATAGGCGCTGCCGCGAACCGAAACCACGCCCTTCGGCGGATTGCGGATGCGGTCATAGGACGCTTTCACGTCTTCAGACCCGAAGCTGGAGCCATCATGGAATTTGACGCCCTTGCGCAGCTTGAAGGTATAGGTCAGGCCGTCCTTGGACACCGTCCACGATTCGGCGAGATCGCCTTTCACCGCCGGATATTTTTCCGGGTCGAACTTGAGCAGCGTGTTGTAGTGCGGTCTTACCGGATGTATGAACGCGAACGACGAATTGGCATGGCAATCGTAATTCGGGGGTTCGGCGCTCACGGCAAACTTCAGCTCGCCGCCGCGTTTCGGCGTCTGCGCATGGGCCGGCGCCACGGCAACCGCCGCAGCGGCACACAGTGCAATCCAGATTCCTGTTTTCATCACAACCTCCTCAAGTTAGTACGATTACGACAAATGCAGCTTGTTATAGGTGGATACACGCCGCGTACTGGCGGGGTTTTACCTCCCGCAGCGGCGGCACCGACTGACTGCATTCCGCGGTCGCCCGCGGGCAGCGAGTATGGAACACGCATCCGGAAGGCGGCGCCAGCGGGCTGGGCACTTCGCCACCCAGTACCTTGTAGGCGCGGCTCGCTTCCAGCACCGGGTCAGGGATCGGCACTGCATCGAGCAGCGCCTGCGTGTACGGATGCAGCGGATCCGCATACAGCGTGTCACGGTCGGCGATTTCCATCACCCGGCCCAGGTACATCACGATAACGCGGTCGGAAATGTGCCGCACCACCGCCAAGTCATGGGCGATGAACAGGTAGGTCAGCCCGAACTGCTTCTGCAGGTCTTCGAGCAGGTTGATGATCTGCGCCTGTATCGACACGTCCAGCGCCGACACCGGTTCGTCGCAGACGATAAACGACGGCTCCATCGCCAGGGCGCGCGCGATGCCCACGCGCTGGCGCTGCCCGCCGGACAATTCGTGCGGGTAACGCTCCGCCATGTAGTCGAACAGGCCGACCTGTTTCAGCAGTTCGCGCACTCTCGCATCGGCCGCCTTGCGGTCCGGCTGCAGTTTGTAGACCAGCATCGGCTCGGCGATGATCTGGCCTATGGTCATGCGCGGATTGAGCGAACTGTACGGGTCCTGGAATATGACCTGGATCTTGCGGCGGTAGCGCTGCAGTTGTTCGCCGCCGGCGCGGGTGACGTCCACACCCTCGAACATCATCGTGCCTGCAGTGGCCTCCTCCAATCGGAGCAGGGTGCGCCCCACCGTGGTCTTGCCGCAGCCGGATTCGCCGACCAGGCCCACGGTTTCGCCGCGGAAAATCTCCAGCGACAGGTCGTCGACTGCGCGCACCACCGCCTGTTTCTTGCGCATCGCCTTGAACCCGGTGCTGACGTCGAAATAGGTCTTCAGTCCGCTGACCTGCACCAGAGGCGAGTCGCGATTCACTTCCTTGACGATGCTGGAAGCGGTCGCAGCTTCCTGCAGACCGAGACCGGTGGCACCCTTGTTCAGCATTTCCGTTGCACGCATGCAGGCCGAATAGCGGTGCTCGGAGACATTTACCAGTTCCGGCAGACTTTGCACACAGGCATCCTGACTCGCTGCGCAGCGCGGCGCGAAACGACAACCTGGCGGCGGATCGAGCAGATTCGGCGGCGAGCCCTCGATCGTTTCCAGCCGCGCGCCGCGCGGCTGATCGAGACGCGGCACCGAACGCAGCAGCCCCGCGGTGTACGGATGCAGCGGCTGGCGGAACACGTCCGCAGCACGGCCCTGCTCGGCCATGCGCGCAGCGTACATCACGTTGACGCGGTCCGCGTAACGCGCAACCACACCGAGGTTGTGGGTGATCACTACCAGTGCGATTCCGAGGTCGCGCGACAGGTCGCGCATCAGCGTCAGGATCTGCGCCTGGATGGTGACATCGAGTGCGGTGGTCGGCTCGTCGGCGATAATCAGCTTCGGGTTGCAGGCAAGTCCGATCGCGATCATCACCCGCTGGCGCATTCCGCCTGAGAACTGGTGCGGAAACTGGTCGAGGCGGCGCTCGGGGTCCGGGATGCCGACCATCTGCAGCAGTTCGATCGCGCGCTTGCGCGCCGCCGCCATGTCCATACCCATGTGGATCAGCAGCGGCTCCATGATCTGAAAGCCGATGTTGAGCACCGGGTTGAGCGAAGTCATCGGCTCCTGGAAAATCATCGCGATGTCGCGGCCGCGGATTTCGCGCATCTCGTCTTCGGAGAGTTTCAGGAGGTCGCGGCCTTCGAACAGAATGCGGCCGTGGACGACACGGCCCGCCGGTTTTGCCAGCAACCGCATCACTGCCAGAGACGAAACGGATTTGCCGCAACCGGACTCGCCGACCAGCGCCACGATTTCGCCGGGCTTTACCTTCCACGATACGCCCTCGACCGCGCGCACGACGCCGCGCGACGTGACGAAGTGCACGTGCAGATCTTCGATTTCAAGCAACCACGGGTGCGCACTGCTGCGCGCCACGGATGCCGCGGCGACGGGCTGGTCCATCTTCCTCCAATGCTGCCGAATTAATTATATGTTGGACTCAGGCTATTGGCGTACGGCTGGATTGTCAAGACACAATCCATGCCGGATTTCCATGGCGATCAACCTGCCGTATTCAAGCCAGCGCGGCAGCCAGCACCCGCGCGACATGCACAGCCTCGCGCGCAGCGCCGTCGTGAATCTGGTGCCGGCAACTGGTGCCGTCAGCGACGATCAGCGTGTTGGTATCGGCCTCGCGCACTTTCGGCAGCAGCGCCGTTTCCGCCATGCGCAACGATACGTCGTAATGTTTCGCCTCATAGCCGAAGCTGCCGGCCATGCCGCAGCAGCTGGATTCGATCAGTTCGACATTCAGTCCCGGCACCAGCGCCAGCGCCTTGCGCACCGCCGGCATCGCCGCGAACGCCTTCTGGTGGCAGTGGCCGTGCAGCAGCGCTTTCGACTGCGGCAGTGACTTCAGATTCAGCTGCAGACGCCCCGCGTCGTGTTCGCGAACGATGAATTCCTCGAACAGCAACGCACCGCCGGCAAGCCCGGTCGCATCGGCGCCCGGCAACATCGACAGGAATTCATCGCGCAGCGAATACAGGCATGATGGCTCGAGCCCGATCACCGGAACGCCGCGCCCGACGTAAGGTTTCAGCGCCTCGATCATGCGCCGCGCCTCGGCGCGCGCCTCTTCGACCAGGCCCTGCGCCAGAAAAGTGCGCCCGCAGCACAGCGGACGGCTGCCGGCGGCGGCGCCCGGCACATGCACCGTGTACCCGGCCGCTTTAAGTACGGCAACGGCGGCGGCGGCGTTTTCCGGTTCGAAATAACGGTTGAAGGTGTCCACCAGCAATACGACTTCGCGACCGCCGCCGGTTGCCTCAGCGGGCGCGGCAAATACATCGCTGCGCCAGGCCGGCAGCGAACGCTGCGCGGCAAAACCGAGCAGGGTCTTGAAACTGTTCTGCAGCAGGTTCACCGTCGGCGCAAAACGCGCCGCCCACGGCGCGTAACGCGGCAGGTAGGCGATCAGCCGGTCCCTCAGCGACAGGCCGTGGTGGCGCCGCCAGTGGTGCAGGAACTCGATTTTCATTTTCGCCATGTCGACGCCGGTCGGGCACTCGCGTTTGCAGCCCTTGCATGACACGCACAGATCCATCGCCTCGCGCACCGCGGCGGAGGTCAGTCCGTGCGCGCCGAGCTGGCCGGACAGCGCCAGCCGCAGCGTGTTGGCGCGGCCACGCGTGAGATGCTGCTCGTCGCGGGTGACGCGGTACGACGGGCACATGGTGCCGGCGTCGAACTTGCGGCAATGGCCGTTGTTGTTGCACATCTCAACGGCCTTGTCGAAGCCGCCCCACTCACTCCAGTCAAGTGCCGCGGCCGGCGGCTGCGCGGCGTAACCGGGTTTGAAGCGGAACAGCGTGCGGTCGTCCTGCTTCGACGGGCGCACGATCTTGCCGGGATTCATCAGGCCCTGCGGATCGAAGGCATCCTTGATTTCCCCGAACGCGGCGGTGATCTTCGGCCCGAAAAACGGCGCTATCCATTCCGAACGCACTAGCCCGTCGCCGTGTTCGCCGGAATACGAACCCTTGTACTGCTTCACCATCGCCGCGGCCTCCTCGGCGATGGCGCGCATTTTCTGCGCACCGTCGCGGCGCATGTCGAGGATGGGCCGTACGTGCAGGCAGCCCACCGAGGCGTGGGCATACCAGGTGCCCCTCGTTCCGTGTTTGTGGAACACCTGGGTCAGGCGGTCGGTGTATTCGGCCAGGTGTTCCAGCGGAACCGCGCAATCCTCGATGAACGACACCGGTTTGCCGTCGCCCTTCATCGACATCATTATGTTCAGTCCCGCCTTGCGCACTTCCCAGAATTCACGCTGCAGCGCCGGATCAATGACTTCAACCACGCTTCCGGGCAGGCCGTGTTCGCCCATCAGTTCGACCAGCTGCTTCAGCCTGCGCACCTGCTCGTCGCGATCCTCGCCGGCAAACTCCACCAGCAGGATCGCCTCGGGTTCGCCCTTGACGCACTGGTCGACGATGGGACGGAACGCCGGATTGGCGCGCGCGAGGTCGATCATCGTGCGGTCGACCAGCTCCACCGCCGCGGGTTTCAGCTTGACGATGTGCTGCGGCGCCTCCATCGACTGGTAGAAGGTCGGGAAGTGGCACACGCCCAGCGTCTTGTGTCGCGGCAGCGGCGACAGCTTGAGTTCCAGCCGCCGCGAAAACGCCAGCGTGCCCTCCGAGCCCACCAGCAGGTGCGCCATGTTCGCGCCCTGCGGCAGCATCATGTCGAGGTTGTAGCCGCCGACGCGGCGCAGCAGTTTCGGATAACGGTGTTCGATTTCCTCGGCCTCGCGCCGCGCGATGGCGGCGATGCGTCCGACCAGTTCGCGATAACCGCGCGGTGCGTCGAGTTCCGCCAGGTCGCCCGGCAGCACGCCGAAACGATAGGCGGCGCCGTCCGCCAGCCAGGCGTCGATGCCCAGCACGTTGTGCACCATGTTGCCGTACTCGATGGAGCGCGAACCGCAGGAATTGTTGCCGGCCATGCCTCCAAGCGTCGCCTGCGCGCTGGTCGACACGTCCACCGGAAACCACAGGCCATAGGGTTTCAGCCAGGTATTCAGGTGATCAAGCACCATGCCCGGCTGCACGGTCACCGTGCGCGCATCCTTGTCGAAGGCGATGATCTGGTTCAGGTGCTTCGACACGTCGAGCACCAGCGCAGCGCCAACGGTCTGTCCGCACTGCGAGGTGCCGCCGCCGCGCGGCAGCACCGGCACGCCTTGCTCGACCGCGATCTGCAGCGCAGTCAGCGCATCGTCCTCGTCGTGAGGCACCACCACGCCCACCGGTTCGATCTGGTAAATCGATGCATCGGTCGAATAACGGCCGCGAGTAGCCGCATCGAACAGCACTTCACCGCGCACTTCGCGGCGCAGCTTGCGCGCGAACGCGCTGTGGTCAGGGGCCGTCCTGGCGATAGATTCGGGCGTGTTCATCGCGGCGCATCCGCGGGCCGCGCCGCGAGGGTTTCCATGACCATCGCCAGCTTGTTCGCCAGGTGGTCCTGCAGCAGGGTCTGCAGCCGCGCACCGTCGCGCCGTACCAGCGCATCAAGCATTTCTTCGTGCTCCTTGACCGCCTTGTCCCAGCGCTCGCGCGACAGATTGGCCATGTAACGTGCGCGTTTGACATGGGCATTGAGGCCGCGCCAGGCCTGCGCCAGCGTCGCATTGCCGGCGCATTCCATGAAACGGAGATGGATCTGCTGGTTGTAATGGAAATACTGCGCGAGTTCGCCGCGGGCATGGTGCGCCAGCATGTGATAGTGCAGCGCGCGGATCTCTGCGATGTCGGCGGCGGTGGCATTGCGGCAGGCCAGTTCGCCGGCCAGCGCCTCCAGCGCCCCGAGTACCACAAACACTTCCTTCATTTTTTCCGGCTTCAGCGGCGCCACCACGGCGCCGCGATGCGGCAGCAGTTCGACGAGGCCTTCGGAAGCGAGGAATTTGATGGCCTCGCGCAGGGGCGTGCGCGAGGTGCCGAGTTTTTCCGCCAGCACGCGCTCGTTCAGCTTCGATTCTGGCCCCAGATCACCCTGCACGATCAGGTCGCGCAGCTGGTCGATCACTGTTACATGCAGCAGCCGGCGGTCGGCCAGCGAGGTGACATTGGTCGGGGGTACAACAGCGACATCCATGGCGTTTCTCCGTTTGTATGCATAATACCGGCGGCCGCACCTCGAATCAATTTATAATTATTAATTAATACAATAAGTTATAATTTTATCTCGGGCCAATCCCTCCATTCTGCCAATTTTGCATACAAAATATGGTTTGCCCTATAGCAATGGCGGAGTTACCATGCCTGCTCATCACTCCCGCTGGAGCCCCGCCATGACCTACGCCGCCGGTCGCCATTTCCTGCAGATTCCCGGTCCGAGCACCGTGCCCGAGCGCGTGATGCGCGCCATCGACATGCCGGTGATCGATCATCGCGGCCCCGAATTCGCGCAACTCGGCAAGGACGTGCTCGCCGGCATGAAACGCGTATTCAAGACCGCGGGTGACGTCGTCATTTATCCGGCTTCCGGCACCGGCGCCTGGGAAGCCGCGCTCGCCAACACGCTGTCGCCCGGCGACAGCGTGCTGATGTACGAAAGCGGCCAGTTCGCGACGCTGTGGAAAAACCTCGCGCTGCGCCTCGGCCTGAAACCGGAATTCATTACCGGAGACTGGCGCCACGGCGCCGATCCCGCGGCGATCGAAGCACGCCTGCTGGAAGACAAAGCACATGCCATCAAGGCGGTATGCGTGGTCCACAACGAAACCTCCACCGGCGCGACCTCGCGCATCGGCGAAGTGCGCAAGGCCATCGACCGCGCCAAACACCCGGCGCTGTTCCTGGTCGACACCATCTCGGGGCTGGGCTCCATCGATTACCGCCATGACGAATGGGGTGTCGATGTCACCGTCGGCGGCTCGCAAAAAGGCCTGATGCTGCCGCCGGGCCTGTCGTTCAACGCCATTTCGGCGAAAGCACTGGACGCGAGCAAAACCGCGAAGCTGCCCCGCTCCTACTGGTCGTGGGACGAAATGCTTGCGTCCAACAAAAACGGTTTTTTCCCGTACACCCCGGCGACCAACCTGCTCTACGGCCTGCGCGAGGCGCTGAAAATGCTGCTCGACGAGGAGGGCCTCGACCACGTGTTTGCGCGCCACCAGCGCCACGCCGAAGCCACGCGCCGCGCGGTCAAGGCCTGGGGCCTGGAAATCCTCTGCCAGAACCCGGCCGAATACTCGGGCGTACTGACCGCGGTGCTGATGCCCGCCGGTCACAGCGAAGTTGCGTTCCGCAAAGTCGTACTCGAACGCTTCAACATGTCACTGGGCAGCGGCCTGGGCAAAATCGCCGACAAGGTGTTCCGCATCGGCCATCTCGGCGACTTCAACGACCTGACGCTGCTGGGCACGCTGGCCGGCGTGGAGATGGGCCTCGAACTCGCGAACGTGCCTCACAAGAAGGGCGGCGTCGCCGCCGCGATGGAATACCTGACGGGCAGCGGGCAGGGCAAATTGCAGGCCGCCCGCGCCGCCTAGCCCGGCATCTCCTGCCGCGCCCCCGGCGCGGGACATGAACTCCGCCCGGGGCAGTGATATGCTTGCCCCTCGCCGCGATCAAACAGCGGCTCCCGCGTATGCACGGCTGGTGCCGCTGCGGGTTCCATACATAAATAAACGAGGAGGTTACGATGCTCAAGACCGTCGCCACGCTGGCCGCTGCCGGCATGTTCGCGATTGCGCCGCAAGTCCAGGCGCAGGATTACCCGACCAAACCCATACGCATGATCGTGCCCTTCGCCCCCGGCGGCGGCAGCGACATCAGCGCGCGCACCATGACCGACGCCTTCGGCCAGGCCCTGGGCACCACCATAGTGGTCGACAACCGTCCCGGCGCCGGCAGCGTGCTGGGCGCGGACATCGCCAGCAAGGCGGTCCCCGACGGCTACACGCTGTTCCTCGGCAACATCAGCATGGCCTTCAACGCCGCGCTTTACAAAAAACTGCCGTTCAACGCGATCCGCGATTTCGCGCCGATCTCGCTGGCCACTGAGCAGCCCAACATCATCGTCACCCATTCCTCGCTGCCGGCAAAAAATTTCAAGGAATTCATCGCGCTCGCAAAGTCGCAGCCGGGCAAGCTGACCTACGCCTCCGCAGGCCTCGGTTCGGGCACGCACCTGGCGATGGAAATGCTGATGATGTCGCAGAAGATCAAGCTGGTGCACGTGCCGTACAAGGGCACCGGCCCCGCGGTCACCGCGCTGCTCGGCAACGAAACCAGCGCGTTCATGTCGACCTTCGCTTCGGCATTGCCGCACGTCAAGAGCGGCCGCCTGCGCGGCATCGCGGTGACGACCAAAAACCGCTCGCCAGTCCTGCCGGACGTGCCCACGGTCGAGCAGTCCGGAGTGCCCGGCTTCGAATACGCCACCTGGTACGGAATACTGACCCAGTCCGCCGTGCCGAAACCGATCGTCGAGAAGCTGAACAAGACCATCGTCGCCGTGATGAGCACGCCCGACATGAAACAGCGTTACGCGCGCCAGGGCATGGAAGCGATTCCGAGCACCTCGGCCGAGTTCGTCAAGCTGCTGCGCTCGGAAACCGACAAGTGGGCGAAAGTCGTCCGCGAAGCGAAGATCCCTCAGCAATAAGTGCCATGCCATTGCGCGCCGTCACGTCATGACTGACGCCATAGTCACCAGTCGTGACGGCGCGATTGCCACGGTCACCCTCAACCGTCCGGACCGGCTCAACGCGCTGACCCGCGCGATGTGGGAGGAGCTCGGCGCCACCATGCGCCGGCTCTCCGCCAACGACGCGCTGCGCTGCGTGGTGCTGCGCGGCGCCGGCGGCAAGGCCTTCGCCGCGGGCGCCGACATCGCCGAATTCGCCACCGAGCGCGCCAATGCGCGCCAGGCCCGGCAGTACGGCGAAGTGATCGACGCCACCATGAAGGCCGTCGCGCAGTGCCGCCACCCCACCGTCGCGCTGATCGAAGGCGCCTGCATCGGCGGCGGCCTGGAAATCGCCGCGATGTGCGACATGCGCATCTGCGGCAGCTCCAGCCGCTTCGGCGTGCCCATCAACAAGCTGGGGCTGACCATGGCCTACGGCGAACTCGCCGGGCTGCTGGCGCTGGTCGGCCGCGCGGTGACGCTGGAAATCCTGCTCGAAGGTCGCGTCTTCGACGCCGAAGAAGCCTATCGCAAGCGGCTGGTCAACCGCGTGGTCGCCGACAACCAGGTCGAAACTGAAGCCTACGCGCTGGCACAGCGCATCGCCGACGGCGCGCCGCTGGTCGCGCGCTGGCACAAGCAGTTCATCGAACGCCTGACCGTGCGCGCCGACATCCCGCCCGAGGAATGGGACGTTGGCTACGCCTGTTTCGACACCGACGACTACCGCGCCGGCGTCAAGGCCTTCCTCGAAAAAGCCAAGCCTGACTTCAAGGGCCGCTGATGCGCGTATTCGTTGCGCTGCTGCTCGCACTGTCCGGCCCCGCCGTCCTGGCCCAGGCCGATTACGCGCGCGAACAGCGCTGGGCCGCTGAAATCACCCCCGCCATCCTGGTCGGCGATCCGGTCCAGCTGGCGCTGCCGTCGGGCCGGAAATTTCTCGGCCTCTACGCCCCCAACGCCCAGGCGCGGGCCGGTGTCATCGTGGTGCACGGCCTCGGCGTGCATCCGGACTGGGAGCTGATCAACGTGCTGCGCAGCCAGCTCTCCGAACAGGGTTATGCCACGCTCTCGGTGCAGATGCCGGTGCTCGCTTCGGATGCGCGCGGCAGCGATTACCCGCCGCTGTTTCCGGAAGCCGCGGAACGCCTCGCCGCGGCGGTGCAATACCTGCGCGGCAAGGGCCACAAAAAAATCGCCATCGTCGCGCACAGCCTGGGGGCGCGCATGACCAACGTTTTCCTCAACGGCGCCGGCCGGCCGGCAATCGACGCCTTCGTCGCCGTCGGCATTTCCGGTGAATTCACCAAGCCCGAAACCTTCAAGGCACCGGTGCTCGACCTCCACGGCGAAAAAGACCTGCCCGCGGTGCTCGGCTCCGCCGCGAAACGCGCCGCAGCCATCCAGTCCATCCGCGGCTCGGCGCAGATCAGCGTTGCCGGCGCGGAACATTTTTTCCGCGGCAGGGAAGTCGACCTGTTGCGCAGCGTCAAGCTGTTCCTCGACCGCGCCACGCGCTGAATTTTCCCGAACGTCGCAATGTCCGCAGACCGCAGCTCCGTCACCCTCACCGGCGGCCATTTCCAGTGGGATGATCCGCTGCTCCTCGAAGCGCAGCTGACCGACGAGGAAAAAATGATCCGCGACACCGCGCGCCAGTACGCGCAGGAAAAACTGGCGCCGCGCATCCGCGACTGGAACCGCAGCGAAACCTTCGATCGCGACGTCATGCGCGAGATGGGCGCGCTGGGTTTTCTCGGCGCTCCGCTCGAAGGTTACGGCTGCGCCGGCATCGGTTACGTCGCCTATGGCCTGATCATGCGCGAACTCGAACGCGTAGACACCGCGTTCCGTTCCGCGGTGGGCGTACAGGGCGGCCTTGCGATGACGCCAATCTACGCCTACGGCAGCGAGGAACAGAGGGAAAGGTTTCTGCCGCAAATGGCCGCCGGCGAACTGCTCGGCTGTTTCGGCCTCACCGAACCCGATCACGGCTCCGATCCCGGCAGCATGCTCACCCGAGCCCGCAGCGCGCCCGGCGGCTACCGGCTCTCCGGCACCAAGCTATGGATCACCCACGCACCGATCGCCGACATCATGGTGGTGTGGGCCAAGGATGACGGCGGCGTGATCCGCGGCTTCATCCTCGAGCGCGGCATGGAAGGCCTCGCCACGCGCAAGATCGAAGGCAAGTTCTCGGTGCGCGCCTCACCCACCGGCGAAATCGTCATGGACAACGTTTTCGTGCCGGAAGAAAACCTGCTGCCGAATGTTTCGGGGCTGAAGGGTCCCTTCGGCTGCCTCAACAACGCGCGTTTCGTGATTTGCTGGGGTGCGCTCGGCGCCGCCGAGGCCTGCTGGCACACCGCGCGCCAGTACACCTTGGACCGCAAACAGTTCGGCCGGCCCCTCGCCGCAAACCAGCTGATCCAGAAAAAACTCGCCGACATGCAGTCCGAAATCGCGCTGGGCCTGCTCGCCTGCCTGCACGTCAGCCGCCTGCGCGAGCAGGGGCTGGCGACGCCGGAAATGGTGTCGCTGCTCAAGCGCAACTCCACCGGCAAGGCGCTGGAGATCGCGCGCACCGCGCGCGACATGCTCGGCGGCAACGGCATTTCCGACGAATTCCCGGTGATCCGCCACATGCTCAACCTAGAAACCGTGAACACGCTGGAAGGCACCCACGACATCCACGCCCTGGTGCTGGGGCGCGCACAAACGGGATTATCTGCGTTCAACTGAACAGCAGGATGCAATAATGGCGGCCATCTCCACCGCAAGGAACCACTTTGGCTGATACCACCGGCGTCTATCGCAGCGAAAAACACGTGGTGGTCGAACGCCATAATTACCGCTTCCCGCGGCACTGCATCTGGTGCAACGCCCCAGTCGATGACGGCGGCAAACCCGCTGCCGGCGGCGAAACCGTCAAGGCGCCGGTGTGCGACACCTGCACCGCCATCCGCAACCGCCTGCCCAAATTCGTCGCCATGCTCGGCGTGACCGCCCTGATCGCGGCGACGGCGGTTTATTTCACCGCATCCGCGATGGTCGCCGCGGTCCTGTTTTTCGGCGGGCTGATCGACCTGTTCGTGGCATACCGGCTGCACGTCGCCGCCCACCGCCTGCGCGCTGCTCACCAGGATCAGCAGTACTTCTGGATCGCCGGAGCACACCAGGGTTTCCTCGCCGCGCTGCCGCAGTGGCACGGCATGAAATACAGCGAGCTGCGCATCCGCGAAGGCTGATCAGCCGCGCGTTACGCCAGTGCGGCCTGCGCCGCGGTCACCACGATCTCTATGCGCCAGCCGGGATCGGACAACGCCGCCTGCACCGTGGCGCGCGGCGGCGCGGTGCCGGGCGCGACCCAGGCATCCCACACTTCGTTCATTGCCGCGATGTCCTTGATGTCCGCCAGGTAAATCTGCGCGCGCAGCATCAGTGATTTATTGCTGCCCGCTTCGGTGAGCCGCTGGTCGACCTGCGCCAGCACGTCCGCGGTCTGGCTGCGGATGTCGGCTGCTTCGCACTCCGGCACCATGCCCGCGAGATACACCACGCCGTTGAAAATCGCCGCCTCGCTGTAGCGCG
>JBMTEY010000051.1:0-15615 GCA_049433545.1 Burkholderiales bacterium | reverse complement strand
CCGATGCTCGACCGGCGCAGGCTGATGGGGCCGACTTCGCTGCTGATGTCGCAGCACGCGCTGCAGGGCCGGCCGGCGACTGATGTCATCGAGGAACTGGAAGTCGTGTTTGAACGCCATTACCGCGAAAGCGCCGGTCATGCCCAGACCGATTGAAGCGACCATCGATGCCGGTGCGCTGGCGCACAACCTGGAGGTTGCGCGCGCCAGTGCGCCGCATGCGAAAGTGTTCGCAGTGGTGAAAGCCAACGCCTACGGCCACGGCCTGATGCGCGCCGCGCAGGCGATGCAGGGCGCTGATGGTTTTGCGGTGCTGGAGTTCGACGCCGCGATGCGGCTGCGTGATGCCGGTTTCAAACAGCGGATCCTGCTGCTCGAGGGTTTTTTCGACGCCCGCGAGGCGGCTGCCGGCGCCGCGCAGCGCATCTCGACCGTCATCCATACTGCGGAGCAGTTCGCGTTGCTGGAGGCACTGCCGGCCGGCACGCGGCTAGACGTGCTGCTCAAAATCAACAGCGGCATGAACCGCCTCGGTTTTGCGCCGGATGCCGTTGCCGCCGCGTATGCGCGGCTGCAGGACATCGCAGCCGTCGGCAGGATCACGCTGATGACGCATTTCGCCGATGCCGACGACGAGCGCGGCGTCGACTGGCAGATGGCAACCTTCGAACGCGCCGCGGCGGGCATTGCCGCGCCGCGCTGCCTCGCCAATTCGGCGGCGACGCTGCGTTATCCGGCTACCCATTACGACTGGATACGGCCCGGCATCATGCTCTACGGGTCGTCGCCGTTTGCCGATCGCACCGCGGCGGAACTCGGCCTGCGTCCGGCAATGTCGCTGGTCTCGCAGATCATCGCGGTGCGCGATCTGCGTCCCGGCGACACCGTCGGTTACGGCGGCACATACCGCGCGGAAAAACCCATGCGCATCGGCGTGGTGGCCTGCGGTTACGCCGACGGTTATCCGCGCCATGCGCCGTCGGGCACGCCGCTGCGCGTCAACGATACGATCACCGCCACTGTTGGACGCGTGTCCATGGACATGTTGTGCGCCGACCTCACGGCAATTCCAGATGCGGGCATCGGCAGCACCGTAGTATTGTGGGGCGCAGGCAATCCGATCGACGATGTGGCGCGGAGCGCAGGCACGGTCAGCTATGAATTGATGTGCGCGCTGGCGCCGCGAGTGCCGGTTATTGAAAATATTAATATAATCAAATAGTTATATAAAATCCCCGGGTATCACAACATGCACCGCCGGAGCGTCCTGTAATCATGGCCAAAGCCAAAACCGTTTACGCCTGCACTGAATGCGGCGGACAGTCGGTGAAGTGGCAGGGCCAGTGTCCGCACTGCCAGGCGTGGAACACGCTGGTCGAATCCGTCGCCGAAACCGCGGCGCAGTCGGCCAACCGTTTTTCGCTGATTGCCGAGTCGGGCAAGCTGCAGAAACTGTCGGAAGTAGAGGCGCGCGAGGAATCGCGGGTGCCCAGCGGCATCGCCGAATTTGATCGTGTGCTCGGCGGCGGGCTGGTGCCGGGAGCGGTGATCCTGATCGGCGGCGATCCCGGCATCGGCAAGTCGACGCTGCTGCTGCAGTCACTTGCGACGGTAGGTGCCGGGCGCAAGGTGATCTATGTCAGCGGCGAGGAATCGCCGCAGCAGATCGCGCTGCGCGCGAAGCGGCTCAATGTCGATGCCGACAACGTGCAGGTGCTGCCGGAAACCGCACTCGGCAAGATCCAGTCGGTGATCCAGTCGGAGAAGCCGGAGATCGCCGTCATCGACTCGATACAGACGCTGTATTCGGACGCGCTGACTTCGGCGCCGGGTTCGGTGGCGCAGGTGCGCGAATGCGCGGCGCAGCTCACCAGGCTGGCCAAGGCCGGCGGCACCACCATCATTTTCGTCGGCCATGTCACCAAGGAAGGCACGCTGGCCGGGCCGCGCGTGCTCGAACACATGGTCGACACCGTGCTCTATTTCGAGGGTGACACGCATTCGAGCTTCCGCCTGATCCGCGCCTTCAAGAACCGCTACGGCGCGGTCAACGAGCTCGGCGTGTTCGCGATGACCGACAAGGGACTTAAGGGCGTGTCGAATCCGTCGGCGCTGTTCCTGTCGCAGCACGACACCGAAGTGGCCGGTTCCTGCGTGCTGGTGACGCAGGAGGGCACGCGGCCGCTGCTGGTGGAAATCCAGGCGCTGGTCGACGAGGCGCATGCACCCAATCCGCGGCGGCTCTCGGTCGGCCTCGAGCAGAACCGGCTGGCGCTGCTGCTGGCGGTGCTGCATCGCCATTCCGGCATCGCCTGCTTCGACCAGGACGTGTTCGTCAATGCCGTCGGCGGCGTGCGCATCAGCGAGCCCGCGGCCGACCTCGCCGTGCTGATGGCGGTGGTGAGTTCGCTGAAGAACAAGCCGCTGCCGAAAAAACTCGTGGTATTCGGCGAAGTGGGGCTCGCCGGGGAGGTGCGGCCGGTGCAGCGCGGTCAGGAACGGCTTAAGGAGGCGGCGAAACTCGGCTTCACCCATGCGCTGATACCGCATGCCAACCAGCCGCGGCAGGCGATTGAAGGTTTGAAAGTCATTGCCGTGCGGCGCATCGAGGACGCGGTGATCCGTTTTCGCGACGGATTCTGAGAAGTTTATGCGCCCATACTATGGGCGCCGGCGGTTCCGCCGGGTGCTGCGTTGCGGTAAAATCCGGGCTCTTCCAGCAGGCAAATCAGCACTGAATTTCTTGTTTCACATTCCGGAGCATTCATGAAGGTTCTAGTGACAGTCAAACGGGTCATCGACCCGTACGTCAAGGTGCGCGTCAAGTCCGACGGCACCGGGGTCGAGACCGCCAACGTCAAGATGGCGATGAACCCGTTCTGCGAAATCGCGGTCGAGCAGGCGGTGCGCATGAAGGAAGCAGGCACGGTGACCGAGATCGTTGCGGTGTCGGTGGGCGTGCCGCAATCGCAGGAGACGCTGCGCACGGCGATGGCGATGGGCGCGGACCGCGGCATCCTGATCGAGGCGCCTGCGGACATCCAGCCGCTGGCAGTGGCCAAGCTGGTAAAGGCGGTCATCGACAAGGAGCAGCCGAAGCTGGTGATCATGGGCAAACAGGCGATCGACGATGACGCCAACCAGACCGGGCAGATGGTATCGGCGCTGCTCGGCTGGCCGCAGTCGGCATTCACCTCGGCAATCACGGTCAACGGCGACAGCGCGGATGTCACGCGCGAAATCGACGGCGGCCTGGAAAAACTGACGATCAAGCTGCCGGCGGTGATCACCACCGACCTGCGCCTGAACGAGCCGCGCTATGTGACGCTGCCCAACATCATGAAGGCGAAGAAGAAGCCGCTGGAGACGCTGAAGCCCGAGGCACTGGGCGTGGACATCGCCCCGCGGCTGAAGACGCTGAAGGTCGAGGAGCCGCCCAAGCGCGGCGCCGGCGTCAAAGTCGCGGACGTGGCGGAACTCGTCGCCAAACTCAAGAATGAAGCGAAGGTGATCTGATGGGCATACTGGTCATAGCCGAACACGACGGCAAGCAACTCAAGCCGGGCACCACCAACACCATCGCCGCCGCGGCGAAAATAGGCGGCGACATTGCGGTGCTGGTCGCCGGGCACAACTGCGGCGATGCCGCGCAGGCGGCGGCCAAAGTCGCCGGTGTCGGCAAGGTGCTGCATGCCGATGCGGCGCATTACGCCGGCGGCGTCGCCGAGAACCTGGCCGCGCTGGTGGTGTCGATCGCCGGCGGCTACACGCACATCCTCGCGCCGGCTACCGGCTTCGGCAAGAATTTCATGCCGCGGGTGTCGGCTGCGCTAGACGTGCAGCAGATTTCCGACATCAGCGCGGTGGTCTCGCCCGACACCTTCGTGCGGCCGATCTATGCCGGCAACGCGATGGCGACCGTGCAGTCTTCCGACAAGATCAAGGTGATCACGGTGCGCGCCACCGGTTTCGATGCGGCAGGCGAGGGCGGCAGTGCGGCGGTGGAATCCCTGGCCGCTGGTCCCGACACCGGCCTGTCGAAGTTCAACGGCCAGGAACTGTCGAAGTCCGACCGGCCCGAACTGACGGCGGCGAAGATCATCGTTTCCGGCGGGCGCGGCATGGGCAGTGGCGAGAACTTCAAGATTCTCGAAGCGCTGGCCGACAAACTGGGCGCCGCGGTCGGCGCCTCGCGCGCGGCGGTGGATTCGGGTTTTGTGCCCAACGATTACCAGGTCGGGCAGACCGGCAAGATCGTCGCCCCCGAGCTCTACATCGCCGTCGGCATTTCCGGCGCGATCCAGCACCTGGCGGGGATGAAGGACAGCAAGGTGATCATCGCCATCAACAAGGATCCGGAAGCGCCGATCTTTGCCGTGGCCAACTACTGGCTGGTCGAGGACCTGTTCAAGGCGGTGCCGGAGTTCACCCAGGCACTTTGACTGCGGGCCGGTTGGAGTAACATCAAAGGGCGCCAGCACGGCGCCCTTTGTGTTTTTGGGGATCCACGATGTCGACCTATACCGCGCCGCTGAAGGACATGCAGTTCGCGATAGCCGAGTTCGCCGGACTGGAGAGCGTTGCTGCGCTGCCGGGATGCGAGGAGGTCAACGCCGAGCTGGTCGAAGCAGTGCTGACCGAAGCCGGGAAATTCGCCCAAGGCGTGCTCGATCCGCTGAACCGCAGTGGTGATGTGCAGGGTGCGCAGTGGAAAGAAGGTGTGGTCACCGCACCTCCCGGTTTCAGGGAAGCCTATCAACAGTTTGTCGAAGCGGGGTGGAACGGGCTGGGCGGTGCCACCGAATATGGCGGTCAGGGACTGCCGCACATCATCGCGATGCCGCTGCAGGAAATGTGGAACAGCGCCAACATGGCGTTCTGCCTGTGCCCGATGCTGACCACCGGCGTGCAGGAGGCGCTGGGCCATCATGGTTCGGCGGCGCTGAAGTCGGTTTACCTGCCGAAGCTGGTGTCCGGCGAATGGAGCGGCACCATGAACCTCACCGAGCCGCAGGCCGGTTCGGATCTCTCGGCGGTGCGCGCCAGCGCGACGCCCGAGGGTGACCACTACCGCATCAAGGGCACCAAGATCTTCATCACCTGGGGCGAGCACGACATGGCGGCGAACATCGTGCACCTGGTGCTGGCGCGCCTGCCCGACGCGCCCGAGGGCGTGAAGGGGATATCGCTGTTCGTGGTGCCGAAATTCCTGTTGAATGCCGACGGCACGCCGGGCAAACGCAACGACATCCGCTGCGTCTCGATAGAGCACAAGATGGGCATCCACGGCAGCCCGACCTGCGTGCTGGCCTACGGCGATGAAGGCGGCGCGACAGGCTACCTGGTCGGCCAGCCGCATCGCGGCCTTGAATACATGTTCACGATGATGAACCACGCGCGGCTGGGTGTGGGTATGGAAGGCGTGGCGATTGCCGAGCGCGCATACCAGCATGCACTGGAATACGCGAAGACCCGTGTCCAGGGCCGCGCCATCGGACAGAAGAGCGGCGACCGTGTCACCATCATCCACCATCCCGACGTGCGGCGCATGCTGATGACCATGCGCGCACATACCGAGGCGATGCGTGCGCTGGGTTATTACGCTGCCGGCGAACTCGACCGTTCGAAACACCATCCGGATAAGGCACAGCGCGCATACCACCTGGCGCGGCTCGACCTGCTGACGCCGGTGGTCAAGGGCTGGTGCACCGAGACCGCGATCGAGATTGCGTCGCTCGGCATGCAGGTGCACGGCGGCATGGGCTTCATCGAGGAGACCGGCGCCGCGCAATACCTGCGCGATGCGCGCATCACCACCATCTACGAAGGCACCACCGGTATTCAGGCCAACGACCTGATCGGCCGCAAGGTCGGCGCCGAAAAGGGCGCGACCGCGCTGGCGCTGATCGCGGAAATGCGCAAACTGGATGCCGGGCTGGCGGACGCCGGCACGTCGTTTGCGGCGATGCGCGCCGCATACACCCGGGCAGTGGACGGGCTGGACGAGGCTACGCGCTGGCTTGTCGATCACTACAAAGCCGAACCCAACGCGGTGGCTGCCGTGGCAGTGCCTTACCTGAAACTGTTCGGCACGGTGGCCGGCGGCTGGATGATGGCTCGCGCGGCGCTGATCGCGCTGGAGCGCGGCGGCACGCCGGGCGCTGACCGTGGATTTCTGGATGCCAAGCTGGCCAGCGCCCGCTTTTACCTGGAACACCTGCTTCCGCAGGCCGGCGCGCTGGCGCAGACCGTGATCGCGGGCGCTCCCAGCACGCTGGCGCTGGACCCGGCAGCCTACTGAAGAGGGCGACCGTGGTTTTGCGCCTGCTGGCAGTCCTTGCCATCAACGCCGCACTGGCCGTGCCGGTGCATGCCGAACTCGGCTGCGAACAGCTGGTGGCCAGTGCCCAGACCGGCATCACGCTGCGCGATGGGGGCGCAACCCTGAAGAAGGTGCTGGCCGAGACCGACACTCCGGCAATGCGCGAGCGCTTCAGGGCGGATGAACTGGCAACGATCCGCCGCGCCATCCAGCTGACGTTTACCGGCGAGATGTCGGTGTACGAACTGGCCGAAACCTGCGCCGCGAACACCAAGCGCGGTTCCGCACGCTGAATGCGCCGGCGTTTATTCGCGCACAACGTCAATTAAAAATTACATCAGGAATTTACGGCTGCACCCTCTTGCGTAGCTCCCGGGTAACGCAATAGCATCCTCCGCGATTGAGAAGCCGCGATTTCTGCGGCCACATTTCCGGAGCGCTTCCATGCGTTGCGTTTTGCATAAATCATTGCTGGTTCTGGGCATGACATTGTTGCCGCTGCTGACCGCACACGGACAGTCGGCAGTCCCGCCGGAATACGAACGCGAAGGCGGGCCGTACGTGCCGACGCCCAACGTGGTGGTCGACCGGATGCTGGATTTTGCCAAGGTCGGCGCGCATGACCACGTGATCGACCTCGGTTCCGGCGACGGCGTGATCGTGATCACTGCGGGTTACAAGCGCAAATCCAGTGGTTACGGCGTCGACATCGACGAGGAACTGGTGCGCCTGAGCAATCAGCGCGCGAAAAACCTGGGCATGGACGGGCGGGTCAGTTTCGAGACCAAGGACATATTCATGGCTGATGTGCGCAAGGCCACCGTGGTCACGCTCTACCTGCTGCCTGAATTCATGCAGCGGCTGCGCCACAAGCTCTACACGGAGCTGCAACCGGGCACACGCATCGTATCGCACGATTACCATTTCGAGCAGTGGATGCACGATGACGAAGTCAGGTTCGATGTGCCGGAAAAGGAAATGATCAGCGGCGATCCGAGCGCGACGCTGTACCTGTGGGTGGTGCCCGCCAAGGTCGGCGGCGCCTGGCGCATGCTCGTCGATGGCGGCGGGGAATACGATGTCGCGTTGCAGCAGAGCTACCAGAGGCTGATGGGCTCGGCGGAGAACAGGGACGGCAAGGCCGGTCTGCTCGAGCCGAAAATCAACGGCAGCGAACTGGTTTTCCAGATGCAGGTCGGAGCGGAACACCGGCGCTTCACCGGCCGGGTCGACGGTGACCGCATCCAGGGAACCGCGGATTTCGGCAACGGCAGGATCGTGCGCTGGAGCGCAGTGCGCGGCAGCAAGTCCTGACGGGACCCGTCGCTCAGTTCATCAGCAGCGCCGGCGGCGCCGCATCGAGCACGCCCTGACGGAAAGCGGCCTGGCTGGCCGCCAGGTCCAGTGCCGCGGCATTCCATGCGTCGCGGATGATTTTTCCGCCAGCCGTAAGCCCGGCATCAACAACCCGCGGCCCGGCCAGCATGTCCCACAGCACCGGCGCATGCCGTTCCGGCACATCGGCGATCATCACCGGCCGCGGCGCCGCCAGCGGTTCCGCGGAGGCCACCAGGAAGCTGTTGATCTGCTTCGCTCCCGGCCAGTCGGGGCGATGCATCACGGTGTGCGGCAGCTCGCTGGTCAGGGTGGCGAGCAGGTGCGCGTAGCTGCGAGGGTTCTCGAGGTTGGCGAAGGTGTTGAACACGGCTATGCCGCCGGGTTTCAGGCAGCCGCGCAGGCCGCGGAAGAATTCGCGGGTGATCAGGTATTCCGGCGTGCCGTCGCCGTTGAAAAGATCGACGATCGCGACGTCGTGGCGTCCGTCGCAGGCGGCAACGAAGGTGCGGGCGTCGGCCTGGTGCATGGTGACCCGCGAAGGATCGAATCCGAAATGGCGCTGCGCGACCGCGGTCGACGACGGATCGATCTCGACCACTTCGACGGTGACCCCCTCGCGGGCGAAACGCATCGGTACGATGCCGGCGCCCAGGCCCAGCACCAGCACGCTGCGTGGCTGCGGGTGGTGCGCGCGCGCCAGGGCTTCCAGCGCCCAAGTGTAGAACGATATCGAACGCTGCGAGGAATCGACGGTATTCTGGATCAGGCCGTCCTGGAAATACAGCCGCAGGAAACGGCCTTCGGCGTCGGCGCTGCTGCGCAGGATTTTCACGGTGCCGAACAGCGAGCTGTGCACGTCCTCGACGCTCCACTCGGCACCGTTGAAGGCCACCGGGCCCGTGCGCCCGGTATAGCGGTCCGCCTGCCATGCAAACAGCGCGGCGCCGGCAATCGCGATCACGCCGCAGGTGGTGACCGCGTTGCGATGCGACATCGGCAGTTTCTGCGACGCCGCCGCGGCCAGCGACAGCACGCCCAGCAGCAGCGCGACCATCAGCGTCGCGGTGTAGTTGGAGACATGGGGGATGAGCCCGAATGCGGTAATGATGACGCCGGCCACCGAGCCCAGCGTGCTGACGAAGAACACCATGCCGGCCCCGGCATCGCCGCTGTGCCCTGCCTGGCGTTTCAGCAGCAGGGCGACCAGCAGGGGATTCATCGCGGAGGTTGCCACCAGCGGCAGGAACAGCAGAATCAGGCAGGCTGCGAAGGCGCCGCCGACCAGGCTCCATTGCGCCAGCGGATGAAAAACAAACGGATAGATGGCGCAGCCGGCGACTATGGCGATGCCCGCCAGCGCCGGCATGATTCCGAACAGCACGCCGATCCGGCGGGCATCACCCGCCGCGGCACCGCCGGCCAGCCGTCCTCCCCACCAGTAACCCAGCGCCAGCGAAATCAGTGTGATGGAAAGTATGCCCGTCCAGATGTAGAGGCTGACGCCGAAATACGGCGTCATGATCCGCGAAGCCAGCAGTTCCAGCGCGAGGATCGCGCCGCCGGACAGGAAAATCAGGGCAAAGTGCATGGGGAAGTAGAGGGGGGGGTCGGTTATAATGCGCCGCCAATCTACCACAGGCGCGGTCGCATCCCGGTGACTGCGGTGTGTTGTGGCGGATGATCCGGATAGTCGGGAATTCTCCAAATGGTTTGCCAACCGCATTTTGAGGATTTTCAATGATGGCCGGCACGCTTGAAATCAGCGACCCATGGAGGCGAGTTTGCAGCGCATGTTGATGGTTTGCAGAAAAGCAATGCCGTTGATCGCTTGTTTCTGCGTCCTGGCCGCCGCCCCGCTGCACGCCGAACCCGAACCGAGGGTGCCGTACGTGCCCACGCCGCAGGCAGTCGTCGAGCGCATGCTGTCGATCGCCAAGGTCGGTGCGCGGGATTACCTGATCGACCTCGGCTCAGGTGACGGGCGCATCGTCGTCACCGCCGCAAAAAAATACGGCGCGCGCGGCTTCGGCGTGGACCTTAATCCCGAACGCATACGTGAAGCCAACGAAAACGCGCGCAAGAACGATGTCGCCGACAAGGTGGCGTTCTACCAGCGCAACCTGTTCGAGACCGACCTGTCGGAGGCCACGGTCATCACCATGTACCTGCTGCCCCGGGTCAACCTCGAATTGCGGCCGCGCCTGCTCGAACTGAAACCTGGCACGCGGCTGGTGTCCCATGACTTCGACATGGGCGACTGGAAATCCGATTTCCACATCCGCATCGATGCGCAGGACAAGTATTTCGGCACCGGCGGCGACAGCGACATCTATTTCTGGGTGGTGCCGGCGAAAGTTGCCGGCGCCTGGCGCGCGCGCCTGAACGTGGGCGGCAAGCCGCGGGATTACGAGATAAGCCTGCAGCAGAAATTCCAGGAAGTGCAGGGTGCGGTGCGCATCGACGGGCGCAGCGTGCCGATCCGCGTTGCCAGGCTGCGCGGAGGCGATCTGCGGTTGGTCTTCAGCGCCGATGTCGACGGGGCGCCGGTCAGCCACGAATTCACCGGTCGCATCGACGGCAGCCGCATCACCGGCGAGGCGGTACTGTCCGGCAAGCGGCTGGCCGCCCGCGTCGAATGGACGGCCGAGCGCGCACTCTGAACATCCCGGAGCCAGGAAAAAATGCAGAGAATAATGCAGGGAAAAATGCCGAGAAGCGGATACGCTAAATCACTGTTGATATGCGGTGCGCTGGCCGCTCTGGCGCTGTCCGGAGGGATTGCGGCGCAGGATTTTGGCGATACCCCTTATGTGCAGACGCCGCAGCCGGTGGTCGACGCCATGCTGAAGACCGCGAAGGTCACCAGCAGGGATTACCTCATCGATCTCGGTTCCGGTGACGGCCGCCTGGTGATCACCGCGGCGAAGGAAAAAGGCGCACGCGGTTTCGGCGTGGATCTCGACAAGAGGCTGGTGCAACTTGCCAACGCCAATGCGAAACAGGCCGGCGTTGCAGAGCGTGCAAAATTTTATGCACGCGACCTGTTCGAGACTGACCTGTCCCCGGCGTCGGTGATCACCATTTACCTGCTGCCCGAGGTCAACCTGATGGCGCGCGGCAAGTTGCTGGCGCTGGCGCCCGGTACGCGCATCGTTTCGCATGATTACGGCATCGGCGACTGGCCACCGGACGTGCAGTTTGAGATGGATGCGCCGGGCAAGTCGGTTGGCCGCGGCCAGCGCAGCAAGGTGCTCTACTGGGTGGTGCCCGACCAGGTGGCGGGGCGCTGGATGTGGAGCATGGACGGCGGCGGCAAATCACGTACGGTTGAACTGCTGCTGAAACAGAATTACCAGAAGCTCGATGCATCGGCTGTGCTCGACGGCCGCCCGCTGGCGGTGGAGCAGGCGCGGCTCACCGGACGGCGCGTGGAATTCACGCTGGTGCTGCCTGAAGGCCGCATGGCCTTCAGCGGCGACCGCGAGGCGCAGGTGCTGGAAGGTGAAATGCGCGCGGCGGGCGCCAAGGGCAAAGCCGCACCGTGGCGCGCGGTGCGCATCGAACTGCGTGATGCCGCACACGTGGTTGCGCCGCCGCCGGTGGTGCGTGAATTCGATCCTGCCAAGGGTTCGGAGTAAGCATTTGTTTTTAAACAGATTTTTTTACATCCTCGGCGCGATGCTGTGTTGCGCGCCGCTGCGCGCGCAGCCGATGTTCGACGTGCCGTTTGTGCCGACGCCGTACGTGGTCATCGATGAAATGCTGCGCCTGGCCAATGTCACTGCAGAGGATTTCGTGATGGACCTCGGCTCCGGCGACGGCCGGGTGCTGATCACCGCGGCGAAAAAATTCGGCGCCCGCGGCATCGGCGTCGATCTCGACGAGCAGCTGGTCTGGCAGAGCGAGGCGGCGGCCGGGGAAGCGAAGGTGGCCGACCGCGTCAGGTTCCTGCAGCAGGATCTGTTCAAGACCGACCTGAAGCAGGCCACGGTGATCACCATGTACCTGCTGCCCGGCGTGATGCAGCGGCTGCAACCCGTGCTGCTGGACCTCAGGCCGGGAACGCGCCTGGTGTCGCACGATTTCACGCTTGGCGACTGGAGGCCCGATGTCACTACGCAGATCCGCAAGAACACCTTCCTGTGGATCGTGCCGGCCAAGGTGGCGGGACGCTGGCAGATGACGCTGGACCTGCCCGGTGGTACAGGCCCGCAGCCGGTCACGCTGGAGCTGCGGCAGAAATTCCAGGAAGTCGACGGCATCGCCCGGATCGGCGCGGGGTTGCCGGCGCAGATCTGGGAACCGCGCCTGGCCGGCGACCGTCTCAGTTTCGTGATTGTCGACGACCGTGACCATGAAGACCAGACCAGCCTCTATTTCGAAGGACGGGTCACAGAGGATGTGATCGCCGGCAGCATCCGCCGCGGCGTCGGCAAAGCGCAGACCGTACTGCCGTGGCGCGCGACACGCGTGGCGGGGCGCTGATGCGCGGCCCGCTGCAGCGGATGATGATGCACGGCCTTGGCGCCATCGCGCTGTGCTGCAGCGTATCCGCGGCCAGCGCCTCGGATGTGCCGTACGTGCCGACGCCGATGAACGTGGTCGATGCCATGCTCGCGCTGGGCAAGGTCGGCCCCGGTGATTACCTGATCGATCTCGGTTCGGGTGACGGCCGCATTTCGATCCGCGCCGCGACGCGTTACGGCACCCGCGGTTTCGGCGTCGACCTGGAAGCCAACCTGGTTCGCGACGCGACGCGGGAGGCGCGCAGGCAGGGAGTCGATGCAAAAGTGAAATTCGAGGCGAGGAACATTTTCGACACCGACATCAGCCGGGCGACCGTCGTGACCGCCTACCTGCTGAGTTCGGTCAACATGCGGCTGCGTCCGGAACTGTTCGCGCAGCTCAAGCCGGGCACGCGCATCGTGACTCATGATTTCGGTTTCGGCGAATGGGCGCCCGACCAGAAGCTGACCATTGACGTGCCGGACAAGGCCTATGGTCCGCCAAACAGCGACATCATGCTGTGGATCATTCCGGCCAATCTGGCTGGGGTCTGGCAGTGGTCGCTGCCTTCGGCGTCCGGCGTTGCCCGTTACGAGGCGCGCATCGAGCAGAAATTCCAGGTGCTGGTGGGCACGGCCGGTACGGATGCCGGGAACTCGCGCATCATCGAAGGGCGGGTGACCGGCACCGCGGTGGCATGGACCCTGGGTTCGGGAGCCCAGCAGATGCGCTACAGTGGCGTTCTCGACGGCGATACCATCAAGGGGCAGGTGAACACTGGCGGCGGCGTCTCGCAGCCCTGGCAGGCGCGGCGCGTGCGTGCCGGCAGGATCAATATCAGCGGCGATGCGGATTTCCGCGTCGCCGCAGTCGCTTTTACCAAGGAGCAATGATGAAACTTTTAAGGATGTTTGCAGTGCTGATGCTGGCGGCCGTGGCCCTGCCTGGCCGTGCGCAGGACGGCCAGGGCGACGTGGTTTACGTGCCGACGCCGCAGATCGTTGTCGATACCATGCTGACCATGGCCAAGGTCAGTTCGAAGGACTACCTGATCGACCTCGGTTCCGGTGACGGGCGCATCGTGATCACCGCGGCGAGCAAATACGGCGCCAGCGGTTTCGGCGTGGATCTCGATACCTACCTGCTCAACCTTGCCAACCAGAATGCGCGCAAGGCGGGCGTCACCGGCAAGGTGCATTTCGTCGAGGAAAACCTGTTCATGACCGACCTGTCGAAAGCAACGGTGATCAGCACCTACCTGCTGCCGGAAATGAACCTCAAGCTGCGGCCGAAGATCATGTCGCTGAAACCGGGCACGCGCGTGGTTGCGCACGATTACCACTTCGGCGAATGGGATCCCGATGAACAGCGTGAGCTGATCGTGCCCGAGAAAAAAGTCGGCGAACCCGGCATCAGCTACATTTTCTACTACGTGGTGCCGGCGCGGATGCCCGGCAAATGGCAGTCGCTGGTCAATATCGGCGGTCGCGACACGCCGCTCGAATTCAGCATCGAGCAGGAATTCCAGGAACTCGAAGGCAGCGTCGAGATCCGCGACCGCAAGGCGGAACTGCGCGGACGCATCCTCGGCGACCAGGTCAAAATGGTTGCCGGCGGCCGCGGCGGCGTCGCGCGCCACGAATTCAGCGGGCGCATCGACGTCGGTAACATCAAGGGCACGCGGACCATCGGCGAGGGCGCCAAGCGCCAGCAGGTGGCGTGGGCGGCAAAGCAGATCTTCAAGGGCGAGCTTAAGCGCGCCGAAGACGAACCGCCGCCCGAATGACCAACATGACCGGCGGACCCGCCGGGGAGGAAACATGAGCACAGAAAACGCGGCAGCGCCGCAAAACGCGGCAGCGCCGCGCCAGACGCTGTCGGTCACCGACGCCTGCGCAATGATCGTCGGTGTCGTCATAGGCGCCGGCATTTTCAAGGCCCCTTCGATTGTCGCCGGCAGTGTCTCCACGGAAACGGTGTTCATCCTGCTTTGGGTGGCCGGCGGCTTCATTTCAATGGTTGGTGCACTGTGTTACGCCGAACTCGGCTCCTCCTTTCCCAATGCCGGTGGCGAATACCATTTTCTCGACCGAGCATTCGGATCGAAGCCGGCGTTCCTTTTTGCATGGGCCCGGATGAGCGTCGTGCAGACTGGGGCGATTGCCGCGATTGCCTTTGTGTTTGGCGACTATGCCAGCCAGCTGCTGCCGCTGGGCGAGAAAGGATCGGTGATTTATGCATTGATGGCCGTCATCGCGGTGACTGTGCTTAACCTGGCCGGCACCCGGGAAAGCAAGACCGTGCAGACCGTGCTGACTTCGGCGCTGGCGCTGGCGATGTTCGCGGTGATCTTGGCCGGGTTCCTGCACGGTGGCGTGCCGGTGGCGGCGCCAGCACCTGCGCCGGCTGAAAGCACGGGACCGCTGTTTTCACAGCTCGCGCTGATTTTTATCCTGCTGACCTATGGAGGCTGGAACGAGGCGGCCTACCTGACGGCTGAAATGCAGGATGCGCGCCGCAACATTGTGCGCGCGCTGGTACTGGGCATCCTCGCGGTGACCGTGATCTACGTGCTGCTCAATCTGGCCTACCTCAACGTGCTCGGGCTCGACGGCATGAAGAATTCGCGCGCAATTGCAGCCGACCTGATGCAGGTCGCGCTGGGCGACACCGGGAAATTCGTGCTGAGCGCAATTGTGATGGCGGCGGCTTTGTCGACGCTGAATGCGACCACGTTCACCGGAGCGCGCACCAATTTCGCCCTCGGCCGCGATTACGGCATGTTCCGGCCTCTCGGGCGCTGGAACGCGCGCAGCAACACGCCGACGGTTGCGTTACTGGTGCAGGGCGGCGTATCGCTGGTGCTGGTGCTGCTGGCGGCAACGACTCCCGACGGCTTTGAGACCATGGTTGCTTACACCGCTCCCGCGTTCTGGCTGTTTTTCCTGCTGACCGGTATTTCGCTGTTCGTGCTGCGGCGTCAGGAGCCCGCGGTGGCTAATCCGTTCCGGGTACCGCTGTACCCGCTGACCCCGCTGCTGTTTTGCGCGATGTGCGCCTTCATGCTGTGGTCCAGTGCCGGCTATGCCATGTCCAAGGATCCGGGAAGCATCGGGGCTCAGCTCGGCATCGGGGTGCTGCTGCTCGGTGTCCCCTTGATGTTTTTCGCCAGGCGCAATAGTAGTAATTAAAACAGATGGTTACGTTATTTCCGGCGCTGCCGTCCTGCCGCTGTCGCCGGGAATAACCTGCGCTTGAAATCCGGCGCGACCGGCCGCACCTGACGGTCACCCGTACCCTTCACAGTTATCCGGAGTAGATGATGGCCGAGACCTCGACCAGGGAAACCCTGGGCTTCCAGGCGGAAGTCAAACAGCTGCTGCAACTGATGATTCACTCCTTGTACAGCAACAAGGAGATTTTCCTGCGCGAACTGGTGTCGAACGCGT
>JBMTEY010000050.1:0-15637 GCA_049433545.1 Burkholderiales bacterium | reverse complement strand
TCGGGATCGACGGCGACGTTCTGGATATTGGATTCGGCGGCGGCGATTTCCGCGGCCACCTTGGCCAGCACACCGCGCTGGTTGGCCACGACCAGGCGGATGCCTACGTCAAACAGCTTGCGCGGATTGGCGTCCCACTGCACATCAAGCACACGCTCCGGATCGCGGTGGCTTTTGGCGATGACCGGGCAGTCATGGGTATGTACAACCATGCCCTGCCCCTTGCTGATGATGCCGATGATCGGATCGCCGGGTATCGGTCCGCAGCAGCGCGCGAACTGTACGGCGAGGCCTTCGGAACCGCGCACCACGACGGCGCCGGCGGGTCGTGCTTCGGCCGGCAGCGGATCTCCCAGCGCCAGCAACTGGTGGGCGACGATGACGGCGAGACGCTTGCCGAGCCCGATGTCCGAGAGGATCTCGTCACGGGATTTTGCGCTTGAATCGCGCACCAGGCGGTCCCATTGCGTGTCGCCGATGTCGGGCAGGCCGGCCTTGAAGTTGGCCAGCGCCTGCTGCAGCAGGCGGCCGCCCAACTGCACCGATTCGGCGAAATGCATGGTTTTCAGGAAATGCCGGATGTGGGCGCGCGCCTTGGCGGTGGCCACGAAGTTCAGCCACAGCGGATTCGGCTTGGCGTGCGAGGCGGTGATGATCTCGACGCGGTCGCCGTTGCGCAGTTCGGTGCGCAGCGGCATAAGTTCCTGGTTGATCTTGACCGCGACGCAGCAGTTGCCGATGTCGGTATGCACGGCATAGGCGAAATCCACCGCGGTGGCACCGCGCGGCAGCGACATGATCCTGCCCTTGGGCGTGAAGACGTAGACCTCGTCCGGGAACAGGTCGACCTTGAGGTGTTCGAGGAACTCGACCGAATCCCCGGATTCGGACTGCATCTCGAGCAGGCTCTGCAGCCACTGGTGGGTTTTCTGCTGCAGGTCGGAGAGAGAGGAATCCGAACTCTTGTAGAGCCAGTGCGAGGCGACGCCGGCTTCGGCGATCTTGTGCATGTCCGCGGTGCGTATCTGGATTTCGATCGGGCTGCCGAAGGGGCCGAACAGCGTGGTGTGCAGCGACTGGTAGCCGTTGGCTTTCGGAATCGCGATGTAATCCTTGAACTTGCCGGGGATCGGCTTGTAGAGGGAGTGCAGCGCGCCGAGCGCAACGTAGCATGCGGGCAGGTCCCTGACGACAATGCGAAAGCCGAATACGTCGTGAACCTGGGAGAAAGACAGGTGCTTGTCGCGCATTTTCCGGTAGACCGAGTGCAGGTGCTTCTCGCGACCCTGCACCTGCGCATCGACGCGGAAATCGATCAGCCTGCGCTCGATGCTCTCGAGCACCTTGCCGACGACCTCGCGGCGGTTGCCGCGCGCGGTCTTGATCGCCTTGGCAAGTACCCGGAAGCGGTCCGGATACAGGTGCTGGAAGGCGAGGTCCGCCATTTCCTGGTACAGGCTGTTCAGCCCGAGGCGGTTGGCGATCGGCGCGTAGATTTCGAGGGTTTCACGGGCGACGCGCTGGCGTTTCTGCGGGTGCACGGCGTCCAGCGTGCGCATGTTGTGCAGCCGGTCGGCAAGCTTGATCAGCATCACGCGCACGTCGCGCGCCATCGCCAGCAGCATCTTGCGGAAATTTTCCGCTTGAGCCTTTTCCTGGGTGTCGAATTCGATGCGGTCGAGTTTGGAAACGCCGTCGACCAGTTCGGCGACCGGTTTCCCGAACAGCTCGGCAATCTCGTTCTTGGTGACTTCGGTGTCCTCGACGACGTCGTGCAGCAGCGCAGCGGTCAGTGCCTGCGAATCAAGATGCCACTGCGCGAGTATGCTGGCGACCGCCAGCGGGTGGGCGATGTAGGGCTCGCCGGATTGGCGGAACTGGCCCTGATGGGCCGATTCGCTGAAATGGTATGCCGCCTGGAGCTGCGCCAGATCCTCGGGTTTAAGGTAACCCGACCATTCCTGGAAAAGCGCCGGCGCAGCCTGCGGCGTGGCGGGGATGGTGGGAACAGGCGTACTCATGCGTCCGGTGGTGTGCGCCGTCCGCGATCAGGAGTGGCGGCGCCCGGGCGCCGGACGCCGCCTGTTACGTCGGGCTCTTGTTGAGGATTTCGGGGCCGTATTTACCTGCCGCGAGTTCGCGCAGCGCGATGACTGTGGGCTTGTCGCGGGTGGCGTCGATCATCGGTTGCGCGCCGTTCGCCAGCTGGCGTGCACGATAGGTTGCGGCAAGAGACATTTCAAAGCGGTTGGGCATGAGTTTCATGCAGTCGTCAACGGTAATGCGTGCCATGGGTGCCTTACTTGAGTCGGTTGATCAATGCGGTATGCCGGGCCAGTTGATGAGCGGTGCGCAGGCGTCCTGCGCGGACAATATCCTGCAATTCAGCCGCCGCGACCCGGAAATCGCTGTTGATAATAACATATTCAAAATCATGGACGTGGGCGATTTCCCCGCGTGCATTGGCGAGGCGCCCGGCGATCACGTCAGGCGCATCCTGGGCGCGGGCATTGAGCCGCTGCAGCAGGGTTTCGAACGAAGGCGGCAGGATGAATATGCTGATTGCGCCGGGCATTAGCCGGCGCACCTGGGCCGCGCCCTGCCAGTCGATTTCGAGCACGATGTCGGTGTCCGCGGCCAGCTGCTCCATCACCCATTTCCGGGAAGTGCCGTAGCGGTTGCCGTGTACCAGCGCCGATTCCAGGAAGTCGCCCGCCTGGGACATTTTTTCGAACCCTTCGGCCGTGACGAAATGGTAATGGCGGCCGTCGGTCTCGCCGGGTCGCGGCGCACGCGTGGTGTACGACACCGATTTGCGTATCCGCGAGTCCGCTTCCAGCAACGCCGTGACCAGGCTGGTCTTGCCGGCGCCGGATGGCGCGCTGACGATGTAAAGGTTGCCGGACATGCGTCGGTGGCCGCGGTTATTCGATGTTCTGGATCTGCTCGCGCATCTGCTCGATCAGCAGCTTCAGGTCCATCGCTACCTGGGTGACCGCCATGTCCGCGGACTTCGAGCCCAGTGTGTTCGCTTCGCGGTTCAGCTCCTGCATCAGGAAGTCCAGGCGTTTGCCCGCGGCGCCGCCTTTCTTGAGTATGCGCTGCAGCTCGTCAAGGTGGGCGGCGAGCCGCGACAGTTCCTCGTCGACGTCGATCTTGTTGACGAACAGGGCGATTTCCTGGCGTACCCGTTCGTCGTCCGCCGAAACCAGCGCTTCCTTCAGCCGCGCATTCAGCTTTTCCTGGAATGCGGCGATGATCGCCGGCATTCGCGGCTGCACCAGCGCAATGCGCCCGCGCATTTCGGCGGCGCGTTCCGTGATCACCGCAGCCAGTTTTTCACCTTCGCGCACCCGCGCCGCGGTGAATTCACGCAGCGCATCGCGCAGCAGCTCTCCGGCGACCGCACGTAATTCATCGACCGGCAACTCTTCGCTGCCGAGCATGCCGGGCCAGCGCAGGACGTCGGCGACGCCCAGTGCGCGGGCCTCGGGCAGCGCCGCGCGCACGCGCGCATTGAGCGCGAGCAGCTGCGCGAGGAGCGTTTCGTCGATTTCCGCCCCGTCGCGCGCTCCGCCGCGTACCGCGTAGGCCACCCGGCATTCAATCTTGCCGCGTGTTGCCGCTGCGGCGATGGCCTCGCGCAGCGCCGGTTCCGCCGGGCGCAGCTCGTCGGGCATGCGGAACGAGACGTCGAGGTAGCGGTGGTTGACCGAGCGCAATTCGACGCTGACCGAACCCCAGTCGAGCTCACGGGAGGCGACTGCATAACCGGTCATGCTGTGGATCATTGCGGCGGGCTTTATAATGAATGGACCGAAGAACATAGCATATCAAAGGAATCCCGTGCGACCCAGCCAGCGCAAACCCGACGAACTGCGCGCCATCCGCATCACCCGCAACTACACCTGCCACGCGGAAGGTTCGGTGCTGATCGAATTCGGCGCGACCAAGGTGCTGTGCACCGCGAGCGTGCTCGAAAAGCAGCCACCGCATCTGCGCGGCAGCGAGCGCGGTTGGGTGACCGCCGAGTACGGCATGCTGCCGCGCTCGACCAACACGCGCACCGACCGCGAAGCGGCGCGCGGCAAGCAGTCCGGGCGCACCCAGGAAATCCAGCGCCTGATCGGGCGCTCGCTGCGCGCGGTCGTCAATCTCGAGCAACTGGGTCCGCGCACCGTGCATCTTGACTGCGACGTGCTGCAGGCCGACGGCGGCACCCGCACGGCGAGCATCACCGGCGCGTATGTCGCGCTGGCCGATGCCGTTGGCTACCTGTTGCAGGAGAAAAAACTGGCGGCCTCGCCGCTGCGCGAAGCCGTGGCCGCGGTTTCGGTCGGCGTCTACCAGGGTGTTCCGGTGCTGGATCTCGACTACGCCGAAGACTCGGATTGCGATACCGACATGAACGTGGTGATGACCGAAGGCGGGGGCATCATCGAAGTCCAGGGCACCGCCGAAGGCGCCCCGTTCAGCCGTGCGGAAATGCAGGCCATGCTCGACCTTGCGCAGTGCGGCATCACGCAGCTGATCGCCGCGCAGCGCGTCGCACTGGGATGAACAGGCTCGTCATTGCCTCGAACAACCCCGGCAAGCTGCGCGAAATCGCGGCCATACTCGCGCCGCTGGCGATCGAGGTCGTGCCGCAGGGGGAACTCGGTGTCAGTGAAGCCGAGGAACCGCACTGTACTTTCATCGAAAATGCTCTGGCCAAGGCGCGACACGCAAGCCGGGTCACCGGCCTGCCGGCGCTTGCGGACGATTCAGGTGTTTGCGTGCACGCGCTCGACGGCGAGCCTGGGGTGCATTCGGCGCGTTACGCGGAAACGGCGGGAGGCGCGAACCGCGATGACCAGGACCGGCGCAACAACGAAAAACTGCTGAGCGCGCTGGCCGGCAGCCCCGACCGGCGTGCGCATTATTGCTGCGTGATCGTGCTGGTGCGTCATGCCGCGGATCCGCAGCCGCTGATTGCCGAGGCTGAATGGCATGGCGAAATCCTGGAAGCGCCGCGCGGGCAGGGCGGGTTTGGCTACGATCCGCTGTTTTTCATACCGGAACTGGGCAAGACCGGCGCGGAACTGCTGCCCGCGGAAAAAAACCGCGTCAGTCACCGCGGCAGGGCGCTGGCACTGCTCGTCGCCAGGCTGCAAATGCTGCAGGCGGCGGAAGCCGGCGCGTGAACGTCAGCGCTGCGCCCGTGGCCGCCCGCGCATCCGTGCACTTCGATGCGCTGCCGCCGCTGTCGCTGTACATCCACGTGCCCTGGTGCGTGCGCAAATGCCCGTACTGCGATTTCAATTCCCACGAAGTCCGCGGCGAACTGCCCGCGGACGATTACGTGGCGGCACTGCTGCGGGACCTGGAAATGGCGCTGCCGCAGGTATGGGGACGGCCGGTGCTTTCGGTGTTCATCGGCGGGGGCACGCCCAGCCTGCTCCCGGTGCGCGCGCTGGATGTATTGCTCTCGGGCGTGCGCGCCCTGCTGCCGCTGGCCGCCGATGCCGAGGTCACGCTGGAAGCCAACCCCGGAACGGTAGAGGCGGAAAAGTTTGCGGGTTTCCGTGCCGCCGGGGTGAACCGGCTGTCGCTGGGCATCCAGAGTTTCAACGACCGCCACCTCAGGGCACTGGGACGCATCCACGACGCGGCCGAAGCGCGCCGCGCCGCGGAACTCGCGCTGGCCACCTTCGACAATGTCAACCTCGACCTGATGTACGGTTTGCCGGGACAAACGCCGGCCGAAGCCGAGGCCGACGTCACGGCGGCGCTGGCATACGCGCCGCAGCACCTCAGTGCCTATCACCTGACGCTGGAGCCCAATACTTATTTTCACCGTTATCCGCCGCAGCTGCCCGATGACGATGCCGCCGCGGTCATGCAGGAGGCGGTGGAAGCGCAGCTGGGTGCCGCGGCTTATGAGCACTATGAAACCTCGGCGTTTGCCCGCGCCGGCCGGCGCAGTCGCCACAACCTCAATTACTGGATGTTCGGCGACTATGCCGCCATCGGTGCCGGAGCCCACAGCAAAATATCATTTAAAAACAATATATTAAGAGAGTCCCGCCCGCGCCAGCCCAAAGCCTACCTGGCGCAGGCCGGGCTTGCCGGGTCGGCGGCGCAGACCGCGGTGAGTGTTGCCGACCTGCCCGGCGAATTCATGATGAATGCGCTGCGCCTGAACGGGGGCTTCGAACTCGCGCTGTATACCGCGCGCACCGGGCTGCCGCTGACGACCCTGCTCGAAGCACTCGATCGAGCCGAAACGCGCGGGCTGATTACGCGCGACCACCAGCGCGTCGAGCCCACACCACAGGGGCGGCGCTTCCTGAACGACCTGCTGCAATTGTTCCTGGCCTGACCATTATGGTCGGCCGGTTATCATGTCCGGGCCGTGCGGGTTTAGAATGAGCGCGGCCCTGTTGCGTCGCATCCGCGGGCGGCAAAGGGTTTACAATAATCGGTTCAGAACCAGTCTTTCATGATCGGAGGGGATCAATGAACAGCATCAAGTGCAGTTTTTTTGCGTCTGTCGCGGCCGTGGCCCTGCTCGCCGGCGGCATGGCGCATGCCCAGGCCTATCCCAACAAGCCCGTGCGTTTTGTGGTCACCTATCCGGCGGGCGGCAGCTCCGACGTGATGGCGCGCATCATCGGCAAGAAGCTGACCGAACTCTGGGGCCAGCAGGTGCTGGTGGATTCGCGGCCCGGGGCGGCCGGCGCGGTCGGCATGGAGTATGCCGCCAGGCAGGCGCCTGACGGCTACACCTTCCTGCTCGGCAATTTCGGTCCGGTGCTGGCCAATCCGCTGCTGAACAAGGTCAAGTACAACGTCGAAAAGGATTTCGTACCGGTGTCGCAGATCACCCGCGCGGCCAACATCCTGGTCACGCCGAATACGCTACCGGTGAAAAACGTCAGGGAATTGATCGCGCTGGCGAAAAAGAATCCGGGAATGACCTATGCCACCAGCGGCCCCGGCAGCATGTCGCACCTGATCGGCGAAATGTTCAGGCGCGAGGCCAAGGTGGATATCACCACCGTGCCGTACCAGGGCGGCGTATATTCGATCGCGGCGGTGCAGGGGGGGCACATCATGATGATGTTTTCCGACGCGCCGCCGGTGATGGGCAACCTGAAGGCCGGCAAGCTGAAGGCACTGGCGGTCACCAGCGGCCAGCGTACGCCGTTTACCCCGGAACTGCCGACACTGGCCGAACAGGGGCTCAAGGGTTTTGATGCCGCCAACTGGTGGGGCATCATGTTCCCGGCGGGCGTGCAGAAATCCATGGTCGACAAGGTGTCAGGTGATCTCAAGACTGCGCTGACCGATGCCGAGGTGAAGAAAAACCTCGGCACGATGGCGATCGAAGCGGTATACAAATCCCCGGAGGAATTCGCCGCGTTCATCAAGACCGAGCGCAAACTGTGGGGTGACGTGATCCGCGGGGCCGGGATCGGCGGCAAGCAGTAACCCCCCTCGTTCCTAACGGAAACGGCGGCCCGCGGGCCGCCGTTTTTCATGGTCGCCTGCGGAACACGATGTCCCACACGCCGTGGCCGAGTTTCAGGCCGCGGGTTTCGAATTTGGTCTGCGGGCGGTAGGCCGGGCGTTCGGCAAAACCGGCGGCGGTGTTTTCCAGGGACGGCTCGGCAGCAAGCACGGCGAGCATTTGTTCTGCATATTCCTGCCAGTCGGTCGCCGCGTGCAGGTAGCCGCCGGGTTCCAGGCGCGATGCGGCCAGCGCGGCGAACGGCGGCTGGATCAGCCGTCGCTTCTGCTGGCGTTTCTTGGGCCAGGGGTCGGGGAAAAATATGTGGATGCCGGCGAGGCTCGCCGGGGCGATCATTTTTTCCAGCACCGCCACCGCGTCGTGCTGGATTACCCGCACGTTGGCGAGGTTCAGCGCGTCGATCTGCTTGAGCAGGCTGCCGACCCCGGGCGTGTGCACTTCTATGCCGATGTAATCGTTTTCCGGACGGGCCGCAGCGATGGCGACGGTGGTTTCACCCATGCCGCAGCCGATTTCAAGGATGCGCGGCGCGCGGCGGCCGAAAACGGCATCGAGGTCGACGACTTGTTCCCGGTAGGCGATGCCGTAGCGCGGCAACAGCATTTCGCAGGCGCGCCGCTGCGCGTTGGAGACGCGGCCCTGGCGCAGCACGTAGCTGCGGATCGGCGCGTGCGCGGGTTCGGAGGTCAACTCAATGCGGCGTGCGCTCAGGGTTTGCCGATCATGCCGGTGGTCGGCGAACTTGGGGCTGCGGAATAGAGTTTTTTCGGCATGCGGCCGGCGCGGAAGGCTTCGCGTCCCGCGGCCACGGCCTTGTTCATCGCGGAGGCCATCAGCACCGGATCGCGGGCGGCGGCGACCGCGGTGTTCATCAGCACCGCATCGCAGCCGAGTTCCATCGCTATCGTCGCGTCTGAGGCGGTGCCGACGCCGGCATCGACCACCACCGGCACTCTGGCGTTTTCGATGATGATCTGCAGGTTCCACGGGTTGAGGATGCCCATGCCCGAGCCGATCAGCGAGGCCAGCGGCATCACCGCAACGCAGCCGATGTCCTCGAGCTGTTTGGCGATGATCGGATCGTCGGAGGTGTAGACCATGACCTTGAAGCCGTCCTTGACCAGCGTTTTTGCCGCGGCGATGGTTTCGACGACATTCGGGTACAGCGTTTTCGGGTCGCCGAGCACTTCGAGTTTCACCAGGTCGTGGCCGTCTAGCAGTTCGCGCGCGAGGCGCAGCGTGCGCACTGCGTCATCCGCGGTATAACACCCTGCCGTGTTGGGCAGCAGCGTGTACTTCGACGGCGGAATGGCGTCGAGCAGGTTCGGTTCGCCCGGATTCTGGCCGATATTGGTGCGGCGGATGGCGACGGTGACGATCTGTGCGCCGCTGGCTTCCACCGCGGCGCGGGTCTCGGCGAAGTCCTTGTATTTGCCGGTGCCGATCAGCAGGCGGGACTGGTAGGCCGTGCCGCCGATGACCAGCGGATCAAGATTTTCGTGCGGTTTCATGGGACGCTTCCGTGCGGGGGGGTTCCAATGCTCCAAGTTTGCATGTTGCGGCAGGCCGCCGCAATGACCGGGATCAAGCGCGGCGTTTATCCGCCGCCAACGGCAACCACGATTTCGAGGCGGTCGCCGTCCTCCAGCAGGCAGGCTTCGAAGCGGCTGCGCGGAACGATGTCGCCGTTGCGTTCGATGGCAATGCGTTTGCCCACCAGGTCCAGTTCGGCCACCAGTTCGGTACAGGTCAGCGCGCGGGGAAAGGTACGCGCCTCACCGTTGATGTGCAGGGAAATCATGAGGGGACGGCTGCGGCTTCGGGTTGACGTTAGAATGGGATTTTACCGCCTCGCGCACGCTCCGTCCGCCGCAGCCCTAAGCTTGCGGAGGATTCCGCTATGAATCCGAAACTGTCCGACAGGCATTACCTGACTCCGCTGTTCGAACCGGAATCGGTGGCGATCATCGGCGCCAGCGAGCGTGCGGGTTCGATCGGCACGGTGCTGGTCGAAAACATGAAGGCAGGTCCCTTCCGCGGGGCACTGTTCGCGGTGAACCCGGGACGGCGCACGGTGCATGGGTTGACCTGTTACGCGAAGATCGGCGAAGTGCCGCAGCGCGTGGACCTGGCGGTGATTGCGACGCCGCCGGAAACGGTGCCGCAGCTGATGGTGGAGTGCGGGCTGGCCGGGGTGCGCGCCGCGGTGGTCATCACAGCCGGCTTTGCCGAGGCCGGCCTTGCCGGAGCCCGGCTCGAGCGTGCCGTTATGGACAATGCGCGCCGCCACGGCGTGCGCGTGATCGGGCCGAACTGCCTGGGCATCATGCGGCCTGGTTCGGGGCTGAATGCTACTTTTGCGCACGGCAACGCGTTGCCCGGGTCGCTGGGGCTGGTCTCGCAATCCGGCGCCTTGTGCACGGCGATGCTCGATTGGGCACGGCCCAACCGGGTCGGTTTTTCCAGCGTCATATCGCTGGGCGGATCGAAGGACGTGGATTTCGGCGAAATCATCGATTTCCTGGTCAACGACCCGAAGACCGAGCATATCCTGCTCTACATCGAAGGCGTGCGCGATGCGCGCAGGTTTTTTTCCAGCCTGCGCGCGGCGGCGCGGGTGAAGCCGGTGATCCTGATGAAAGTGGGGCGCCACCCGGTGGGTTCACGCGCCGCGGTGTCACATACCGGCGCCGTGGTCGGCGCCGACGACGTCTTCGACGCCGCGATCCGCCGCGCCGGCGTGGTGCGGGTGACCACGATCGGCCAGCTGGTCGCTGCAGCGCAGGCGTTGTCTGCCCATGTGCGGCCGCGCGGCGACCGGCTGGCCGTGATCACCAACGGCGGCGGCCCCGGAGTGATGGCGGCAGACCGTGCCGCGGACCTGGACATCCCGCTGGCGGCGCTGTCGCCGGCCACCCTGGATGCGCTGCAGGCCGCGCTGCCGTCGAACTGGTCGCACGGCAACCCGATAGACCTGATTGGCGACGCGGATGCCACGCGTTACCGCGCGGCCGTGGCCGCCTGCCTCGCCGACGAGGGCGTCGACGGCCTGCTGGTGGTGCTGACGCCGCAGGCGATGACCATGCCTGGCGCGGTGGCCAGCGCGGTGATCGAAGCCGCGCGCCAATCGGCGAAGCCGGTGCTTACCTGCTGGATGGGACAGGCCCAGGTCGCCGAGGGCCGCAGGTTGCTGGCGGCCGCCGGCATGCCGGTATTCCGCACGCCGGAACCGGCAGTGGAAATGTTCGCACACGTCTCGTCTTTCTATCGCAACCAGCGCGCGTTGCTGCAGACGCCGGGGCCGCTGGCGATGCAGGCGGCGCCCGACCTTGACGCCGCACGCCTGATCATCAAGGGCGTGCTCGCCGAGAAACGGAAAGTCCTCACCGAGATCGAATCAAAAGCGCTGCTCGCCGCGTTCGGCATGCCGGTGGCGAAAACCATGCTGGTGCACAGCGCCCACGAGGCGATGCTGAATGCCGGTGAAATCGGCTACCCGGTCGCGCTCAAGATCGATTCTCCGGACATTACGCACAAAACCGATGCCGGCGGCGTGCTGCTCAACCTGAACAACGCGCAGGCAGTGCGCTCCGGTTACCAGCACATCCTCGACGAGGTTGCGCGCCACCGGCCGCAGGCGCGCATAACCGGCGTCGCCATCCAGCCGATGGTGGTGCGGCCGAACGGGCGTGAATTGATGGTCGGCGTGATTCGCGACGCGGTGTTCGGTCCGGCGATCGCCTTCGGCGCCGGCGGCATCGCCGTCGAGGTGCATCGCGACCGTGCCGTCGCGCTGCCGCCGCTCAATGCCTGGCTGGTTTCCGAACTGATCCGTGGCACGCGCGTGTCGAAGCTGCTCGGCCCGTTCCGCAAGATGCCGCCGGTAAACATGGAGGCGCTGGAGGCGATCCTGCTGCGCGTGTCCGAAATGGTCTGCGAGCTGCCGTGGCTGGAGGAGATGGACGTCAATCCGCTGATCGTCGATGAAACGGGCGCCATCGTCGCCGATGCGCGTGTCGTCGTCGGCGAACATGTGCCGGTGCACGGGCCGTACGGCCACATGGCCATCCATCCCTATCCGTCGCGGCTGGTCAGCACCTGGCAGACCGGCGACGGCGAACTGGTGACCCTGCGCCCGATCCGCCCGAGAGACGCGAAAATCGAGCAGGCTTTTGTGCGCGGTCTGTCCGCGGAAAGCCGGCGTTTCCGTTTCATGGACACCCTGCGCGAGCTGACGCCGATGATGCTGGTGCGGTTCACGCAGATCGATTACGACCGCGAGATGGCTTTCATCGCGACGGTGCAGCGCGACGGCGCCGAAACCGAAATCGGCGTCTGCCGCTACGTGACCAATCCGGACGGGCAGACTTGCGAATTTGCCATCGTCATCGCCGATGACTGGCAGCACCGCGGTCTGGGCCGGCGCATGATGACGCAACTGATCGAGGTGGCGCGCAGCCGCGGCCTGGGGGCGATGATCGGGCACGTGCTGAGCAGCAACCGCGGCATGCTGGCGTTGTGCGAGTCGCTGGGTTTCACCGCGGCCGGCAGCGAGGACGATCCGCAGGTGCAGCGGGTGACCCTGATGCTAGACGACAACTGAACGATCGTTACTACGATATGGATTCGCCCGGCAAGGGCGCGCGCTGCCGGTGCTACAATCGACGCACTTTCCCGCGACCTTTTTTCGCTCCGCGATACCCCAGGTGCAACGACGCGATTTTCCTGATGCGAGGCTGCTGCAGCTGACCGTTGCGACGGTGATTGCCATCGTGCTCTGGTTCGTGATTCGCGGCGCCCTGCCGGAAATGTGGCGCACGCCGGGCAGCCCCGCGCTCTACCTGACCGGCGTCGCCGGCGTGCTGCTGTTGCTGGTGCCGGTGGCTTTCGTCATCGCCAAGCGCGGTGGCAGCGGCGCCAATCCGGTCAACTGGTTCAATGCCCATGTCGCCTGTTCGCTCGCCGGCATGGTGCTGATCGCGATCCACTCCGGCGGTTTCCTGCGCCGGCCGCCGGCCTTGCTGCTGCTGGCCCTGGTCGCTCTGGCCGCGCTCGGCGTGTGGGCGCGGGTGCGCGGCTCGCGGCGCATGTCTTCGACCTTTGCGTCGAAAGCGCCGGCGTTCGCGGTGCCTGACGCGGCGACACGCGAGCGCCTGCGCGCCCTGATCATCGAGAAACGCCGCTTGCTGGCGGAACTCGACCCGCAGGCGACCGAAGGCACGTTTTCGGTGAACCTGCCGCATTTCATCAGTCATCCGCTTCTGGCGCTGGCTTACCGCAAACTGGCCCGCGAGGAATCGCGGCTGCTTGGCACGCGTATCGCGGTATCGGCGCAACAGGCGTGGTGGCGGCCCTTGCACATGGCGCTGGCCTGGCTGTTTGTGCTGGGCGTGGTGATCCACGTGGTCACCGTCACGTTTTTTGCCGGTTACGTTGCCGATGGCGGACCGATAACCTGGTGGCATCTGACGGCATGGTGACGCAATGAACGCAGTGACGGATTCCGGGAACGAGCAAGACAGGAGTGAACGCGTCGCCCTGCTGATCGACCTCGAGCGCTGCACCGGTTGCAAGAGTTGCGAAGCCGCCTGCAAGACCGAACACCGCCTCGGGCCCGGCGAATACCGCAACAAGGTGGTGTGGGCCAGCGCGCTGGAAGAGGCCGGGCTCGCGTTCCTGACGCTGACCTGCCAGCACTGCGAACGGCCGGCGTGCCTGCGCGCCTGCCCGGTGAATCCGAAGGCGATTGCCAAGGACCCCGTCACCGGCATCGTGCGCGTCGATGAGTCGCGCTGCACCGGTTGCGGCGAGTGCGTGATCGCATGTCCCTACAGCGCGATGGGTTACGACGCCAAGGGGCATCATGCCGTGAAGTGCGACCTGTGCGTCGATCGCCGCGCGGAAGGCGAGATAACCACCGCCTGCGCCAGCGTCTGTCCGACGCAGGCCATCCGCTTCGGCAACCGCGCCGAACTGCTGGCCGACGCGGAAAAATCCGGCCGCCTGCCGCGCGACCAGGACCATTTCCTGCTCGGGCCGGCGACGATTTACCTGGAACGCACCAAGCCCGAAAACGTCAGTACCGCGACCGCAGTGACGCCGGCGCGCGCGCATCCGCAGGAATCGCGGCGGCCGTCTTTCATGGACGAGTTGGCTGCGCAGACCGCGGTGCAGGCGCAACAGCCGGCGTTTCCCTACGGCGAGACGCGCGAGGACACCGCGGCGGACCGTGTGGTTCCAGGCGGCTGCAACATCTGCTTCAATTGCTGCACGGTTAAATTTCACTTTAAAAACAATGAGTTGGTGAAAATCACCGGCAATGACGAAGATCCGCTGCTGAAAGGCCGCGTCTGTCCCAAGTCGCAGTTGACATTGCAGATGTATCACAGCGAACACCGGTTGCTGTATCCGCAGAAACGCGTGGGCGCGCGCGGCGAAGGCCGCTTCGAGCGCATTTCCTGGGACCAGGCGCTGGATGAAATTGCCGAGAGGCTGAAAAAAATCCGCGACCAGTACGGTGCCGAAGCTCTGGCGATGTTCATCGGCACGCGCACCGGCATCCTCGATTATCGCGCGACGACAAAAATGTTCGCGCAACTGTTCGGTACACCAAACAAGGACGGCACCGATCCGTTCTGCGCCAGCGGCAAAAACGTCGCCTTCGAAATCACCCTGGGCAGCATCGGCAGCGGCAACAGCTATACCGCGGACGACCTCGGTTCCGCCGAACTGTATGTCTACATCGGCGACAACCAGGCGGAAACGCGGCCGGTGTATTTCGGCATGATCAACGACTGGCGCATCAAACATGGCGCGAAGATGGTCGCAGTCGACCCGCGCCTGACGGCGACGGCGTCCAAAGCCGACCGCTGGCTGCCGATCCGCCCCGGCACCGACATGGCACTGGGCCTCGCACTGGCGCAGCACATCCTCGCCAACAACCTCCATGACGCAGCGTATTGCGCGGAATGGGTATTGGGTTTCGAGCAGTGGCGCGATTTCATCCTGCAGAAAAATTACACTCCGGAATGGGCGGCCACGGCTACCGGCATTGCCGCGGAAGAAATCAAGCGCCTGGCCGAAGATATTGCCGCTGCCGACGGCTGTGTGATTTTCGCCAGCCGCGGCGTCAACCAGCACACCAACAGTACGCAGACCAACCGCGTGCTGATGTTCGTTGCCGCGATCACCGGCAACTGGGGCCGGCGCGGCGGCGCGTTTTTCAACATGAGCGCGGGCACGCCGATCGCCGCCAAGGTGCCGAGGCACCGCGCGCCGAAAATCAACAAACAGCGGGTGCGGCGCAGCCCTGCTGGCTGGACCGATGCGATGCTGCACGGCAAACCCTATCCGCTGCGTGCGCTGATCACCTGCAACAATCCGCTGGCCCAGTGGCCGGGACAGGCCAAGGCGCGTGAAGCGTTTGCAGCGCTCGACCTGATGGTGCACATCGAACTGTTCGCCAACGAAACTTCGGCCTATGCGGATTACCTGCTGCCGGCGGCGAGCGGCATCGAGAAGGGCGAGATTGGCCGTTCCAACGACGACCGTCGCATCGTCTGGATCGACAAGATGATCGATCCGCCGGGCGAGGCGAAGTCGGACACCTGGATCTGGATCGAGCTCGGCAAACGTTTCGGTTTCGACGATGTGCTGAAGGACAAGTACAAGGACCCGGCGGTGTTCTGGGACGAGGTGTGCATCGACAGCCCGGGCCTGCGCGGCTGCACCCAGAAACGCCTGCATTCAACACCCTATCGCTGGGTGCGCCAGCCGGTGGCCACCGAGGATGCGCCGGAAATCGACACCCTGTACCTTGAAGGCACCACGGTACCCACGGGTGCGCCGGGGCGGCGTTTCCCGACGAAATCGGGAAAACTCGAATTCTGGACCGAAGAACTCGAGGCAAAATTCAATACGCTGGGCCTGTCGGCGCTGCCGGAGTTTTATTCCGAGCGCGAGCAACTCGTTGATCTGCCGTACATGGAGCTGCAGGACAGCGATGCCGAGGCGGGCGTGATTTCGCCGTTCTGCTCCCCGGCCACCGGCAGTTCACGCGGGAAAATCGTCGCGCCGGGCCCCGACCATCCCGGCGCGAAACTGCGCGCGCAGGGTTTCGACACC
>JBMTEY010000049.1:0-15776 GCA_049433545.1 Burkholderiales bacterium | reverse complement strand
CGTTGCGCCGCCTCGAAGCCGAACTGGCGCAGGCCGAGGCCGACAATGACGGCGAGCGCATCGGCTCGGTCTACGCCGACCTCACCGACGCCGACGCCTGGACGGTGCGGCCGCGCGCGGAACAGCTGCTGCACGGCCTGGGTTTCAGCCACGACCAGATGGAACAGCCGGTGGCGAGTTTTTCCGGCGGCTGGCGCATGCGGCTGAATCTCGCGCAGGCGCTGATGTGCCCGTCCGACCTGCTGCTGCTCGACGAACCGACCAATCACCTGGATCTCGACGCCATCCTCTGGGTCGAGGAATGGCTCAAGAAGTACCAGGGCACGCTGGTGATCGTGTCGCACGACCGCGATTTCCTCGACGGCGTGGTCAATGTCATCGTCCACATCGACAACAAGAAGCTCAAGCGCTACGCCGGGCACTACTCCGACTTCGAGCGCCAGCGCGCCGCCGCCGTGGTGCTGGCCGCGGGCATGATCGAGAAGCAGCAGCGCGAGCGCGCGCACCTCGAATCCTTCATCAACCGTTTCAAGGCGCAGGCGAGCAAGGCGCGCCAGGCGCAGAGCCGCATGAAAATGCTGGCGAAGATGGAAGACCTCGCGCCGCTGCATGTTTCGGCGCCGTTCCAGTTCGAATTCCGCGAGCCGCTGCGCGCGCCCGATCCGCTGCTGGTGATGGAGGGCGTGGACGCCGGCTATCGTTCGGAATCGGTTGATGGAGCCGCAGACAAGGTGGTGCTGCACGACATCAACTTTTCACTGCAGAGCGGCCAGCGCTACGGCCTGCTCGGCATCAACGGCGCCGGCAAGTCGACGCTGATCAAGACCATCGCCGGCGTACTGCCGCCGCTGGCGGGCAGCGCCAACTTCAACAAGGGGCTGGTGATCGGCTACTTTGCCCAGCACCAGGTGGAGATGCTGCGCGACGACGAATCGCCGCTGTGGAACCTGGCGAAGATCGCACCGCGGGTGCGCGAGCAGGAACTGCGCGGTTTCCTCGGCGGATTCAATTTCCCCGGCGAGATGGCGCTCAACCCGATCACCCATTTCTCCGGCGGCGAAAAGGCGCGGCTGGCGCTGGCGATGATCGTCTGGCAGCGGCCCAACCTGCTGCTGCTCGACGAACCGACCAATCACCTAGACCTCGAAACCCGCGAGGCGCTGACCGTCGCGCTGGCGCAGTTCGAAGGCACGCTGGTGCTGGTGTCGCACGACCGCCACCTGCTGCGTGCCACCACCGACCAGTTTCTGATCGTCGCCGACGGCAAACTGCAGCCCTTCGACGGTGACATGGACGACTACCGCGACTGGCTGTTCAAGACCAAGCTCGCGGCGGAGCGGGCGGAGGCTTAAGCGAGGTCGGGCGAGGCTGCACTCACCAGGTCGCACTACCGCGTATGGTCGTGCGTTCCATGCGCTGGCGCAGCGGCAGAGCGTAGTCGAACACCGCCTTGTGCTGGACGGCGCAGTTGTCCCACAGCAGCAGGTCGTTGAGCCGCCATTGGTGGCGGTAGATGAATTCCGGCCGCTTCAGGTGCTCGAACAGGAAATCCAGCGTCTGCCGGCTTTCGTCTTCAGGCAGGCCGCAGATGCGCGTGGTGTAGCCCTCGTTGACGAACAGGCATTTCCTGCCGGTGTCGGGATGGGTGCGCAATACCGGATGCTCGATGTCCGGCGGCGCGCTGCGGCCTTCGGCCTGCAGCGGCGTGCGGTTGAACTCGCTGACCTTGCGCTCGTAGGTGTAACTGTAGCTGTTGACGGCCTTGCGGCCGGCCAGCCTGGCGCTCATTTCCGCGGGCAGCGCCGCCGCCGCTGCCACCGCGCTGGAGAACATCGTGTCGCCCAGCGACTGCCCGGGCTGCTGCGGGATTTCCAGCGCGTAGAGCAGCGAGCAGCGGCTGGGTTCCGGCACATAGCAGTGGTCCGTGTGCCAATAGCGGCCGGCGTCGGTGACGCCGATCGGCTCGCCGTTCTCGATGATGTTGGAGACGACGAAGATTTCCGGGTAACCGGGCTTGTTGAAGCGCGAGCGCACGTTGACGTCGATGTCGCCGAAACGCCGGCTGAACGCGATCTGCTGCTCAGGCGTCAGCTTCTGGTCGCGAAAGACGACGACGGCGTGTTCATGGAAGGCGGCCAGTATTTCTTCGAACATGCCGTCGGATACCGGCTGCGCGAGGTCGAGGCCGGTGATTTCGGCACCCAGCGCCTGTCCCAGTTTGCGGATGTTCAGCACGGCCGCCTCCCTTGCGCGGGTGTCCTCAGTTGAGCTTGATCCCCGCAGCCTTGATGATCTTCGCGGTCAGTGCGCGGTCTTCCTTCATGAACTTCGCAAACTCCTGCGGAGATTGCGTGACCACGTCGAAGCCGATGGCCGTCAGCCGCTTTTTCAGTTCGCCGCCTTCGAGGCTGGCGGCGATGTTCTTGTGCAGGCTGGCAACGACGGCCCGAGGTGTGCCGGCCGGCGCGAGCACGCCGAACCAGGTGCCCGACTTGTAGCCCTTGAGGCCGGCCTCTCCGGTGGAGGGGATGTCCGGCCAGTTGGGATGCCGCTTCTCTGCAGCTATGGCGAGGATATTGATGCGGCCTGCCTTGGCATGCGGCGTCACTGTCGAAATGCCAGTGATCACGAAGTTGACCTGACCGCCCAGCGTGGCGTTGGTGGCCGGGCCCGAACCCTTGAACGGCACGTGCAGCAGCTTGATGCCGGCGAGGTGTTCGAGCAGTGCGCCGCCGAGGTGGTTGGTCGAAGCCGTCCCGGGCGTGCCGTAGCTGATGCTGCCGGGCTTGCTTTTCGCCAGTGCAATCAGTTCGGGCACGGATTTCACCGGCAGTGACGGATGGGCAGCGATCATGAAGGGCACGTACACCGTCTGCGTGATCGGTGCGTAGTCTTTGGCCGCGTCGTAAGGCAGTTTCTTCACCACGTTGGGATTGATCGACATCGTGGTCTGGGTGAGCAGGCCGATGGTATGGCCGTCGGGAGATGCCTTGGCCAGGAGGTCCGCGCCGATGATGGTGCTGGCGCCGCCGCGGTTGTCGGTGACGAACTGCTGGCCGTAGGTTTCGGAGAGCTTGTTGGCGATGCCGCGCGTGACCAGGTCGGTGGTGCCGCCGGGCGGGTAGGGCACGATGAAGCGTACCGGCCGCGACGGATAACTCTCGGCGGCTTGTGCAGCTACCGGCGCCAGCGCGGTCAGCAGTGCGATCAGCATGGTGGTGTGTCGGGTCATGGCGTTCTCCTCGTCTGTTTTAGGAATGTGCGGCCTGTTCCAGGCCCTTGCTCTTGAATAATGCGGCATGTTGCGGCTGCTGGAAATAGTCGATCATCATTTGCGCCCCCGCGGCTTGCGCGGAGGCGCTGAACAGGCCGACCGAGGTCTCCAGCGTTTTCTGCACTTCGGCGGGCAGCGGGCCGACCACTTCCAGCCCGGGCACCGCCAGCAGTTCCGGAATCTGCTGCAGCGCCAGCTCGGCTTCGCCGGCCACCACCACGGTGCCGATGTAGCCGCCGGGGCGGTTGACGGTTTTGGCTTTCATCTCGGCGGCGATGCCGAGTTTTTCGAGCAGCGTCGGGATGTACATGCCGCTGGCGCCGTGCAGGGTATGCGCGATGGATTTTGCCGCCAGCAGCGATTTGCGCAGCGCATCCACAGAGCTGATGTCCGGATGCGGCGTGCCTTTGGCGACACCGACGCCGACCACGGCGCGGGCGAAGGCGCGGCGGCTGTCCGGAACGACGAAGCCGGCCTCGGCCAGTTCCTTCAGCGCGCCGGTGCCGAGGATCACCACGTCGCCGGCTTCGCCGGATTTGATCTTCGCGACCATGGCCTTGGCGGAGTCGGCGGTGATTTCCACGCTGTTGCCGCTGGATTTCTCGTAGGCGGGAATCAGCGCGTCGAGCACGGTGCGGGTACTGTTGGAGGTGAGGATTTTCAGTTTCATGGCGGTGTTCAGTTCATGGCCTGTCCGGTGCGCGCAAATTCGGCGTCTACCGCCTTTTCATGGGCAATCAGCTTCTGCACGCTGGGGCGCTGTTCGAGGCGACGGTAATGCGCCATGCAGTTGGGGAAGCCCGACAGGTCCAGCTTGAAGCTCAGCGTGCGTCGCATGCACCAGTGGAAATAGGCGTCGGGCGTGGTGAAATGGTCGAAGAAGTATTCGCGGCCGGCGAGCATTTTGTCGGCGATTTTGAATTCCTCGAAAAGCAATTTGTTGGCGACGCGTTTCACCGACTCCGCGGAGTCCGGCAGGTCGCAGTAATTGTCAGGGCGGGCGTTGGGCGTCATCTTGGGATGGATGCCCGAGGCGAACCAGCACATCAGCGAGATCGCCTGGATTTCTTGCTGCGGATCGGCCGGCAGCAGCTTCGCCTGCGGGAAATTGCGGTGGATCCAGATCTGGATCGCGGGGTTCTCGGTCAGCGGCTTGCCGTCGATCACCAGCACCGGCACCTTGTGCTTGGGATTGAGCTTCAGGTATTCCGGGGTCTTCAGCTGGCCCGAACGCGAATTCATGTTGTGCACGGTGAACTCCGCGCCGGCCTCTGTCAGTGCGACATAGGGCACCAGCGCGCAGGTCTTGGGTGCGTAATACAGTTCAAGCTTCACCAGCGGTCTCCTCCGTTCGTGAAATCCGGATGCGGGCGGAACCCGCACCCGGGGTAGAGCTTACACGGTGTTTTCCGAACCAAAGATGACCGTGCACTGGCTGGAGAGAACTCCGCCGTTTCCATGAGCCAGTGCCACGTCGCAGTTCTTGACCTGCCGCTCGCCGCATTCGCCGCGCACCTGGCGTATGGCCTCGATCATCACCAGCAGGCCGTACATGCCGGGGTGGCAGTACGACAGGCCGCCGCCGGAGGTATTGACCGCCAGCTTGCCGCCGGGGGCGATGGCGCCGTCGGCGACGAAACGTCCGCCTTCGCCTTTCGGGCAGAAACCGAGGTCCTCGAGGAACAGGATGGGCGTGATGGTGAAGGCGTCGTACAGCGAAAGCATTTTCACGTCTTTCGGCGTGACGCCGGCCATCTTGAAGGCCTGCGGGCCGGATACTGAAGCGCCGCTGACCGTGAAGTCGGGCAGGCTGGAGATGTTGGCATGCGACAGGGTTTCGCCGACGCCGAGCACGTAGACCGGCTTTTTCTTCAAGGTTTTGGCAATGGCCGCCGAGGTCAGCACGATGGCGCCGCCGCCGTCGACCACCAGGCAGCAGTCGCGCACCGTGAACGGGTACGACACCATGCGCGCGTTCAGCGCCTGTTCGATGGTCAGCGGTTCCTTTTCCCAGGCCTTGGGATTCAGCAGCGCCCATTTGCGCGCCGCCACCGCCACTTCGGCGAGGTGTTCGCGCTTGGTGCCGTACTGGTGCATGTGGCGTGCCGCCGCCATCGCGTAGGCGCTGATCGGCAGGATCGGCCGATAGGGCGACTCATAGGGATTGAACTCGCGCGGGCTGGCCGCGGCGCGTGATACCGAACGCTGGGTGCTGCCGTAGGCGATCACCGCGACTTCGCACAGTCCGAGCTGGATCGCCATCTGCGCGTGCGCAACATGGGTCATGAACGACGAGCCGCCGATCTGCGTGCCGTCGAGCACCCTGGGTTTGATGCGCAGGTATTCGGCGAGCTGCATCGGTCCCATGCGTACTTGGGTGGCGGCGACAAACAGCGCGTCGACGTCCTTCAGTGTCAGGCCGCAGTCGTCGAGCGCGCGCATCGTCGCCTGTGCCATCAGGTCGACGGGGGAGGTGTGCGGGGCGACCTGGCCCAGGTCGGATTCGGCGGCGCCGACCACCGCGATGCTGCCTTTTTTTAGACCGGTCATTTGGCGTCTCCCGCGGGCGTGAATACAGGATAGGGCAGGGTCTTGTCGTCGCCGGGATGCACCTTGAATTTGACACGCATGCCGATCTTCACCTGCATTGGGTCAATGTCCTCGACGCGGCTCATCAGGCGGTAACCCTCATCCATGTCGATCATCGCCACGTTGAGCGGGGCTTCGCCTTTGTAATAAACGACGGTCGTCGTGTAGACCGTGCCGAGACCCTTGGATATCCGCCACTCGATGTTGGCGCTGCCGCTCTCCGGCGCGAGTGCGCGCGGATAAAAGAAGGCCTTGTTGTCGTCCTTGCTGAACTGGTAGGCGAGCTCGCCCTTTTTCAGGTGCTCGACGTAGGTGCCGAGCGGCGATTGTTTCATCAGATCGATCATCGGATGTTTCCTTTGGCTGTAATACAACGGGTTGCTGAATGCGGATTCATGCGGCTTTTGCGGTTGATGTGTTGCGGTCGAGGAACTCCAGCGTCGCCTGCGCGCAGCGGTCGGGGTAGGCGCCCGCGGCATGCCAGGCGTCTCCATCGAGCACCAGCAGTTCGGCGGATTTGACTTGCGATACCCAGGCCTTCACGCCGTCCACCGAACGCAGGCCGCTGCCGGTGGTGGTGATGATCAGCGTCGGGCAAGTGATGCGTTTGACGTCTTCGCGGATGTCCAGCTTGGGCACCCAGCGCAGGTAACCCTGCAGCGTCGACAGCGGAGTCCTGCCCTGCAGGTTGTGCACCCACCAGTCGATCTCGGCCTGGGTGGCGGCGCTGCCCAGCCGCCCCTGCATGGTGTAGCGCGCCCAGTCGAGCACGCCCTTGCTGTTGATGTGTTTGACCCAGTCGTCGACGCCTGCGGCGGGCAGCACCGGCGGCGTGACGCCGATCAGCGTACGCACCAGCGACGGACGGTGGGCGGCCATGGTGAGCGCCATCGAGCCGCCGCTTTTGGCGCCGATGAGATGCACCCTCGCGCAGCCCAGATGTCGGATCAGCGCCTCGATATCGTCGAGCAGTTCGTCCATGCTCCATTCGTGCTCCGCCGGCATGGCCGTCGAACGGCCGAAGCCGCGCAGGTCCATGCGCACCACGCGGTAGCGGCGCATGAAATGCGGCACCCACGCCCGCCACGCCTCTCCGGATTCGGCGAGGCCGTGCACGAAGAGCATGGTTTCCGGCTTGCGCCAGGGATCGGTGCAGTCGTCGACGGTGTAGAAAATGTCGCAGCCGTCGGGGCGTTTGAGGGTGTGGTCCACGGATCAGGTCTTTTTGTCTTCCAGTCCAAAATCGATCAGCGCCTGCGCGCGCAATTTGTTCTTCTGCACCTTGGCGCTGCCGGTCATGCCGATGGCTTCGAAGCTGTCGACGATCTTCAGGTAGCGCGGTACGCGGAAATTCGCCAGCCGTTCCTTGCTCCAGGCGATCAGTTCTTCCGGCGTCGCCGCTTCACCCTCGCGCAGGATCACGTACGCCGCAGGCACTTCGATCAGTCGCGGGTCGGGCACGCCGATGACCTGCGCCTGCTTGATCTTCGGATGCTGGTGCAGCACGTCCTCGACTTCGGCCGGTGCGACGTTTTCGCCGCCGACGCGGAACACGTCCTTGATGCGGGTGAGGAACTTGAGGCGACCGTCTTCATCCATCACGCCGAGGTCGCCGGTGTGCAGCCAGCCGTCGGCGTCTATCGTTTTCGCGGTCTGCTCGGGCATCTTGTAATAGCCCTGCATCACGCTCCAGCCGCGCACCTGTATTTCCCCGGATTTTCCCGGCGGCTGCACGGCGCTGCTTTCGGGATCGACGATGCGCACTTCGACGTCGTCAAGGATGTGCGCCCAGCCGGCGATGCGTTTCTCAAGGTCGTCGTCATGTTTCGACATGCAGACATTGGGGGAGGCTTCCGACAGTCCGTAGGCCTGCACCAGTCCCTTCATGCCCATGCGCTCGACCACCTTGCGCGAGACCTCGGGTCCGCAGGACACCCAGCCGTTGCGCAGTTTCAGCGGATATTTTTCGAAGTCCGGATGATTGAGCAGCATCAGGAACATGGTGTCGTTGCCCGAGGTGTGCGTGCATTCCTCGCTCCACATCGTCACCAGCGCCTCCTCGGCGTCGAACGACGGTGAGGAAAACAGGCAGGCGCCGGTAACCAGCGCGGCGAGCAGCGACAGCGTGGTGCCGGCGACATGGTAGAAGGGTCGCGCGCTGTAGTAACGGTCGCCGGCCCTGAGGTGGAAACGCGCAGCGACATAGGCGGCGTTGCGCAGCATGTTGTCGTGGCTGAGCATCACGCCCTTGGGATGCGAGGTGGTGCCCGAGGTGAACTGCATCAGCAGCACGTCGTCGGGTTTGGCCTCGGGCGGATACGCTTTCTCGTGCGTCGCGCCTTTGGCCAGCAGGTCGGCGAAGCCGATCGCGCCGCGCGGCACATCCTTGCCCAGCACCACCACCGTGTGCAGCAGCGGCAGCGCGGGATCGGGCAGGGCGGCATCGACTGCCGGGCAGATGCCGCGCAGCATGGCGATGAAATCGATCTTCAGGAAACGGTCGGCGATGAACAGCAGCTTCACGTCGGCCTGCTTCAGGCAGTAGAGCATTTCGTCGGCCTTGAAGCGGGTGTTCACCGGCACGGTGACCGCGCCTATGCGCGCGGCGGCGTAGAAAAAAATCACCCACTCCAGTGAATTGCCCATGCACACCGCGACATGGTCGCCGCGGCCCAGGCCCAGTGCGCGCATGCCCTGCGCCACTTCGCGCACGTTGTCGCGCAGTTCGGCCCAGGTCAGCCGGCGGCCGGCGATGACCAGTGCTTCATCCTGTGCGTGCGCCGCCGCAGTGGCGGCCAGCGCTTCGGCGAGGGTCTGTTTCTTCCAGTCAGGCATTTATTTTAACTATTTGATTATAAACAATAATCTGTTATTTTCCCTGGAACCGCGGTTTGCGTTTTTCCTTGAACGCGGTGACGCCTTCGACATGGTCATGGGTCATGCGCGCGCCGCTGATCGCCAGCACTTCGAGTTCGAGCAGCTGTTCCAGCGTCGGCACATACATGTACTGGAACATGCGCTTGGCCAGCGTCAGCGCATAGGTCGCCGAACCGGCGATCTCGCGCGCCAGCGCCAATGCGGCGGATTCCAGTTCGGCGTCGGGCACCACCTTGCTGATGATGCCCATGTCGCGCGCTTCGGCGGCGGGCAGCTTGCGCGCGCTGTAGACAATTTCCTTGGCGCGCGCGATGCCGAGGTGCTGGGTCAGGAAATAGATCGCGCCGCCGTCGGGCGGAATGCCGACGTTCTTGAACGCCATCAGCAGGTACGCGGTTTCGCTGGCGACGATGAGGTCGCAGGCCAGCGCCATGCTGGCGCCGATGCCGGCGGCGGGGCCGCGAACCGCCGCGATCACCGGTTTTTCGAGGTGATGCAGCGCGAGGATCATCTGCTGGTGGCCTTTGGAGCGCTTGCGCCCGCTGACCACGTCGTAACCGCCCATCGAGCCGACGTCGCCGCCGGCGCAGAAGGCGCGGCCGGCGCCGGTGAGCACCACCACGCGCACCGTGTCGTCGCCGTTCATTTCGGCGAAGGCGTCGGCGAGCTCGTGGTACATCTCGCCCGACAGCGCGTTCAGCTTGTCGGCGCGGTCGAGCAGCACCGTGGCGATGCCGTCGTCATGGGTGATCCTGATGCTCATGGAACGGTCCTACAGCGACTTGATGCCGGCGCGCTCGATGACCTTTTTCCATTTTGCGATCTCGCCGCGCAGGAAGGCCGTGTATTCCGCGGTCGTACTGCCGACAGGATCAGAGCCTTCCTTCTTCAGATATTCAGCGAGTTCCGCGGATTTCATGATGCGTGCCACATCGTCTGCGATTTTGGCGACGGCGGCTTTCGGCATGCCGGCAGGGCCGGTGAGGCCGTTCCAGGCAATGGCCTGGAATCCCTTGAGGCCCTGTTCGTCGAGGGTGGGCATGTCGGGCAGGGCAGCGGTGCGCTTGAGGCTGGTCACCGCGAGGCAGCGCAGCTTGCCCGACTTGATGTGCTGCAGCGCCGAGGTGAGCCCGTTGTAGGCCATGTCGATGTGGCCGCCGAGCAGGTCAGTCATTGCCGGACCGTTACCCTTGTACGGCACATGGGTGATCTTGACGTTGGCCATGGCATTGAAGAGCTCGCCTGCGAGGTGGTTCGAGCCGCCGCTGCCGGAGGAACCGAAATTCAGCACGCCGGGCTTGGCCTTGGCCAGTGCAATCAGCTCCTTGATGTTTTTGGCCGGTACGCCGGGATGCACGATCACCACCAGCGGCGTGGTGTTGACCAGCGTGATCGGTTCGAAATCCTTGGCCGGATCGTAGGGCAGCTTTTTCAGCAGGCTGGGCACGATGGTGAAGGGCGCGGGCGTCACCAGCAGCGTGTGGCCGTCGGGCGCCGACTTGGCGACGATGTCGGTGCCGATGACGGTGCTGCCGCCGGCGCGGTTATCGACGACGACCTGCTGTCCCCAGGCGGCCGACAGTTTCTGCGCGACCAGACGGCCCATGATGTCGGTGCTGCCGCCGGCAGCGAAGGGCACGACCAGGCGCACGGTCTTCGTCGGGTAATTCTGGGCGCCGGCAGTCATGCTGAACACGGCAAAAAACGTCAATAAAAACAATGATCTGAAATTGAACATCGGGTTCTCCTGGTGAAAATCAGGCAGCGCGGCCGGCCGCCTGTGATGGTGCGTGGTATAGCGAATGCAAACGTTTCATCGCGGCATGTGCCTCGGCTTCAAGGCGGTCGACGATCGCCGCCACCGGTTCGATGCGGTCGGCGAACACCACGCCCTGGCCGCAGGACAGCATGGCTTTTTCGTAGTCACCGGTTTCGTAGGCCTTGCGGCCGATGGTGCCCATGATGTGCGGCAGCAGCGCCTGGGTGTCGGCGTGTTCGTGTTCGAGCTGCTGGATCATCGCGACATGCCCGGTCTTCAGCGCGCGCTGGGTGTTGCGCATCGACTGCAATAACAGCGTCGTGTCGGTTTCGCCGGCCTTGACCAGACGTTCCTTGTAGAGGCGGTGCGCCCAGATTTCCTCGGATACCAGGAAGCGCGTACCCATGGCCACGCCGTCGGCGCCCATCGCCAGCGCCGCGACCAGCTGTTCGCCGGTGCCGATGCCGCCGGCGACGATCAGCGGAATTTTGATCGCGCGCGCGGCCGCGGCCGCGGCGACCATGCTGCCCACCGGTTCGATGCCGGGATGGCCGCCGGCTTCGGCGCCGACCACGGTCACTGCGTCCACGCCCAGCGATTCGGCTTTTTTCGCATAACGCACGCCCGGCACCTTGTGCAGCACGATGATGCCGGCGTCCTTCAGGCGTTTCAGGTAATGCTCGGGATTGTTGCCCGCGGTTTCGACATATTTGACGCCTTCGTCGATCACCGCGTCGATCAGCGGCGTGACGCGGTCCGTGCCGTCGCGGCTGACGCGGATCATGATGTTGACGCCGAAAGGTTTGCCTGCGGCAAGTTCGCGGCAGCGGCGTATGCCCGCGCGCAGCGCATCGGTGTCCGGGAAACTCGCGGAAGTCATGAAGCCGATCAATCCGGCGCGCGCCACCGCCGCGACATACACCGGCTCGGCCAGCCACATCAGGCCGCTGGCAATCACCGGCAGGCGGATGCCGTAGAGGTCGGTGATGCGGGTTTTGAAAGGGGCGGCGCTCACTTCAATACCACCAGTGCATCCGCCGCGACCACGCCTTCAGCGCTGACGAACAGCGGGTTGACGTCGATTTCGGCAATGCGGTCGGCGTGGTCGGCGACCAGAAATGACAGCCGCGACACCGCATCGGCCAGCGCGTTGATGTTGCACGGTGGCTTGCCGCGGTAACCCTGCAGCAGTTTCACGCCCTTGATCTCGTGGATCATCGCCAGCGCGGTTTCGGCGTCGAAGGGCGCGTAACGATGGGTGACGTCGTGCATGATTTCGGTGAACACGCCGCCGAGTCCGACGGCGATGACCGGGCCGAAGTGCGGATCGTTGACCGCGCCGAGGATCACTTCCTCGCCGGTTGCCATCTGCTGCACCAGGATGCCGGCGATGCGAGCATCGGCCTTGTACTGTTTCGCCGCGGCCAGCACTTCGCGCGCCGCCTGTTTCAGCGCTTCGAGGCTGGTGATGCCGAGGCGGATCACGCCGGCTTCGGTCTTGTGCGGGATGTCGGCGGATTCGATCTTCACCGCCAGCGGGAAGGGCAGCGGGGATGCGGTGAGTTTTTCAACTACCTCCGGTGCGAGCAGCGTTTCTCCGGTGACCGGAATGCCGTAGGCCTTGAGCAGCGCCTTGGAGGCGTGTTCGCCCAGCGTGCCTGCGGCCGGCAGTTCGAGTTTTTGCGGTGCGATGAGGCGTTTGCCGCCGCGCGCGCGCGCGGTTGCAAAGTCGCGGCGCTTGCGCGCGAATTCGTGCAGCGCGGCCAGCGCATCGACCGCGCGGCCCGGCGCGAGTATGCACGGCACGCCGTGTTCCTCCAGCCAGTGCATGGCCGCGCCGTTGTCGTCGGGCGAGGTTGGCCAGTTGAGGATCAGCGGCTTGTCGGTGTTTTTCAGCATTCCGACCAGGCCCTCGGCCCAGGTCTGCACCACGCCGCCGCGCGGCGCGCGGGCGACGATGGCGTCGATGTTGGGGTCGGCCAGCACTTCGCGCATGGTGTTCGTGTAAGACGCGAAATTGTCGTTGTAGCCGTTGGCAGTGGTGTCTATCGGGTTTTCGATCGAGGCGTAGGCGACGACGATGCCGCGCAGCCGCTCGCGGGTCTCGTCGGCGAGTTTCGGCAGCGTCAGCCCGTGCGACACGCAGCGGTCGGCGAGCAGCACGCCGGCGCCGCCCGACAGCGTCATCACGCCGACGCGGTTGCTGCGCGGCAGCTTTTTGGCGCGGAAGGCCTTGCAGATGTCGATCAGGTCGTCGATATCGTGCACTTCGATGAAGCCGCCTTCGCGGAAGGCGCTGCGGAACAGTTCGTAACCCGCGGTCAGCCGCGCGGTGTGCGAGGTCGCGGCCTTGCTGCCGATGTCGGTGTTGCCGACTTTCCATATCAGCACCGGCTTGCCGAGCTCCAGCGCGCGCGCGCCGAGGCGGCGCAGGCGTTTGCCCTCGGTGGTACCTTCGAGGAAGGCGGTGAGGATTTCGACGTCGGGGCGCTCGATCAGGTATTCCATCCAGTCGAGCGCGGTGAGGTCGGCTTCGTTGCCGGTCGACACCACGTGGTTGAAGCCGAGGCCGTGGTAGCAGGCCATCGCGACCACGCCGAAACCGAAACCGCCGGACTGGGTGACCATCGCGATCGGTCCGGATTTCAGCGTTTTCAGCTGCAGCGTGCCGCCGAAGCCGAGGCGGTAGTTTTCGGTGAGGTTGGTCAGGCCCAGGCAGTTGGGGCCGACCACGCGCACGCCGCTGGACCTGATCGCGGCCAGCAGCTTGTCGTTTAATGCGCGCCCGGTGTCACCGGCCTCGCTGAAACCGGCCGAGAGGATCAGCGCGAACGGGATGCCGGCCCGGCCGCATTGTTCGATGGCGCCCGGCACCAGCGCGGCCGAGACCGCGATCAGCGCGACGTCGCAGGGTTTGGGCACCGCGCCGAGGTCCGGATAACAGGGGAGGCCCTTGATTTCGGCGTACTTGGGATTGACCGGATAGATCTTCCCCAGGAAGCCGTATTCGGTCAGCAGTTTTATCGGCTGGCCGCCGATGCGCGACATGTCGGTGGACGCGCCGACGACGGCGACGCCGCGCGGGCTCAGCAGCCGCGACAGGTCGGGCGCCGCCGCGGTGTTATCGAGGACAGCGGACATTTCAGGCCATCAGTTGATTTTCATTTTGGCGGCCTTGACCACGCCTGCCCATTTGCTGATTTCGCTGCGGATGAAGGCAGTGAATTCCTCCGGCGTGCTGCCCACCGGCTCGGCGCCCTGGCTGGACAGCTTGGCCATCACGTCGGGTGAGCGCAGGGCCTTGACGGCCTCGGCATTGAGGTGGGTGATGACCGCCTGCGGGGTTTTTGCCGGGGCCAGCAATCCGTACCAGCCACTGGCGCTGAAACCGGGCAGGGTTTCGGCGACGGTCGGCAGTTGCGGCAGCAGCGCGGAACGTTTGGCGCTGGTGACGGCGAGCCCCCGCACCTTGCCGGACTTGATGTGCGGCGTGATGATCAGGCTGTTCTCGTAGCTCATGTCGACTTAACCGGACATCATGGCCACCAGCGCCGGTGCGCCGCCCTTGTACGGCACGTGGGCAATGCTCACCTTGCCCAGCAGTTTCAGCAGTTCGCCGGCGAGGTGCGTGACCGTGCCGCTGCCCGAGGACGCGTAATTGAGTTTTCCGGGCGAGGCCTTGGCGATCGCCAGCAGTTCCTTGACGCTTTTCGCCGGTACTGACGGATGGACCACGAGGATGCTGGTCACCGCCACGCTCTGGGTGATCGGCGCCAGGTCGCGCAGCGTGTCGTAGCCGAGTTTCGGATTCAGGCTTTTCGCCACCGCGAGGCCGCCGATGGTGCCCATGATGATGGTGTAGCCGTCGGGTGCTGCCCTGGACACCTGTTCGGTGGCGATCATGCCCCCGGCGCCGCCGCGGTTCTCGATCACGATCTGCTGGCCCAGCGACGCGGCCATCTTGGGAGCGATCAGCCGCGTCACGATGTCGGTGGGGCCGCCCGGCGGGAAGGGCACGACCAGGCGCACCGGTTTTGACGGATATTGTTGTGCTGCGACGGGCAGGGCGAGCAGCGGAAGCAGCAGCAGCGGGATGAATTTTTTCATGGCGGTTCTCCTCGTGATTCTTGATTATTGTGAATTACAGGTCGACGTGAGCGGTGTTCTGCATCGACGGGCGCTGCGCAAAAGCGTCATACCAGCGGGCAAGGCGGGCATGGTCAGTGCGCCAGCCCAACCCGGGGAAGCGGAAATCAATATAGCCCAGCGCGCAGCCGATGGCGACATGGCCGATGTCCACCGCATCCGCGGCCAGCGCATCGGCTTCGTGCTCCAGCGCTGAAATGGCATTGAGCACCTTGAGATCGAACGCCGCCAGCGTATCCGGCGACTGCTGCGCCGGCGGCCGCAGCGTCTCATTGCGCCACAGCATCAGGTTGTCCATCAGGTTGTTGCCCAGCGCATGGCGCCTGAGCGCGGTCCAGCGTGCCGGGCCCGCCGCGGGAAAGAGTTTGCGCCCGCCGTGCAGGCTGTCGAGGTATTCGCAGATCACCGTCGAATCGTAGAGCGCGCTGCCGTCGTCGAGCACCAGCGTCGGGATCTTGCCCAGCGGGTTGGTGTGCAGCAGTTCGAGATTGGGTTTGGTCATCGCCACTGCCGTACGCACACAGTCGAGGCGGGAGGCGACCCCGCATTCATGCGCAAAGATCATGACCTTGCGCACGAACGGCGAGCGTGATGACCAGTGCAGCTTCACGGCAGTTTCTTCATGTAGGCCACGATGGCGTCGGCGACCGCGGCCGGCTGTTCCGGCAGCAGCGCGTGCGCGGCGTTGTCGATGCGGGCCAGCGTCACGCGGTCCGCGCCCCATTCATCGCGGTAGCAGTTGACGCTGTCCGGCGGCGACAGCGGATCTTTCAATGACAGCACGTCCAGAACCGGCGCCGTGCCGGCGGTCCACCATTCCGCTTTCGGCGTGGCTTCGGTGGCGGCGCGTTCGGCATGCATCACCTCTTCATCCCAGCCTTCGAGCCAGATGCGGGCGTCGTTGCCCGGCGCGAAGAACACGTGCTGCAGGTGTTTCAGTCGCACGTCCTCCGGCAGATTCATCATGTGGCACTTGTTGATCGAGTCGCGCAGTTCCGGCGCCAGCGGCCAGGTGTGGGTCGCGGCGAGCAGGATCACGGCGCGGGTGAGCTGCGGATAATCCGCGCCCATGGTGCGCGCGACGAAATTGCCGAAGGCATGGCCGGCGACCACGGTCGGTCCGCCGCCGTC
>JBMTEY010000048.1:0-15791 GCA_049433545.1 Burkholderiales bacterium | reverse complement strand
AGGCCGGGGGCGCATGTCCAAGGCCGTTCGCTGCTGCAGTTGCTGAAAGGCAAACGTGCGGGATGGCGCAAGTCGCTGTTCGTGGAGTACTGGGCCGAGAACGCCTATCCCTGGCTGGTCAACATGACCTACAAGGCGGTGCGCACCGGCCGCTACAAGTACATCCACTGGGTCAACCGCGCACGCAACGGTGAACTGGATGAGTTGTATGACCTGGAGAAGGATCCGTACGAACTGGTCAATGTCGCGAAGCGTCCCGCATACCGGGCGGTGCGCGACAAAATGAACAGGGAGTTGCGGAAGCTGGCAGCGGATGCGCTGGGGCTGTAGCCCGGCTTGCCGCGTTCCGGCCCGTGGGGTATCGTGAATCAGGCACCCGATTGCATGCCGTCAATAAACAGAGGAGAAAAACATGCGTCAGAACAAACTGATTTTGCTTGCAGCAGCATTGTGCGCATCAACAGCGGCCGTTGCACAGGATTTTCCGACCAAACCGGTTCGCGTAATCGTTCCGTTCTCGGCCGGCGGGGCCACCGACATCGTTACCCGCGTCGTGTCTCAGAAATTGACGGAAATCTGGGGGCAGACCATCGTTGTCGACAATCGTGCCGGCGCCGGCGGCAACATCGGTGCGGATCTCGCGGCGAAATCCGCGGCTGACGGTTACACCATATTCATGACCTCAGGCTCCATCGTCACCGCCAATCCGCACATGTACCGCAAGCTGCCGTACAACGCCGCCAGGGACCTGACTGCCGTCACCAACGTCGCCAGCGGGCCGCAGGCCATCGTCGTCAATCCGAACTTTGCCGCGAAGACGGTCAAGGACCTGATCAACATGGCGAAGGCGAAACCGGAAAGCGTGACTTTCGGATCGGCAGGCATAGGCACGCAGACGCATCTGGCCGGTGAAAATTTCATCGCTTCGGCGGGACTTAACGTAACGCATATCCCGTACAAGGGCGAAGCCCCGGCGATTGCCGACCTGCTGGGCGGGCAGATCCAGTTCGTGACCCCGAACCTGTCGGCCGCCATCGTTCATGTGCGCGCCAAAAGGTTGCGTGCGCTGGGGGTAACCAGTCCGACCCGCTCCAAGCAGTTACCGGACGTGCCGGCCGTTGCCGAGACGCTGCCGGGGTTCGAGAATCTCGGCTGGTTCGGTTTCATGGTGCCGACGGGAACGCCGCAGGCGGTGGTGACCAAGATTCACCGTGACACGGTCGCGGCGCTGAAAGACCCCGTGATCGCCAAGCGCTTCCAGGACCTGGGCATGGTCCCGGTAGGCAATTCGTCTGCGGATTTTGCCAAGGCGATCCGGGAGGAAAGTGTGCGCTGGGCCAAGGTCATCAAGGAGCGCAAGCTGCAGGTGAACTGATCGTTGCCGGTGCCGGGGCGCAAGGCTCCGGCACCGTTTTTCAATCGTAGGAAGGTGGTCCAGTGAAGGTCGATCTTAAGCAGGTGGAAGAAGCATGCAAGGAACTCTATGTTCGCGCGCTGAAGATGCTGCCACCCGACATCAAGCAGGGTTTCCAGCGCCTCGATCGCGCCGAAACCAATGCTACCGGCAAGGCCATCCTGGGCACCATGATCCGCAACATCACCGTTGCTGAGGAAAACACCAACCTGCTGTGCCAGGACACCGGGATTCCCATTTATAACGTCGTAATCGGCGCCAATGTCGCGGTCGACGGGCACGCGCTCAAGCAGGCGATCGTCAGCGGCTGCACACGCGCCACGAAAGAGCATCCATTGCGTTCTTCGGTGGTCCATCCGACCACGCGCAAAAATGAGCACACTTCAGGCGGCCGCCACGTGCCGGTGATCAACATCGATTTTTCCGCGGATGCCGAACAGCTGTCGATCGAGATGATTCCCAAGGGATCGGGATCGGAGAACAATTCCTGGCTGAAGATGGCGATTCCCGCCGACGGCGTGGATGCAATCAAGACTTTCGTTATTGACTGCGTGCTCGAGGCCGGAGGCAAAAGCTGTCCGCCGGTGATCGTCGGCGTCGGCGTCGGCGGCACGGCCGACTTGTGTGTGCATCTATCGAAGGTGGCGGCAACACGGCCGCTGGGCAGCCAGTGCGCCGACCCCGAGGGCGCCAGGCTCGAGTCCGAACTGAGCAAGGTGGTCAACCAGCTCGGTGTCGGTGCGCAGGGACTGGGTGGCGATTCCACCGCTTTTGCGGTGCATGTCGAAACCGCGGCCACCCACATCACCATGAATCCCGTCGCGGTCAACATGCAGTGCCATTCGGCGCGGCGCGCACGGGCAACGTTTACGCCGCAGGGCGTCGAGTACGGGTACTGACATGACCCATTACGAACTGCACATGCCGGTAAGCGAAGCGCAAGTGCGCCAGCTGCGTATTAACGACACCGTTACGCTGCATGACACTCTGTACGGCATCCGCGACGCGACGCAGATCCACATGTTCGATCATGGCCGCACGACGCGTTTCGACCTGAAGGGGCATGCGGTCATCCACACCGCGCCCAACGTCAAATGGGTGGGGGAAACGAAGGAACATCCTTCGGGCTACGCGCCGATCTGCATCGGCACCACCACCAGCGCACGCATGGAGCGTTTTACGCGGCCGCTGATGGAGCAGTATGGCGTGCGCATCATCATCGGCAAGGGCGGCCTGTTCGCCGCATCGGCGAAAGCCTTCAGCGACCTCGGCGGCGTTTACCTGGCGATCATCGGCGGCACCGCGGCGCTGGAAACCACCTGGATCGAGCAGATTGAGGAGGTCGATCTTGACGATCTCAACCCGGAATCGCTGTGGAAATTCCGCATCCGCGGTTTTGGCCCGCTGCTGGTGGCCATGGACAGCCACGGCGGCAGCCTCTACACCGCGGTCAATGCGGCAGCAAAAGATAAACGTGCAGGCGTGCTCGCGGCTCTCCGCGTCAAAAGTTAAGCGTTCATGAAAACCATCCAGACTGACATACTGATCCTCGGGTCAGGAGGCGCGGGCCTGTTCGCCGCGCTGCACGCACACCAGAAAAACCCGCAACTGTCTATTACCGTCGCGGTGAAGGGCCTGCTCGGCAAAAGCGGCTGCACGCGCATGGTGCAGGGCGGTTACAACGTGGCGCTGGCGGCAGGGGATTCCGTCGAACGCCATTTCATGGACACCATCGAGGGCGGCAAATGGCTGCCCGATCAGGACCTGGCGTGGACGCTGGTCGAGACCGCGGTCGAGCGCATCCACGAACTGGAAAACGAGCTCGGCTGTTTTTTCGACCGCAACCCCGACGGCACCATCCACCAGAAGGCGTTCGCCGGCCAGACATTCGACCGCACCGTGCACAAGGGCGACCTAACCGGAATCGAGATCATCAACCGCCTGGCTGAGCAGGTATGGGCGCGCGGCATCAACCGGCTCGAGGAGCATCGCGCCGTCGAGTTCATCCGCAACAAGACCGGCGATGCGATTTCCGGCGTTCTGATGATAGACATGCGCAACGGGGAATTCGTGTTCGTGCAGGCGCAGGCCGTGCTGCTGGCCACCGGCGGCGGCCCCACGATGTACAAATTCCACACGCCGTCCGGCGACAAGAGCTGCGACGGCATGGCGATGGCGCTGCGCGGCGGGCTGGTGCTGCGTGACATGGAAATGGTGCAGTTCCACCCGACCGGCCTGATTGCCGGATCCGATACCCGCATTACCGGCACCATCATCGAGGAAGGCTTGCGCGGCGCCGGCGGCTACCTGCTGAACGGCGCCGAAGAACGCTTCATGCACAATTACGATCCGCGCAACGAACGCGCGACCCGCGATATTGTCAGCCGCGGCATGTATGAAGAGATGCGCGCGGGTCGCGTCAACAAGCATGGCGGGCTCTATATCACCATGGCTCACCTTGATCCGGTGATGGTGCGCCAGCAGTTCAAGGGCATGGTCGAGCGCTGCGCCGACTGCGGCTTCGACCTGGTTGGGGGACTGGTCGATGTCGTGCCTACTGCGCATTACATGATGGGCGGCGTCGCATTCAAGACCGACTGCACCACCGACCTGCCGGGGCTGTTCGTCGCCGGCGAGGATTCCGGCGGGGTGCACGGCGCCAACCGCCTCGGCGGCAACGGCGTAGCCAACTCGACGGTGTTCGGCGGCATAGCCGGCGACGTGATGCCGGGCTGGGTCAAAGCCAACGGCGAATACCGCGCGCCCGATCAGGCGGCGATCGACGATGCCGTGGCGCGCTGCCGCGCGCCGCTGATGCGCAAGGGCGGCGACATCAATGCGATCCGCGAACAGCTGTATACAGTCATGTGGGACGACGTCGGTATCGTGCGCGACGCCGCATCGCTGGAACGCGCCTCCGGCCTGCTCGACGAACTCGACGCGCGTCTGGATGCGACCGGCATCGACGGCTCGACGCTGGCATACAACCTGACCTGGCATGACTGGATGAACCTGAAGAACCTGGTGCTGGTGTCGAAGTCCATCCGTTTTGCGGCGACGGCGCGGGAGGATTCCCGCGGTGCGCATTACCGCGCCGACTTCCCCGACGTCAGGGACCTGGAAAATTCACGTTATACCTGCGTCAGCTGGCAGGACGGGCGTTTTGCCAGTGATACCCGACCCGTGCATTTCACTCGCGTAAAACCTGGACAATCGCTGCTGGTCACTACCTGAGACCGCATACCGGTATTTTTCGTTTGATTTTTTCCGGTGCGCGGGCGACACTGGTTTGCAGCCATAACAACACTGAGGAAATGTCATGAAGTATTTCAATAGCGATAAGGCCGGTTGCCTGTTTGCGGCAATGCTGGCGGGCTGCGGAGCGCTTGCGCCGCTCAGCGATGCCGTAGCGCAAAGTTTCCCGGCGCGGTCCGTGCGCATGATCGTGGCGTTTCCGCCCGGCGGCGGCAGCGACACTATCGCCAGAATCATCGCGCAGAAATTTGTTGCCGATCTGGGCCAGCGGGCAGTCGTCGACAACCGCGCCGGCGCCAGCGGCAACATTGCCGCAGACATCGTTGCCAAGGCGCCTGCTGACGGCTACACGGTACTGTTCGGCAATTCTTCCCTGGCGATCAGTCCGGCGGTTTACAGCAAACTGACCTACAGTCCCAGCAAGGATCTGGCTCCTATTTCGATGGCATCGCAGTATCCTTTTTCCCTGGTTGTTCATCCGTCTTTGCCGGTTAAAACGGTCAAGGAATTCGTCGCGCTTGCAAAATCGAAGCCGAATGCGTTGGAATATGCGTCATCCGGCGCGGGAACCATGGGGCAACTGTCGATGGAGCTTTTGCGTCTCAAGACCGGCGTACGCATGACCCACCTGCCCTACAAAGGCGCCGCGCCACAAACCATCGCTGTGCTTACCGGCGAGTCACAGGCCGGATTTATCGTGCTGCCGGTTGCGGTGCGTCATTTCAAGACGGGCAAGCTGCGCGGTCTCGGCGTTGCAGGCCCCAAGCGCTCGGATCTGGCGCCGGAAATCCCGACCATGATCGAGGCTGGCGTACCCGGGCATATGGCGGTTCAGTGGAACGGTCTTTTTGCGCCCAGTAAAACGCCGGCCCCGGTGATTGAAATACTTTACAAATCATGGGTCGCCGCCGTGAAGTCCCCGGAGGTCTCAAAGAAGATTGTTGATAGCGGCGCTGAGCCGGGCGGAAATACGACCGCCGAGTTCGTGGCATTCGTCAAGGAAGAAACCGCTAAATGGGCTGAGGTCGCGAAGGCCTCCGGCACCAAACTCGACTGATCACGGAACGACTGCCGCATGCCGGGGTTATCGCTTGCTGAACTGACTGATCTGGCCACCCGCGCCCTCAAGCGAGCCGGCGCATCCAAGGCCATGGCGGTTTCGACCGCGCAGGCCCTGGTTGCCGCCGAGGCCGAAGGCCTGTCCGGGCACGGGCTGTCGCGGGTGGGCTTGTATGCGCAGCACCTGCGCGAGGGGCGAGCCGACGGCAAGGCCAAACCGAAAATCATCCGCAAGACCGGTGCAACCTGCCTGATCGATGCCGGCGGCGGACTGGCGTTCCCGGCCGCGGCGTTGGCGGTCAGCGAGGTGATCAAGCGCGCCCGCCGTTCGGGGATTGCGTTTACCGGCGTGACCAACAGCCATCATTTCGGCGCCGCCGCATACCACCTTGCGCCGGTTGCGGCTGCGGGCATGGTTGGCCTGGCATTCACCAATTCGCCTGCCGCGATCAATGCCTGGGGCGGCAGGAAGGCATTTTTCGGCACAAATCCGGTCGCCGCGATTTTCCCGCGCAAGGCGGCGGCACCGGTGGTCATCGACCTGTCGCTGACCGAGGTGACCCGCGGCAAGATCATGCTGATGGCCAAGGAAGGAAAACCGATTCCCCCGGGCTGGGCGGTAGACCGGGACGGGAACCCGACCACCGACGCGCAGGCGGCATTGACCGGCAGCCTGACCGCGATCGGCGGCGTCAAAGGCACCGCACTGGCATTGATGGTCGAGGCGCTGTGCGTGGCGCTGACCGGCGCTGCGCTCAGCCGCGAGAACGATTCATATTTCGAGCCCGGCAACAAGCCGCGCATCGGACACGCCATACTCGCCATCGATCCTGCCGCGCTGGCTGGCACGGAAACCTACCACGCGCGCATGGAAGACATGATAACCGCCATGCTCGCCGATGAAGGCGTGCGCCTGCCCGGGGCGCGACGTCAACTGGCGGTCATCAAGGCGCAGGCAGAGGGCATTGCGCTGGCGCCCGAGTTGCACCAGGAACTGCTCAGGCTTGCGGGCCGGCGCAGGGCTTCCTCGTAGATAATTGATTTTAAGAACAAAGCAGGGCGCCCAGGATGTTTCGCCCGGCGCGGTCATCCTTGCCCTGTTGCAGCGCGTTGCCTGATCCATGAACCCCGTTGCTGACTCGCGATCGCTGCAGCTGCTGCGCAGCGTATTCGGCCATCCGGATTTCCGCGGCGCGCAGGCCGATATCGTTGATCATGTTCTCCACGGGGGTGACGCGCTGGTGCTGATGCCTACCGGCGGCGGCAAATCATTGTGTTATCAGCTGCCGGCGCTGTTGCGGGAAGGCACCGCTCTGGTGGTGTCACCGCTGATCGCGCTGATGCAGGATCAGGTTGCGGCGTTGAAACAACTGGGCGTACGGGCGGCCTTTCTCAATTCGACGCTCGACGGGCGCGAGGTCAACGCCTGCGAGCGCGCGCTGCGGGAGGGCGAACTGGACTTGCTGTATGTCGCGCCGGAACGGCTGATGATGCCGCGCATGCTGGAATGCCTGGCGGGGTCCAGGCTCGCGCTGTTCGCCATTGACGAGGCGCATTGCGTGTCGCAATGGGGCCACGATTTTCGCCCGGAATACCTGCAATTGTCGGTACTGCACGAACGGTTCCCGTCGGTGCCGCGCCTCGCGCTGACTGCCACTGCCGATCCGCAGACCCGCGACGAAATCATCCGCCGCCTGGCACTAGACGACGCAAAGGTGTTCATCTCCAGCTTCGATCGTCCCAACATCCGCTACACCATCGTAGACAAACAGGATGCGCGTGCACAGCTGCTGCATTTTATCCGCGAAGAGCATGCGGGTGAGGCGGGAATTGTCTACTGCCTGTCGCGCAGGAAAGTTGATGAAACCGCGGCATGGCTGGCAGGACAGGATGTGCGCGCGTTGCCGTATCACGCCGGGATGGATGCCGCTTCACGCACGGAAAACCAGGCCCGTTTCCAGCAGGAGGACGGCATCGTCGTTGTCGCCACCATTGCGTTCGGCATGGGCATCGACAAGCCCGATGTACGCTTTGTCGCCCATCTCGATTTGCCGAAAAGCATCGAGGGTTATTATCAGGAGACCGGCCGTGCCGGACGCGATGGCATGCCGGCCAATGCGTGGATGGCGTACGGGTTAGGCGACGTCGTGCAGCAACGGCGCATGATCGACCAGTCGGAGGGCAGCGAAGCATACCGCCGCGTCTCGGTGGCGAAACTCGAAGCCCTGCTCGGTTTGTGCGAAACCGCGGGCTGTCGACGCGTGCGTCTGCTTGATTATTTCGGCGAAACCGGCTTGCCCTGCGGCAACTGTGACAACTGCATCGAGCCGCCGCAGACCCGGGATGCCACTGACGCCGCGCGCAAGGCGCTGTCATGCATCTACCGCACCGGCCAGCGTTTCGGCGCGGTGCACCTGATCGACGTGCTGCGCGGCCGCGCGACCGATCGTGTCACGCAATGGAACCATGACCGGCTCAATGTGTTCGGCATCGGTGCCGATCATGACGAGGCCGCCTGGCGCAACATATTCCGCCAGCTGGCCGCGTTGGGTTATGTCCGTCCCGACCATGAAGCTTACGGCGCGCTGCGACTGACGGAAGCCAGCCGCCCGGTGCTGAAAGGGGAGCAGCGCGTCGAAATGCGCCAGGCCGCGCCGCGCAAGAGCCGTGCGGTGAAAGCGCGCCGAGCTGCCGCGGGCGGCGGATCACCCGGCGGAGATGCCGGCCTGCTGGACCGGCTGAAGTCCTGGCGCGCGAAACAGGCGCGCCTGCAGTCGGTGCCGGCATACGTGATATTCCATGATCGTACCCTGGCGGAAATTGCCGCCATCCGGCCTGCGGACATGCAGGCGCTGGCCGCAGTAAGCGGCATCGGCGCCAAAAAACTCGAACGTTACGGAATCGCGGTGCTGGATCTGGTGCGGGGTTGAGCCTGCCGGTCCCCCGGTTCAGGCCATGCCCTCGACTATGCGCAGATCACGTTCGACGGCGCCGCCGGCCAGTTCCCGCAATGCCGCCTGATATTGCGGCGTCTCATGCGTCGCAAGAGCCTGGGCCAGGCTGTCGAATTCGATGACCACGACACGTTGCATCATGCCGGCTTCGTACGCCTTGGCCGCCATGCCACGCACCAGAAAATGCCCGCCATTGGCCTGCACCGCGGCCGGTGCGAGGCTTGCGTAGCGCTGGAATGCTTCCGGATTGTGGATCGCGCGGTAAGTCACCACCCAGTAACCTTTGGCCATGGAATCCTCCCTTTCGAAAAATGCAATTGTGCAACGAATGAAGCGAGGCCGCATCCGCGCCATAATGACGGGGTGATTCAATCCCGAGGAGGAGGAAGGGCACATGGCCATCACGATTTATCCGGTAACCCCCGGGTTTGCCGCTGAGATCGGCGACGTCGATCTGGCAAAACCGCTGGCGGAAGACATTGCCGAGATCAAGGCGGCATTCTGGAAGTACGCGGTGCTGGTGTTTCCGCAGCAGACGCTGACGACGGACCAGCAGCTCGAATTTGCCGCGCACTTCGGGCCGATCGAACGGGAGCGCACCCTCGATCCGAAAGCGACGCCGACGCGCTACACCGGCGCGTTCGCGGATATTTCCAACCTGACCGCCGACGGCACCATCTGGGGCGAAACCAGTCGCCAGCGCATGTACAAGGCCGGCAACAAGCTCTGGCATACCGACAGTTCGTTCAAGCGCCTGCCGAGCATCTGCTCGCTGCTGTATTCGGAAAAGGTCGCGCCGATCGGCGGGCACACCGAGTTTGCCGACCAGCGTGCGGCATACGATGCGTTGCCGGAGTCAAAAAAAGCACGACTGCGGGGCCTGGTCGCCGAACACTGGATTGCCACCTCGCGACGGCGCAGCGGATTCATGGATTTCACCGAGGAAGAACAGAAGCGCCTGCCGCCGGTGCCGCAGATGCTGGTGCGCACCATTCCCGAGAGCGGTCGCAAATCGCTGTATGTCGCATCGCATGCCGGCAGGATCTGGGGCATGCCCGACGCCGAGGGGCGCGCCCTGATCGACGAACTGATCGCGCACGTCACGCAGCGCCAGTTCATCTACACCCATCGCTGGCGGCCGCATGAACTGATCATGTGGGACAACCGCTGCACCATGCACCGGGGCACAGACTTCGATGACCTGCGCTGGGTGCGCGACATGCGCCGCGTCACCGTCAGCGACGTGGCAAACTCCTGCGAACAGGAAGGGGTGCCGGTTCCCGCCTGACGGGCAAAAAAACACCCCGCCGCGGCGGGGTGAATGCTCTTGGAGCGGACGCTTGTTCAGTCAACGCAGAATTTCGTCACGGCCACCGGTTCCCTGGCGTCCTTGCCTTCCCAGAACATCAGTTTCTGGTTCATGCCTTTCTGCGTCAGGTAGTCCCGCACGGCCTTGGCGCGCTCTTCGTCGAGGCCGGTCTTGCCGTCTTCAACTTCGGTGCGGTCGGAATGTCCGGCAATGATCACCGATCCGACATTGAGGGGACGGGGATCCTTTTTGGTGCCCTTGTTGATCAGGTTGACCATCTTGTCGAGCTCCGCCTTGCCGCCGGGCTTGAGCACCGCGCTGCCGTGGTCAAACGCCGCGTCGCCCTGAGCCAGGCCCTTCACCACCAGCGCCTGCCTTCCGGGCTTTGCGCCCTTTTTGGCAGGCGGCTTGATCTTGATCCCCGAGACCTCCACGGTGACCCGGCGGTTGGGCTGCAGGCAGCTGACCAATTCGGGACTGGCGGCACAACCGGCGATGAGTGCCGCCAATGCGGCAGCGCTCAATGACATTAATTTCATTTGATTCCTCCTCACGGGTTTATTGGTATGCACAGCGCAGATTAGGCCGCACCGTGTATGGATTCTAGGCTGCTTTGCGCCCGTGGCGCAATCCATAATGGACAAAAGTATCGGGATGGTTCCATGAATTGGAACGGTGCATTGCAGCAGGTCCGTGGACCCAGCGGGGATCAGGGGCGCGGGCCGTAGCCGTCGAACGCACGCGGATCCATCAGGCTGCCACGGGTCATCTCCCGCAGCGTATTGATGCCGAGCATGCCCATGTCGCGATCGATTTCATCGTGCAGCAGCCTGATCGCATGGCGTACCCCGGTTTCTCCGGCAATGGCCGCTGCATAGAGCATGGGACGTCCGACAAAAACGAATTTCGCGCCCAGCGCCAGTGCCTTCAGGACATCGGTGCCGCGGCGCACACCGCTGTCGAGCATCACCGTCATGTCCCCGGCGGCATCTGCGATACCTGGCAGAACGCGCAGCGGCGAGGTCGCCGAATCGAGCTGGCGGCCGCCGTGATTGGAAACGATGATGCCGTCGATGCCGTGTTCACGCGCGATTCGTGCGTCGTCGCGGGCGAGGATGCCCTTGATCACGAACCGGCCTTTCCACAGCCTGCGCATCAGTGCGACATGCTCCCAGTTCAGATGATCGCGATGCGTGCGTTCACGCACTGCGGTGCGCGATACCAGCGGCGTGCGCGGTCCCATATTCTCGAAGTGCGGCATGCCCTGGGTGAAGTACGTGCGCAGTGCCGTGCCCAGCAGCCAGCGCGGGCGCAGCATGCAGTCCCAGGCCAGTCGCAGGTTCGGTCGCAGCGGCGCGTTGTAGCCGTTGCGAACGTTGTTTTCGCGGTTGGCGCCCACGGGAATATCCACCGTCAGCACCAGCGTTTCATAGCCTGCACGTGCCACGCGTTCCACCAGTTCGGTAATGGACTGCGTTTCTCCGGGCAGGTAGGCCTGAAACCAGATGTGGCGGCCGCCGGCCTCGCGTACTTTTTCCAGCGGCGTCAGCGACGCACCGCTGAGGATCATCGGCACGTTGCGTGCGGCTGCGGCGCGCGCCAGCGCCAGGTCGCCTTCGAATCCTGCGAGCGAGGTGCCGCCCATCGGTGCGATCCCGAACGGCGAGTCATAGGTCTGGCCAAACAGCTCGGTCTTCTGCGTGCGTCCCGACACGTTGACCAGCATGCGCGGGATCAGCGCGAGGTCGTCGAAAGCACTGCGGTTCCAGCCCAGCGTAATGTTGCGTTCCACGCCGCCCGCCACGTAGCCGAAAATCGGGCGCGGGATATAGCGGCGGGCCGGGGCTTCGAAATCCTCCAGCGCCAGCATCATGCGCAGTGCGCGCGGCGCGGCGGCGCTGATCCGGTGCGGGGCGGCGCGATCTGACGAGGATGGCACGGGCGTTGCAGTCGACATGGTGGAGTTTTCTTTCCGCGGAGTGTAGCGTCCAATGATAGCGTGGAAACGGCAGCTGACGTTTCAGCGCTGCCCGCATAAGCGCCATCTCGTCCGGATGGCGGGCGTCGGGGCCGGCGCGCGCGCGTACGCGGGCAACGACCCGCGGCTTCAGCGTTTTTCCGCCGTGACACGCCCCTGCGCGTTGACGTAGACCCGGTAGCGGTTGCCGTTGCTGCAGGTGGCCAGGTGATCGCGGTTGCCCTGCGTCACCACTCTGACCACCTGCCCGCAGGGCAATCCCAGCAGCGAGAGCGTCGCCGTCAGGTCTTTGGCCAGTGAACCGTTATCCGCGGCCACGGCCGGCGCGGCGGCAAGCGCGAGGGTGATGGCGAGTCCGGCGGTGAGCTTGTTTTTCATGGTCTTGTAAATTCCTGCCGTTCAGAGTTTTGCGAACTTTACCGGATCCGTCAGCACAGTCCAGATGGCCTCGCGCGATGCCATGATCGCGCCGGCCAGCGGAGGGTCGCCGTCCTTGAGCAATCCGTGAACCTTGGCCAGCAACTGGTCATAGCTTTGCCGCAGTTGTGCAAGCGTCGCGCTGCCGTTGCCTTCGTGGTGGGCCTTGATGCGGCTCACCAGGTCATCCACCTGGTTTTTCAGCGCCAGCTTGGTGAACACGCCGATGGCGCCGGTGTCCTTGAGCCGCTGTTCCAGTACCGCCAGCACCATCGGCGGCGGGTCCTGTGGCGCGGGCGGCGGCTTGGCGGATCCGGCTTTTTTTTGCGGCTGCTGGATTTGCGCCGGCGGCGACGCAGTTCTCGTCGGCGCGGTTACGGCCGGCTTTTCAACGACCGCGGGCCGTGTTTTTTCGGGAGGGGCGGTAATCTCCGGTGTCGCCGGCTGTTGGCTGATGACAGGCGGGGCCGGTGCGGGTTCCGGCAGGGGTTCGACCGCAGTGGCTGTTTCTTCCTGCCGGGACGCGGATGGAGGCACAACCGGAATGGCTGCGGATTCCGTCTGTTGCCCGGTGACGACAATGTCCGGCGTCATCGCGGGCTGCTGCTGTCCGTGCGTGGCGCAACCGCTGGCCAGCAGCACGATCATCACGGGTATGCGCAACGTTCCGGGCAAGCCCGATCCCGTGCAGCGCGGCGACTGATGGTTGATCATGCGAATTCGAACGCGGCGTACGTTGTTGGTTCCCCGGTTCCAGTATCATGGCGTCCCATCCATCGCAAGGGCAGCCGTGGAAAACCGCGAATTTCAACTGAACGTCGAGCACGTGCGGCTGTGCGACCTGCTCAAGCTCGCCGGGATCGCCGACAGCGGCGGGCAGGGCAAGCAGCTGGTTGCAGCGGGCGAGGTGACGGTGGACGGTCGCCCGGAAAGCCGCAAGGCTGCGAAGATCCGTGCCGGGCAGACGGTGGCCTGTCACGGCATCAGCATCAGTGTGCGCGCAAAATCCTGAAGGCGACCGCATGGAGTCGCGCCTGTCCGAAATCGAGGTCAAGCTGAGTTTCAGCGAGGATCTGCTCGAAGAGCTGAATCGCACGGTGGCGCGCCAGCAGCAACAGATCGCCGCGCTCGAACAGCAGGTGCGCGACCTGCGCCTGCAATTGCAGCGCAGCCTCCCGGCAGACCCTGCTGCGACCGGCGACGAGGTGCCGCCGCATTACTGATTTCCGGGATTGCCGGCGGTCAGGCCCCGGAATAACGGGGTTTCCGGGCCCGGAACGCAACTTGTTGATTATATTGATGGTTGAGTCGCGATTTGAGATAATGCCTGCATGAACGATTCACAGCCCCCAGCCCCGCCCCAATCGCCCCGCGCCCGCATGCAGGAACTGCTGGCGATCCCTGACCGCAATCGCACCGATGCGGAGTGGGATGAACTCAACGAACTCGAGATCGCGCTGGCTTCCGGTAACCGTCCCGGCGCGCCCGATCCGCAATCCCGGCAGAACCACCAGCGTCAGAACATGGGCGGCGCAGGACGCATGCCGCAGCCCGGCGGCGGCCGTCCGCAAAACAAGGGCCCCGGTCCTGGCGGCGGCAAGAAATTCCACAAGCGCTCCGGCAAACGCCGCGGTGGTGGCGGCGGCGGTGGAAACGGCGCGCCGCCGCAACCGCAGTAGGCACATTTCCAGACGCAGTAACCGCTGACGCAGCACTTGCGCCGCGCATCCCGCGCGGCCGCTCCATTTCCGGAAGGCGACACCATGGCCCTCACCCCTGCCGAGCTGCAGAAGCTCAATGCGATGAAACTCGTCAACCAGATGAAAAATGCCGGCGCACACGGCCGTCCCGGCGGCACCGTCAAACCCGTGGACCGGCGCGAACAGCGGTGGCTTGATCAGGCTGCCGGACTGGTGCCTTTCGCCGTCAAGCTGAACAGCGACCTGGTCAAACAGGTGCATGCGCTGGCCGCGGACCGCAAAACCGGCGTCAACGAAACCGTTGCCGAGCTGCTGCAGAAAGCGCTGAAGAAGTAGCGCCGTACCTCCGTGCCGCGCCCGGCGGGCGTATTCAGATGGCGTGATCGCCGGCGCCGGCCGGCAGTTCCGCCAGTTCGATCAGACAGTTTTCGGTCGCCGAAGGATCGAGAAACGCGATGCGGCAGCCGGCGTGACCGATGCGCGGCACCGGGTCGAGCAGCGGGATGCCCTTGGCCTTCAGCTCTGCGAGCGCCTCGTCGATGTTCTCGACTTCGAGGCAGATGTGATTCAGCCCGCCCTTGCCCTCGGCGATCATCTTCGCCTGCTTGCTGTCGGGGGTGATGCCGGCCAGCAGTTCCACCATCGATTCACCCACCGGGTAGAGCGCCAGGCGTCGCGTTGCATTTTCCTCAACGCCGCCGAGCTTGATACCGAAGCAGCCCTCCCACAGTTTGCGGCTGGCTTCCACATCGCGAACAACGATGCCGACATGTTCGATGCGTTTGACCTTCATGGTGCGTTCCTCCGTCTGGACTGAGCGCATGATGCCCGCGGCACGGGATGGACTCAAGCCCGCCGTCGCGCGGTGCGCAGTGTAATATTCCCCGATCCCATACCGGATTCTTCCATGACTGCCAAAACCCGTCCGGCGACCGCACTGTGGCGATCGACCGTGCCGCTCTACATCCACCTCGGTTTCGAACTCGATGCGCTGGACGACGGCCGTTCACAAGTGCGGCTCAGGTTCCAGCCGCACCTCGGCAATTCCCGCGGCGAAGTGCATGGCGGCACGGTGGCGGCCATCGTCGATGCCGGGATGTCGCAGGCGGTGCGTTCGCTGCTCGACCGGGAACTGGGCGTTGCCACCATGACCATGAACCTTACTTACCTCGCGCCGGCGCGGGGCGAAATCATCTGCCGGGGCAGTGTCATCAAACGCGGACGCAGCGTGATGTTCACCGAAGCCGAGGTGATCGGCGAGGACGGCGTGCTGGCCTGTCGCGCAAGCGCAAGCTACCGCATCTTGCCGAAAACCGTTTACGAAAACAAAACCTAGGACTTGTTAACAGAACCTTGCATCGATTTTCAACTGCAGCTTTCGCTGCCACCACCGGAGGAGCGCGCATGAGCAAGCCATTGGGCAATGAAGACCTGTCTGAAAAGCCGGGTGAACGCGTCATCGACAAACCGGAACTGCCGCCGGAAGGCATTACCAACGAAAATGACATTCATACGGAAGTCATTGAAGGTCAGTTGCAGCTCAAACGCGGTCGTGCCGGCCAGTTCGAGGTGTTCTGCGACGAACCCGCGCGTATCGGCGGCACGGACAAATATCCGTCGCCGATGAGTTATCTGGCGATGTCGATAGGATTCTGACTGCTGACCCAGGTTGCGCGGTACGCGCACATGATGAAGATGAAGGTCA
>JBMTEY010000047.1:0-16326 GCA_049433545.1 Burkholderiales bacterium | reverse complement strand
TGCATCTGGCGCATGAAGAAGATCCACACGCCGATCAGCAGCAGCATCGGGAACCAGGACACGAAAATGTTCATCAGCAGCGACGGCTCTTCTTCCGGCTTCGCTTCGACAATGACGCCGTTTTTCAGCAGGTCGGTCACCATCCAGATGTCGGAAGGCGCGTAGGTGGTGAATTTCTCGCCGGTGGACTTGACGCCCTTCACCACGCGGCCCTCGATGGTCACCTTGGCGATCTTGCCCTGCTTCACCTCGTCGATGAACTGGGAGTACTCCATGGCTTTCTGCGTGGTCTGCCGCGCATTGAACTGGTTGAACACCGTCATCAGCACCAGCGCGATCACCAGCCATACCGCCATGTTTTTCATCAGATTGTTCAAAATCGCTCCTTGTCGCGCCCCGATTTTTCGGCAGCGCCTGCACTTCAATCTAAGTGTTTCAATTCTAGACGTTTTTCCCCGACGCCGCAGCCCGGCCGCCACCGGAAAACCACGCTGTTACCGCGCTTTCAGGCCCTTGGCCACAACGTAGACCTCGTTCGAGCGGCTGCGGGAGGCCTCCGGCTTGCGGATCATGACCTGGACAAACCGGCGCCGGATCTCCGCCACCAGCGCTTCGAAACCCGAACCCTGGAATACTTTGACCAGAAAATTCCCCTGAGGTTTCAGGTGCTTGACGGCAAAATCCAGTGCCAGCTCGGCCAGTCCCACGCTGCGCGCCTGATCCACCGCCGCCACTCCCGAGATATTGGGGGCCATGTCCGACAACACAAGGTCCGCACCCTGGCCGTCGAGCAGGCGTTCGACCTCCGCCAGTACCGCGTCATCCCCGAAATCGCCGCGGATGAAGCTGACCCCGGCCACCGGCGTCATTTCCAGCAGGTCGACGGCGATCACGCGGCCGGCGTCACCCGTCGCGCGGCGCGCCACCTGCGACCAGCCGCCGGGCGCCGCGCCGAGATCGACCACCGTAATGCCGGGCTTCAGCAGCCTGTCGCGATCGGCAAGCTGCTGCAGCTTGTAGGCCGCGCGCGAGCGCATGCCCTCCGCCTGCGCACGCCGCACGTACGGATCCGTGACATGTTCATGCATCCACGCCTTGCTGGATTTGTTTTTCGCCATGTTCCGTCAATATTCCACTTACCCGGCCGGCTTGCCGCGGCAAACTGCTAGACTCCGCGCATGATTACACTGACTCCCGCGCAGCGCCGCGAACTCAAGGCCCGAGCCCACCACCTGCACCCGGTCGTGATGATAGGCGACGCCGGCCTGACGCCGACCGTGGTGCGCGAAATCGACACCGGCCTCAAAAGCCATGAATTGATCAAGATCCGCGTTTTCAGCGACGATCGCGCAGGCCGCCAGGCGCTGATCGACGACATCTGCATGCGGCTCGATGCCGCCGCCGTTCAGCATATCGGAAAAATCCTGGTCATCTACCGTCCCCGCCCCGAAGGCAGCCCGGCTCCGGCAAGGACGGACCGCAGGACCGGCGGGGCCGTTACGGACAAAACCGCGGGACGGCCACGTCGCGGCAAACAGGCAAGACGCACCAAACGCAGCTTCCAGGGTGCGTAGCCGCGGCCGGACCGCCGGCAGGAAACGCGCGGGACCGCCTTCAGGGGCGTCCTACACGTAACGGACGTCGATGATCTCGTATTCGCGCACGCCGCCGGGCGCCTGCACTTCGGCGATGTCGCCCGCGTACTTGCCGATCAGCGCGCGCGCGATCGGCGAACTGATCGATATCTTGCCCAGCTTGATGTCGGCCTCATCGTCGCCGACGATCTGGTAAGTCACTGCGGCGCCCCCGACTTCCTCCAGGTCCACCGTCGCGCCGAACACGCAGCGGCCGTCGGTGTCCATTGTCGCCGGATCGATGATCTGGGCATTCGAAATTTTTGATTCCACTTCGGCAATGCGCCCCTCGATGAAGCTCTGGCGCTCCTTGGCCGCAGCGTATTCGGCATTCTCCGACAGGTCGCCGTGCGAGCGCGCCTCCGCGATCGCGGCGATTATGGCCGGGCGCTGCACGGATTTGAGCTCGTGCAGTTCGGCGCGCAGCAATTCCGCACCTTTGACCGTCAATGGAGTTTTAGCACTCATGGGTATGCCCCCACTTTCCGTATAAACAGTGATTTCAGCCTGGTCTACAGCGGCACGGGCCGCCGGCTCAGGCCGCCAGCCGCTTGTGCAGGTTCTGCACGGCGTAGACCTGCAGTTCGCGGGCCTGGGCCATGCCATTGGCGGCCGCGCGCGCGCCAGCCAGCGTGGTATACAGTGTAACCCGTTGCTGCAGCGCTGCGCGACGGATCGAGTAGGAATCTCGGATCGCCGAGCGTTTTTCCTCGACGGTGTTGATGATGAACACGATCTCGCCGTTCTTGATCATGTCGACGATGTGCGGCCTGCCCTCGGCGACCTTGTTGACGCGCGTCACCGCCAGCCCTGCAGCCTCCAGCGCCTTCGCCGTGCCGTGCGTCGCCACCAGGCTGAAGCCCATGCCGGTCAGCACGCGTGCGATGTCGAGCACCCGGGGCTTGTCGTCGTCGCGCAGGCTGATGAACACACGCCCCGACTGCGGCAGCCGCTCGCCCGATCCGAGCTGGGACTTCACGAAGGCCTCGGCAAAGGTTTCACCGACGCCCATCACCTCGCCGGTCGATTTCATCTCCGGACCGAGGATGGTGTCCGCCCCGGGGAACTTGATGAACGGGAACACCGCTTCCTTGACCGAGTAATACGGCGGCACGATTTCGCGGGTGACACCCTGGCTGGCCAGCGTGCGTCCCGCCATGCAGCGCGCCGCGATCTTCGCCAGCGGCAACCCGGTGGCCTTGGACACGAAGGGCACCGTGCGCGAGGCGCGCGGGTTCACTTCGAGCACGTAGACCACGTCCCCCTCCGGTCCGTGCTGGATCGCGAACTGCACGTTCATCAGGCCGTTGACCTTCAGCGCCTTTGCCATGGCCACGGTCTGGCGGCGCAGTTCCTCCTGCAGCACCGGAGACAGCGAAAACGGCGGCAGCGAACATGCCGAATCGCCGGAATGCACGCCGGCCTGCTCGATGTGCTCCATCACGCCGCCGATGATCACCTCGTTGCCGTCGCTGACCGCATCGACGTCCACTTCGGTGGCGTCATTCAGGAAACGGTCGAGCAGCACCGGCGAGTCGTTGGAAACCTTGATCGCCTCGCGCATGTAACGCTCGAGTTCGCTCTGCTCGTGGACGATTTCCATGGCGCGGCCGCCCAGCACATAGGACGGGCGCACCACCAGCGGATAACCGATCTCGGCGGCGGCGGCCAGTGCCTTCTGCGCGCTGCGCGCGGTGCGGTTGGGCGGCTGCTTCAGCTTCAGCTTGACCAGCAGTTTCTGGAAACGCTCGCGGTCCTCGGCGACGTCGATCGAATCCGGCGTAGTGCCGATGATCGGCACGCCGTTGGCCTCGAGGTCGCGCGCGAGTTTCAGCGGCGTCTGACCGCCGAACTGCACTATCACCCCCACCGGTTTTTCAATGGCGACGATTTCCAGCACGTCTTCCAGCGTCAGCGGCTCGAAATACAGCCTGTCGGAAGTGTCATAGTCGGTGGACACGGTTTCCGGATTGCAGTTGACCATGATGGTCTCGAAACCGTCCTCGCGCAGTGCCAGCGCGGCATGCACGCAGCAGTAGTCGAATTCGATGCCCTGGCCGATGCGGTTGGGCCCGCCGCCCAGGACCATGATTTTCCTGCGGTCCGTAGGCTGCGCCTCGCAGTCCTCTTCATAGGTCGAGTACATGTAAGCGGTGCCGGTCGCGAACTCGGCGGCGCAGGTATCCACCCGCTTGTAGACAGGGCGTACGCCCAGCGCATGGCGATGCGCACGCACGGAATCCTGCTCGACCAGCAGCAGTTTCGCCAGCCGCCGGTCGGAAAATCCGGCGCGTTTCAGCCTGCGCATGGCAGCCGCGTCCAGTTTCTCCAGCTTGACGCCGACCAGTGCCTGTTCCTGGCGCACGATGTCCTCGATCTGCGCGAGAAACCACGGATCGATGTGCGAAAAGCCGTGCACCTGCTCCTGCGTCATGCCGATGCGGAAGGCATCGGCAACATAAAAAATCCGCTCCGGACCCGGATCGCCGAGTTCGTTCTCGATGACGTCGGGATCGGTCGTCTTCTCGTCGAAACCGTCGACGCCGGTCTCCAGCCCGCGCAGCGCCTTCTGCATCGATTCCTGGATGGTGCGGCCCATCGCCATCACCTCGCCCACCGACTTCATCTGCGTGGTCAAACGGTCGTCGGCCTGCGGGAATTTCTCGAAAGCGAAACGCGGGATCTTGGTCACCACGTAATCGATGCTGGGCTCGAACGAAGCAGGGGTCGCGCCACCGGTGATCTCGTTGCGCAGTTCATCCAGCGTGTAACCGATCGCCAGCTTGGCCGCGACCTTGGCGATCGGAAAGCCGGTAGCCTTGGACGCCAGCGCCGAGGAACGCGACACCCGCGGGTTCATCTCGATGATGACCATGCGCCCGTCCTTCGGATTGATGCCGAACTGCACGTTGGAACCGCCGGTCTCGACCCCGATCTCGCGCAAACACGCGATCGAGGCGTTACGCATGATCTGGTATTCCTTGTCGGTCAGCGTCTGCGCCGGCGCCACCGTGATCGAGTCGCCGGTGTGCACGCCCATCGGATCGAAGTTCTCGATCGAACAGATGATGATGCAGTTGTCGTTGCGGTCGCGCACGACCTCCATCTCGTATTCCTTCCAGCCGATCACCGATTCCTCGATCAGCACTTCCTTGGTCGGGCTGGCGTCGAGTCCGCGCTCGACGATGGCGACGAATTCCTCGCGGTTATACGCAATGCCGCCGCCGGTGCCGCCCAGCGTGAACGACGGCCGGATGATGGTCGGAAATCCGACCACGGCCTGCACCTGCAGCGCCTCTTCCATGCTGTGCGCAAGCGCCGAGCGCGGGCTGTCGAGGCCGATCCCGGCCATCGCCTTCTTGAATTTCTCGCGGTCCTCGGCCTTGTCGATCGCCTCCTTGGAGGCGCCGATCATCTCCACGCCGTATTTCTCGAGCACGCCGTGTTTCGCGAGGTCCAGCGCGCAGTTGAGCGCTGTCTGTCCACCCATCGTAGGCAGCAGCGCGTCGGGCTTCTCGACGGCGATGATCTTCTCCACCACCTGCCAGGTCACCGGCTCGATGTAGGTCGCATCCGCCATGCCCGGGTCGGTCATGATCGTCGCCGGGTTGGAGTTGACCAGAATCACGCGATAACCCTCTTCGCGCAGCGCCTTGCAAGCCTGGGCGCCGGAATAGTCGAACTCGCAGGCCTGGCCGATGATGATCGGGCCGGCGCCGATGATCAGCACCGATTTGATGTCCGTGCGTTTAGGCATTCTGCACCGCCTGCGCCTTGTATTTTTCCATCATTTTCACGAAGCGGTCGAACAGGTAATCCACGTCATGCGGTCCCGGGCTCGCCTCGGGATGCCCCTGGAAGCAGAACGCCGGCTTGTCGGTCAGCGCAAAACCCTGCAGGCTGCCGTCGAACAGCGACACGTGGGTCACCTTCGCATTGGCCGGCAGCGTCGCCGCGTCCACCGCAAAACCGTGGTTCTGGCTGGTGATCATTACCCGCTTCGATTCGAGGTCCTGCACCGGGTGGTTGGCGCCGTGGTGGCCGAATTTCATTTTCAGCGTTTTGGCACCGCAGGCCAGACCGAGCAGCTGGTGGCCGAGACAGATGCCGAACAACGGCATGCCAGCAGCCAGCAGTTCACGAATGGCGCGGATCGCATAATCGCAGGGCTCGGGATCGCCGGGACCGTTCGACAGAAACACGCCGTCGGGTTTGAGCTTCATCACCTCTGCGGCCGTGGTCTGCGCCGGCACCACCGTCAACCTGCAGCTGCGCGCGGCGAGCATGCGCAGGATGTTGCGCTTGATCCCGAAATCGTAGGCGACGACATGGAAACGCGCATCGGCAAGCTTGCCGTAGCCGGCGCCCAGTTCCCACACCGATTCATCGGCTTCGTACGGCTTCGTGCACGACACCACCTTCGCCAGGTCCATGCCCACCAGTCCCGGAAACCCGCGGGCCGCCTGCAGTGCGGCTTTCTCGTCTACTTTTCCAGCCATGATGCAGCCGTCCTGGGCGCCCTTGTCGCGCAGCAGGCGCGTCAGCCTGCGGGTGTCGATGTCGGCAATCGCAACAATGTTGCCGCGGCGCAGGTATTCGTCCAGGGTCTGGCTGGCGCGGAAATTCGAGGACTGCAGCGGCAGGTCGCGGATCACCAGGCCGGCAGCCTGGATCTTTTCCGACTCGACGTCTTCGGCATTGACGCCGGTGTTGCCGATGTGTGGATAGGTCAGCGTGACGATCTGCCGGCAGTACGACGGATCGGTGAGGATTTCCTGGTAGCCGGTCATCGCCGTGTTGAACACCACTTCGCCGGCGACGAGTCCCTCGGCACCTATCGCGGAACCGCGAAATACCGTGCCATCCTTCAGTACAAGAATGGCGGGCGTACGCGAGGACACGACAAGCTCCTGATTTTATTGGGTTTGATGCGACAAGCGGGACGGATTGCAGCCCGTCCCGCCGTTCTTGAAGTCAGGATTATACGCGAGAGGCCGCACCTCGACAAACCGCGGCATCCGCTTTGCCGCGGAATCAGCGGCTTAGCGCACCCCGGATGAACGCCGCGGCGCGTTTTGCCGCATCTTCCGTCGCCAGTTTCTCCTCCTCGCGCTGGTCCCGGCGGAAATCGAAGGCGCGGCGCGCGTGCGGATACATCAGCATTTCCACCGGCACGCCGCGCTTCATCAGCGCGTAATAGGCGCGGCGGATGCCGGTGCGCCGCAGTTCCTGCTCCTCTTCACCGACGATGAACATCGCCGGCACGTTGATCTTTTCGATTTCCGGCGCATAACGATAGACCTGCACCGGCTCCGGCGCATTCGGATTCACCATGTGCCCGTAATACGTCACGATGCAGGCCACCTCGCGGCGGCGCGCCGCCAGCAGCACCGCGTGGTAACCGCCGCGCGAAAAACCGACCACGCAGATGCGGTCTGAACGCACCTCGGGGATCTTCTTCAGCGCATCGATCGCCAACTCGACGTCCTTTTCCGTCGCCTGATCGTGCTCGATTGGCCAGGCCGCAATAAAACGCGGACTGTGGTAGTCGGGCGCAATGACGGCAATGCCGCGCGAGGCAATCCGCCGCACCTGGGCGTCGGCCTCCAGATCCCAGCCGCGGCGGGCGTGCACGTAGAGCACTGCGGGATGCGGCGCCCGGCCTGCGGGCAGATAAAGTTTGGCGCTGACCTCGATGTCGCCGTTGCGGTAATTGACGTCGCGCAGCGTGATATCCGACGCGGTCGCCGGCAACAGCCACGCGACCAGAAGCAGGCTGATGCCGGTGCGCGCCGCGGGTATCATTATCAGTATTTGTTTTTTAACAAAATTTACTTAAGGCCCAGCACATCCCACATGTCATGCAGGCCCTGCGGACGGGTCATCAGGAATTGCGCGGCGCGCAGCGCGCCTTGCGCATAATGAACGCGGTTGTTCGAGCGATGGGTGATTTCGACCCGTTCGCCGGTGCCGGCAAACAGCACGGTGTGGTCGCCGACGATGTCGCCGCCGCGGATGGTGGCAAAACCGATGCTGCCCGGCTTGCGCTCGCCGGTATGGCCCTCGCGGGCATACACCGCGCAGTCCTGCAGATCCTTGCCCATTGCGCCGGCAATCACCTCACCCATTTTCAGCGCAGTGCCCGAAGGCGCATCGACCTTGTGTTTATGATGCGCCTCGATGATTTCGATGTCGTGGTCCGCGCCCATGGCCTGCGCCGCCATTTCCAGCAGTTTGAGCGTGACGTTGACGCCGACGCTCATGTTCGGCGCGAACACGATGCCGATCTCGCGCGCGGCATCGGCAATCGCCTTTTTGCCGGCGTCATCGAAGCCGGTAGTGCCAATTACCATGCGCACCTTCAGCCGGCGGCAGATGGCGAGATGCTGCAGCGTGCCCTCTGGCCGCGTGAAATCGATCAGCACGTCGCAGCCGGCAAGCGCCTGTTCCGGTCTGTCGCTGACTTGCACGCCGCGCACCGCGGCAACCAGTTCACCGGCATCGCGACCGACCTGCGGACTGCCGGCAACCTCGAGCGCGGCCGCCAGCACCGCATTGCCGTCCTGCGCAACGGCCTCCAGCAGCATGCGCCCCATGCGGCCGCCGCTGCCGGCGATGGCGACGCGCATGGCCTTGGCGGAACTCATTTTTTCTCCTGCGCCGGCGGCGCCGTGATATTGGAGCCGGGCACGATATCGCCTTCGATCCGCTCCAGTTCGTCGCCTTTGAACAGGACGGTGACCCGGCGCTGTTCCGCCAACTCACCTTTCCTGTGCAGCATGTAAACGTAGTCCCAGCGGTCGGCATGGAACGGGTCCATGATCAGCGGCGTACCCAGCGCAAACCGCACCTGGCTGCGCGACATGCCCGGCTTGAGCTTGGCGATCATGTCCTGGGTGACGAAATTGCCCTGCTGGATGTCGATCCTGTGCGGTTGCAGCGTCGGCACCGACGGGATGTAACCGCAGCCCGGCAGCAGCATCGTGATGACCAGTAATTTTTTCATTTGAATCCGGCGGTTTCGGCCCCCGCATTCCAGCGGCAGGCAATCGCAATCTTTGTTGGTATCATAGCCGAATTGCCCTTCAAAGAGCGCCTGCAAGGCACGAAACGCGATGAGTTCTCCGGATGACCTGAAGACCATCGGCCTCAAGGCCACGCTGCCGCGGCTGCGCATCCTCGAACTTTTCGAGAAGAGCGACATCCGCCACCTGTCGGCCGAGGATGTCTACAAGAAGCTGGTCGAGGAAGGCACTGACACCGGACTGGCGACCGTCTACCGCGTGCTCACCCAGTTCGAGCAGGCCGGCCTGCTGATGCGCCACCACTTCGAATCAGGCTAGGCCGTCTATGAACTCAACCAGGGCGCCCACCACGATCACCTGGTATGCGTGCAGTGCGGTCACGTCGAGGAGTTCTACGACGCCGAAATCGAAAAACGGCAGGAGAAAGTGGCCAGGGAACGCGGCTTCCGTATCCATGACCACTCACTGCACATCTACGCCGACTGCACCCGGACAGATTGCCCGCACCGGAAAAACGGCTGACCGCGGCGCGTACCCCGCCTGCGCAAAAATCAGCTCCCGCGGCATGCCGCTGATTCCGGAGCCAGGCCGATGCTGAACCACGAAACATCCCTGCTGCCGCTCGCCGTCGCACTCGGCATCGGCCTGCTGATCGGTCTCGAACGCGAACGACGCAAGGGCGCGGGACCGGCGCGCTCGGTGGCCGGCATCCGCACCTTCACCGTCGCCGCGCTGCTCGGCGCGGTCAGCATGATGCTAGGTGGCGAAATCCTGCTGGCCGTCGCCGCCGGCAGCGTCGCCGTGCTGACGGCGATCGGTTATCACCGCACGCTGAAGGACGACCCGGGGCTGACCACCGAAATTGCGCTGTTGCTGACGCTGCTGCTCGGCGCGCTGGCGATGCATGAACCGCCGCTCGCGGCCGGCCTCGCCGTCGTGCTGGCCGTGCTGCTCGCCGCACGCAACCGCATCCACCATTTCGTCCGCCGCGTGCTGACTGCGCAGGAACTCGAAGACGCGCTGATGCTGGCCGCAGCCACGCTGGTCGTGCTGCCGCTGGTCCCCGACCGCCATATCGGGCCCTACGCAGCAATCAATCCGCGGATCACCTGGACCATAGTCGTGCTGATGCTCGCCATCGGCGCCGCGGGTCATGTCTGCGTGCGCCTGCTCGGCGCGCGCTTCGGCCTCGCCGTCGCAGGTTTCGTTTCCGGATTTGTCTCCAGCGCGGCAACCATCGGCAGCATGGGCGAACGCGCATTGCGGGATCCCGCGCTGTTGCGGCCCGCGGCGGCTGGTGCGGTGATGTCCACCGTGGCAACACTGGCGCAGATGACCGTCATTCTGGCGGCGGTCAGCGTGGATACCCTGCGCGCGCTCACGCTGCCGCTGGGCTGCGCCGGGATTGTTGCCTTAGCCTACGGCGCGCTCTTCGCCTGGAAAACCGCGCACCAGCCGCCGGGCGCACATGGCGGCGACCACGGCCGCGCCTTCAGCTTCCGCACGGCGCTGCTGTTTGCGCTGTCGATCACCGCGATACTGTTCATATCCGCGGCCATGGTCGCATGGATGGGTGCGCCCGGCCTGTTCGCCGCCGCCGCCGTCACCGGCTTCGCCGATGCGCATTCCACGGCGGTTTCCGCGGGGTCGCTGGTCGCGGCGCACAAACTGGGCACGGCACAGGCTGCAGTGGCCGTGCTGACCGGACTGACAACCAATACCGTCACCAAAATCGTGATTGCGGGCATCAACGGCGGCAGGCGATTCGCCCTGCAGGTCGTGCCGGGACTGCTGCTGACCATCGCCGCAGCCTGGCTGGGCTGGCTGCTCGCGCCCTGACCGGCCTATTTCCGGCCGAGCATCTCGGCGGCATGCCGGCGCGTGGTCTCGGTGATTTTGACGCCGCCGAGCATGCGCGCGATTTCCTCGATGCGCGCATCGTCATCCAGCTCGGCCACCGTGGATGACACCCTGCCGCGGACATCGGCCTTGCTCACCTGCCACTGCCGGTCCGCCGCGGCCGCGACCTGCGGCAGGTGGGTGATGCACATCACCTGGTGTTTGGCGCCCAGCGACTGCAGCATACGACCGACGATTTCGGCGACCCGGCCGCCGATGCCGACGTCGACCTCGTCGAAAATCAGCGTCGGCACTTTCGCGACACGGCTCAGCACCGTCTGTATCGCCAGCGACAGCCGCGACAGTTCGCCGCCGGAAGCCGTTTTCGCGACCGGTTGCGGTGTCATGCCCTTGTGGGGGGCGACCCGGAACTCGATCTGCTCGAGGCCGTGCGCGGCCGGCGTTTCCAGGGCGTCGAGCGCCACCTCGAACACGCCGCCCTGCATCGCCAGGTCCTGCATGCCGGCGGTGACTGCCTCGGCGAGTTTTTTCGCCGCCTTCCTGCGTCCGGCCGTCAGCTTCTTCGCCGCCTCGCGGTATGCCGCTTCGGCTTCGGCTTCGCGCCTGCGCAGGGTTTCCGGGTCGCCTCCCGCCCCCAGTTCCGCTAGCCGTTCGCGGGTATGCGTCGCAAGTTCCGGCAGGCCTTCGGGATCGACGCGGTACTTGCGCGCCGCCGCATGCAAGGCATCGAGGCGCTGTTCGACTTCGCGCAGCCGCTGCGGATCGAGGTCGGCGCGTTCGCCGTAACGGCGCAGCGCCCCCGCACCTTCCTGCAGCTGGATCTGCGCCGGCTCCAGCGCATCGAGTATGTCCTTCAGCCGCGGATCGTGCTGCAGCAGCGATTGCAGGCGGGAAATCACCGCATTGACCTGCTCCAGCGCCGCGCCTTCGCCCTCGGACAGCATCTCGACGCCGGACTGCGCGGCTTCGATCAGGCTCGCCGCATGGGCAAGACGCGAATGTTCGGCACCCACGGCCGCCCATTCTCCCAGCGAAAGTTTCAGCGCGTCCAGGTCCTGCAACTGCCACTCCAGGCGCTCGCGTTCGGCATTGATCGCAGCGGCATTGCCCTCGAAAGCAAGGCGCTCCTCGCGCCGACGCTGCCAGTTGCGCCAGGCATCGGCCACCTGCGCCGCCTGCGACTCGAGCCCGCCGTAGGCATCGGTGAGCGCGCGCTGCGCCGCCGGACGGCTCAGTGACTGGTGCTGGTGCTGGCCGTGGATGTCTACCAGGAAGTCGCCGGCTTCGCGCAACTGCGCTGCGGTCGCGGCATGGCCGTTGATGAAACCGCGGGACCGCCCGGATGATTCGACCACGCGCCGCAACAGGCACACACCCTCGTCGCCGGCGAGGTCGTGGTCATCGAGCCAGGCCTGCAACGGCCTGTTGCCGCCGGTGTCGAACTCCGCGGTGACATCGGCGCGCGCCGCACCCTGGCGCACCGTGGCGGGATCGGCGCGTTCGCCCAGCGCCAGCGCCAGGGCATCGATCAGTATCGATTTCCCCGCACCCGTCTCACCGGTGAGCACGGTAAAGCCGGAACCGAACTCGAGCTCAAGGCGCTCGACGATGACAAAATCCTGGATGGTCAGCCGTTGCAGCATGGCGCGTGATGCGATCGTCAGTCCCTGTTCCAGTGCAGCTTCTCGCGCAACATCGCGTAATAACTGTGCCCTACCGGATGCAGCAGCTTGATCTTGTGCTGGTAACGGCGCACCACCACGCGGTCGCCCTCGCGCAGGTCGAAATGCGAATGGCTGTCGAAGTGCGCGCGCGGATCGTCGGCGCTGCGCACGATGATTTCCACTGTGCTGTCGCCGCTCAACACGATGGGGCGATTCGACAGCGTATGCGGCGACACCGGCACCAGCGCCATAACCGACAGCGCCGGGTGCACGATCGGTCCGCCCGAGGACAGCGCATAGGCGGTGGATCCGGTCGGCGTCGCCACGATCAGGCCGTCGGACCGCTGGTTGTAGATGAACTGGCCGTCGACCCGCACTTCGATCTCGACCAGGCCGCCGGCAAACCCCTTGGCCACCACCACGTCGTTGAACGCCAGCACCTCGAAAACACGTTCCTGGTCGCCGTTGTTGCCGCTCCACACCTCTGACTCCAGCAGCATGCGCTCCTCGGTCACGTATTGGCCGTCGAGGATCGCGGTGATGGTCTCGAACATGGTGTCCAGCGAGATGTCGGTCAGGAAACCCAGTCGCCCCTGGTTGACGCCGACCAGCTCCACCTCGTAGGGCGCGAAGGTACGCGCAATGTTGAGCATGGTGCCGTCGCCGCCGAGCACCACGGCCAGGTCGGCCTCGCGCCCCAGTTCCTCCAGCCGCAGCACCGAGTACGGACAATCCGGGATGTGCGCCGCGGTCAGGCGGTCGATCAGCACCTTGACGCCGCGCTGCTCGAGAAAATGCCCGAGCCGCATCACCGGACCGGCAATCTCCGGTGAGTTGTACTTGCCGATCAATGCGACGGTGGAAAAGGCGGAAGACATGGCGGCATTAAACCATAATTCCCCCGCACCCGGTTTCCCGCAAACCCATTAAAAACAATGCATTGGCGCTCCGCTGCCGGGAGTGCTGGCGCGCAGTGCTTTTTGTGTAAAATGAATTTCATGGCCCATGAATCACAGGCGCTCAACGAACGCGCGCAGTTGCTGCTGAAAACCCTGGTGGAGCGTTATATCGCCGACGGGCAGCCCGTGGGCTCGCGCGCGCTGTCGAAATTCTCCGGCCTCGACCTCTCTCCGGCCAGCATCCGCAACGTGATGGCCGATCTCGAGGAAATGGGATTCATCACCAGCCCTCATACTTCGGCGGGACGCATCCCCACTGCGCGCGGCTACCGCTTTTTCGTCGATACGCTGCTCACCGTGAAACCACTGGACCGCGTCGAGATCAACCAGCTCGAAGGCCAGCTGCAGGTCGAAAGCACCCAGAAGCTGGTTTCCTCGGCTTCGCACATGCTGTCCGACCTGACGCGTTTCGCCGGCGTCGTCGTCACGCCGCGCCGCAGCGCCGGCTTCCGCCACATCGAATTCCTCAAGCTCGCCGAAAAACGCCTGCTGCTGATCCTGGTCACTGCCGAGGGCGACGTGCAGAACCGCATCATCCAGACCGAAAAGGCCTACTCGCCTTCGGAACTGGTCGAAGCCGCCAACATCCTCAACCAGAATTACGCAGGCTGCACCTTCGACGACATCCGCCGCCGCATCCAGTCCGAACTGAAGCAGTTGCGTGAAGACATGTCGCAACTGATGGCCGTTGCGCTGGCTGCCGGCGACCAGGCGGTCACCGACTCGGCCGAGGACGTGGTGATTTCGGGAGGAATGAACCTGCTCGGCATCGACGACCTGTCGTCCAACATGGTCAAGCTGCGCGAGCTGTTCAACCTGTTCGAGCACCGCGCCACGCTGCTGCAGCTGCTGGACATTTCAAGCCGCGCGCAGGGCGTGCAGATCTTCATCGGCAACGAGGCCGGGCTGCAGCCGCTCGACGAATGCAGCGTCGTCACCGCGCCCTATGAAGTCGACGGCAAGGTCGTCGGCACCGTCGGCGTCATCGGCCCCACGCGCATGGCTTACGAGCGTGTCATCCCCATCGTCGACATCACCGCCAAGCTGCTGTCCAGCGCGCTGACGCAGCGCTAGTCGCCGCAGCCCGGGTGCGCCGGTGCCGGGTGTTAACCTACGCCCTCCACGAACCTGATTTTGAAGACGATGGGCCCATTCGCCAAAGAACCCCCTTTCAGCCACGGCAGCACACCGAAAATCGGCATCCTGCTGGTTAACCTCGGCTCCCCTGAGTCGGCGACACCCGGCGCGGTGCGCAGCTACCTGCGCGAATTCCTCTCCGACCCTTTCGTCGTCGAAATCCCGCGCCCACTGTGGTGGCTGATCCTCAACCTGTTCGTGCTGACCACGCGGCCAAAAGCTTCCGCCGAACGCTATTCGCAGGTATGGACCCCGGAAGGCTCGCCGCTGAAGGTACACACCGAACGCCAGGCTCAGCTGCTGCGCGGCTACCTCGGAGAAAGGCTGAAGCAGCCACACCTGATCGACTGGGCGATGCGCTACGGCAAACCCTCAATCCGCGAAAAACTCGAAGCGCTGAAGGCGCAAGGCTGCGACCGCATCCTGCTGCTGCCGCTGTACCCGCAGTATTCCGCCAGCACCTCGGCAACAGTATTCAAGGCCGCCTTCGACGCCATAGGCGGCATGCGCAACCAGCCGGCCCTCCGCACCGTGAAGCATTTCCACGACCATGACGGCTACATCAAGGCCGCGGCGCAATCCATCCAGGACTACTGGTTCAAGCACGGCCGCGGCGACCACCTGGTGCTGAGCTTCCACGGCGTGCCGCGACGCACGCTGGATCTCGGCGACCCGTACCACTGCGAATGCATGAAAACCGGGCGCCTGATCGCGGCGCAGATCGGACTGAAGCCGGATTTTTTCACCATCGCCTTCCAGTCACGCTTCGGCCGCGCCGAGTGGCTGCAGCCGTACACCGCGGCAGTGCTGAAGGATCTTGCAAAGAAAAAAACCGGGCGCGTCGACGTCGCCTGCCCCGGATTCGTCAGCGACTGCCTGGAAACGCTGGAGGAAATCGCCATCGAGGCCAGGGGTGATTTCGTCAAGGCCGGCGGCAGCGAACTGCATTACATCCCCTGCCTCAACGAGCGCGACGACTGGATCCATGCGCTGACCGACATCGCGCTGAAGAACGTGCTGGGCTGGACCTCGGGAGCGACGCCCGAAAGCCTGAAGTCCTCGAAAGAACGCGCGCTCCAGCTCGGCGCGAAAACCTGATGCCGTTCGTCGAAAGGGCCGGCCAGCCGCGGCTGCACTACGTTGTTGATGATTTCACCGATCCCTGGAAAAACGCGCCAGTGGTGCTGCTGCAGCACGGCAACGGCCGCTCCTCGAAATTCTGGTACCAGTGGGTGCCGGCGCTGGCCCGCCATTACCGCGTGGTGCGCCCGGACATGCGCGGCCTGGGCGATTCCGGCCGCAATTTCGATCTCGCGACGGAACTGACCGAAGAACACTGCGTCGCCGATCTCGTCGCGATCATCCGCGACCTCGGCGTGGACAAGGTTCATTATGTCGGCGAATCCTCCGGCGGCATCATCGGCCTCGGCCTCGCCGCGCTGCATCCGCAACTGGTGCGCACGCTGACCATCGCCGCGACGCCGGTCTACATCAGCGACAAAATGAAGGCGAGCTACGCGCTGAAACACGGCTCGCGCGCAGACGCGATGCGCGACATGGGCATCCGCAAATGGGTGGACACCACCAACCGCTCGACACGCTTTCCGCCGGAAACCGAGGAAGGCTTCTTCAATTGGTATGCCGATGAATTCGCCAGTGGCGACATCGAAGTGCTGCTGCGGCTGGTGCAGCTGGTGAATGACGCGAACGCACTGGACTGGCTGCCGCAGGTGCAATGCCCGGTGCTCGGCCTCTATCCCACCGGCGGACCGATCACCGACGACGAACAGGAACGCCTGCTGACCACGCACCTGAAGGACTTCAAACTGGTGCACCTGCCGACGTCCTACCACATGGTGCACCACATCGTGCCGGAAGCATGCATCACCGAAGTGCAGCATTTCCTCGCGACTCACTCTTGAATTTTCGGACTGCAAACGCCTGCTAAACCGGAAAATAGACATCGCCCGGCCTGTTCACCATATATCGATGTCATATCGCGACTGGCCTGATCTTATTTGACGCTATCGGGAAATCTAGGCAAAAA
>JBMTEY010000046.1:0-16378 GCA_049433545.1 Burkholderiales bacterium | reverse complement strand
TGATCTTGCCGTTGCCACGCACCGGACCGTCGAGGCGCTGCAGGTTGCAGTTGATGACGAAGATCAGGTTGTCCAGCTTTTCCCTGCCGGCCAGCGAAATGGCGCCGAGGGATTCCGGCTCGTCCATCTCGCCGTCGCCCATGAAGGCCCAGACCTTGCGGCCCTGGCCTTCGATCAAGCCGCGATCCTTGAGGTAGCGCATGAAGCGCGCCTGGTAGATGGCCATCAGCGGACCGAGTCCCATAGACACTGTCGGGAACTGCCAGAAATCAGGCATCAGCCAGGGATGCGGATAGGAGGACAGCCCCTTGCCGTCGACTTCCTGGCGGAAATTGCTCAGTTGCTCTTCGCTGATGCGGCCCTCGAGGAACGCGCGCGCGTAAACTCCCGGCGCCGAATGTCCCTGGATGTAAACAAGGTCTCCAAGAAATTTTTCGTTGGCGGCGCGGAAAAAATGATTGAAACCGACATCGTAGAGCGTGGCCGCCGACGCAAAGCTGGCGATATGCCCGCCCAGTTCGGATGATTCCTTGTTGGCACGGATGACGGTAGCCATCGCATTCCAGCGCACCAGCGAACGGATCTTGTGTTCGAGTTCGGAATCCCCCGGCGAACGCTCCTCGCGTTCCGGCGGAATCGTATTCATGTACGCAGTATTAGCGTTGTACGGAATATAGGCGCCGCCACGGCGTGCCTCGTTGACCAGGCGGTCGAGCAGGTAATTCGCGCGATCAGGACCCTCGCGTTCCAGCACCGACTGCAAGGCTTCCAGCCATTCGCGGGTTTCTTCAGGATCCAGATCGCGCTGGATGTCGTTCATATCCATGGGCAATACCTTTTTGGGGCAGTTTTTTCACGACAATTCCGGCACTTATGGTGCCTGATCCGCAGCCGCGATGGGGTGAGTAATTATAACGTCTGCGTTCAAACATCGGCACATTTGCTGATGCACTGCAGCATCGCAACACCGTATTGCAGACGGTTCTAGCGCCCGGAAAAACGCGGCGCGCGTTTGTCGATAAAAGCGCGCATGCCTTCCTGCCGATCTGCAGTGGCGAAGGCCTGCGCAAAGGCACCGGTCTCGAGCGCACAGGCATCGGCCAGGGGTATGTCCTGTCCGCAATGCACGGCCTGTTTCGCCAGCCTCACTGCAATCGGACCCTTGGCGGCGATGGTTCGCGCCACTGCCATACCGGCGTCGCGCAGGGTATCAGCGGCAAGCACCTGGTTGACCAGGCCCATGGCGAGCGCTTCTTCAGCCCTGACCTGGCGGCCCGTGATCACCAGCTCCATCGCACGCGCGCGCCCTACCAGACGGGTCAGCCGCTGCGTGCCGCCAAAACCCGGCGGAATGCCCAGATTCACTTCCGGTTGGCCGAATACCGCGCGCTCGGAAGCCATGATCCAGTCGCAGGCCATCGCCAGTTCGCAGCCGCCGCCCAGTGCGTAACCGTTGACCAGCGCGATTACCGGAACCTGGAGCGCTTCCAGGCCATGCATCACCCGCATGCCGAGCTCAGAGAACTCCCGTGCCTGCGCCACGGACAGAGGCAGCATTTCACTGATATCCGCCCCTGCAATGAACGCCCTTTCCCCGGCACCGGTGATCAGCAGCACCCGGGCCGCCGCATCCGCAGCGACCTGTTCCGTCGCCTGCGCAAGTTCCGTCAGCGTCGCCGCATTCAGCGCGTTCAGTGCCCGCGGTCGATTGACAGTCAGCAGATGTATGCCCGGCTCGGGCTGTTCCAGCAGCAGGTTCTGGTAAGTCATGGCATGGATACCTTTTGCAAATTTCGCAGCGCTAGCCGATGCGCCGCTGTACGTAGGAACCCGGCGCGTCTTCCACGGCCTTGTAGCGGCCCCCGCCCGGCGTGCGTGCCGCAACCCTGGCACCGGCGTGGCCCGAAACCCAGTTCGCCCAATCCGTCCACCAGGAACCCGGATGCTGGCCCGCCCCCTGCTGCCATTGCTCTGGGGTTTCCGCCATTTTTTCGTTGGTCCAGTAACAGTACTTGCCGGCTTCCGGCGGATTGATGATGCCGGCAATATGGCCGGAGCCGCCCAGAACGAAACGCACCGGGCCGCGCAGCAGCCGTGCCCCCGCGTAGGTCGATTGCCAAGGGGCGATATGGTCTTCGGCGGTCGAAATGAAATAGGCCGGTGTTTTCACCTTGCTGACGTCGATGGGCACGCCCGCCAAGGTGATTCCGCCGGGTTCGCGCAGCCGGTTCTTCAGATACATGTTACGCAGATAAAAACTGTGCATGGCCGCCGGCATGCGCGTGGAATCGCCGTTCCAGTACAGCAGATCAAACGGGAAAGGGTCGCGCCCCAGCAGGTAGTTGTTGACGACGAAAGACCAGATCAGGTCGTTCGCACGCAGCATGTTGAACGTCGTTGCCATCTCGGAACCTTCGAGATAACCGCGCGCCTCCATTTTTTTCTCGAGTGCATCCACCTGCTTTTCGTCGATGAATACCTCAAGTTCACCCGGGCGCTCGAAATCGATCATGGTCACGAAAAAGGTCGCGCTGCGGATCCGGTCCTGCCGTTTCGCGGCCAGCCAGGCAAGCGTGCACGCCAGCAGCGTCCCGCCCAGGCAATAACCGATGACATTCGCCTGCGCCTCGCCTGTGATGTCGCGCACCGCGTCCAGTGCCGCCAACGCGCCGTCGGTCAGATAATCGTCAAAAGTCTTGTGCGCCAGGGTTTCGTCGGGATTGACCCATGAAATGACGAATACGGTATGGCCCTGCTCCACAGCCCAGCGTACAAACGAGTTTTTCTCGCGCAAGTCGAGGATGTAGAACTTGTTGATCCAGGGCGGGATGATCAGCAGCGGAGTTGCATGTACCTTGGCCGTCAGCGGCTCGTACTGGATCAGTTGCATGATGTCGTTCTGATAAACCACCTTGCCCCTGGTGGTTGCAATGTTCCCTCCGAGCTTGAACGCGCTGGTGTCCGTCATCCGCACCTTCAACTGCGCACCATTGCCGCTGCTCAGATCTTCGAGCAGGTTGTTCAGTCCCTTGAGCAGATTCATGCCGCCCGAGTTGACGGTTTCGCGCAGCACTTCAGGGTTGGTGAGCAGGAAATTGGATGGCGACAGCGCATCGATGTACTGCCTGGTATAAAACTCGACCTTTTTGGCAGTCTTTTCATCCAGGCCTTCGACACCGCCCAGGGATTCGTGCAGGTGGCGGGCGGCGATCAGGTAGGACTGCTTGACATAGTCGTAGAGAAAGTTGTTTTCCCAATCATCATGCTTGAAGCGGCGGTCCGCGTGGTGCGGCTGCGCCACCGGTGCCGTCTCCTGCCCCATCATTTTCAGCATCGAGTTCTGCCACAGTGTCATGTATTCCTGCCACAGCTTCATCTGCATCCCGGCGATGCGCAGCGGGTCGGCAAACATGCGCCCCCACGCCTCGAAAAAGGCTTTGGCGATGCCCAGTTCATCGCTGACACCCGGCAAACCGGAGCTGCGCGACATGTAACTGGTCAGCAATGCAGCACTTTTCTCGGCGATTTCGGCATAGAGCTTGGAAAGTTGCGGCGCTTCAGGGGCTGCTTTCTGACGTTTCTCGGACATTGGTTTTAGTTTTCGGAAAATATGTCAATATTGACGTTTACGTAATGGAAATGTTATGTTTCCGCCGCATATTACCTGTCGTTGCTGCGGAGCACAATGAGCAAAACCTATACGATCAGCGATCTGGCGCAGGAATTCGATGTCACCACGCGCACCTTGCGCCATTATGAAGACCAGGGCCTGATCACTCCGCAACGGGATGGCATCAACCGCATTTACAGCCATCGCGACCGGGTCAGGCTGAAACTCGCGCTGCGCGGCAAGCGCCTTGGATTCTCACTCAGCGAAATCCGCGAACTTTTCGAATTATACGACCTGGCCAACGATGAGCGCCGGCAGCTAGAGGAATTTGCGGTCAAGCTCGAGCGACATCGCTCGCAACTGGTCCAGCAACGTGAAGACGTCGAAGTCATGCTCAACGAAATCAATTTTTTTGCCAATCAGTGTCAGCGCCTGCTGAACGAATCGGAGCCGGCCAAAACGCAGCAGAAGTAGCGGCGCAGCATGCATTACGTTTACGTAAACGACATTATTTATCCATCAAATCATCCCTTTACATATCATGAGCATGGCCCCTCTGTGGTATTTCCCGGTAATCCGGAGCCTGTGCTGACGGGAAAGCGCGCATGAACGCTCCCCTGGACTTCTATTTCGACTTTTCATCGCCCTACGGATATTTCGCAGCTGCGCAAATCGATGCGCTGGCGGAAAAACATGAACGGACCACGATCTGGCGACCGATATTGCTCGGCGCCGTGTTCAAGGTCACGGGCCAGCAGCCACTGACCACGATCCCGATAAAGGGCAGTTACACGCAGCATGATCTGGCCCGGTCGGCGCGGCTATTCGGCGTCCCCTTCAAAATGCCTTCCAGGTTCCCGGTTTCCTCGACGGCACCCTGTCGCGCCTATTACTGGCTGCACGAGCGCGACCCGGCTGCCGCCAAAACGCTGGCTCAGGCGCTGTACCGCGCCTATTTTGCCGAGGACCGCGACATTTCGAACCCGGAAGTCACCGCCAACATCGCAGCCAAACTCGGCCATGATCGGGAAACCGTCATGCAAGCGATCAACGATGCGGCGGTCAAGGAGCGCCTTAAATCCGAGGTCGATGCCGCGATCGAACGCGGGGTCTTCGGCTCGCCGTACATCATCGTCGATGGAGAACCTTTCTGGGGCTCGGACCGCCTCGGCCAGATCGAGCGATGGCTGGCAAGCGGCGGCTGGTAATTTCAGATTCGCGTTCATCGCGTGCAGTGTGTGTCCACAGACCGCATCCGCCATCCACGCAATGGACCGGTTCGGGTAAATCCCGGGGCGCGATGCGTATAATTTGCCGGACCATGGCGCAAACGCGCCTGCCCCTGGCGCGCTGCAACGCCGATGCTGTCCAGGCACCGTCGTCCGATCCGCGCTCCAGCCGATGAACCCGCAGGTGATTCATAAAAAACCACATGAGTGAAACCGCAAACAGTCCACGCGTGCTGACCCGCATCGACGATTACGGCAATGCCGTCATCACCCTCAACCGCCCGGAAGTGCACAACGCCTTTGACCCGGAAATGGTGCAGATACTGACGGCCACGCTGCAAAAAATCGCCAGGGATGGCGCCATCCGCGCTGTCGTTATCGCCGGCGCGGGCAAGAGCTTCTGCGCCGGCGCCGATATTGCGCACATGCGGCAAAGCGCGCATTTCACCAAGGCGCAGAACCACAGGAACGCAGCCGAATCGGCGCACATGTTCCACGCGCTGTATGCGCTGAACAAACCCACGATCGCAGCGGTGCACGGCGCCGTCCGCGGCGGCGGCTGCGGCATCGTCGCTGCCTGCGACATCGCGATTGCCGCGCGCACCGCAACCTTCCGCCTGTCTGAAGTGAAAATCGGGGTGATCCCGGCAATGATCAGCCCGTACGTGATCGGCGCCATCGGCGAACGCCAGTCGCGCCGCTACATGCTCTCGGGCGAGGAGTTTGGGGCAGCCGAAGCCTGGCGCATCGGACTGGTGCACGACATCGTCGAGGAAGCAGAACTTTCGGCGCGCGTTGGCACCATGCTCGGGCAGCTTTATTCCAGCGGACCGAAAGCCGTGCATGCCATCAAGCAGCTGATCCCGAAAAGCGCGCATAGCCTGATCGGTCCGGGCATAGTCAATGCCACCGCACGCACCATTGCCGCAATCCGCGCCACCCCCGAAGCCCAGGAAGGCCTGTCCGCATTTCTCGAAAAACGCAAACCTTCGTGGACCGAGCCGCCCGCGAAAGGCAAGGCTGCGGCCTCCGGCCGCAGGAAACGCTGATTACCGGCCGTGCGCGGGTTCATGGTTTATGCACCCGCCGGCCGGCGGCAGCAGGTGAAAAGGGTTTTACAGCATGTCACTGCCCGATAAAGTACGCATAGTCGAAGTCGGTCCCCGCGACGGCCTGCAGAATGAAGCGCAGCATGTTCCTGCCGCCGCCAAGATCGAGCTGATCCACCGCCTGCAGGAAGCCGGCGTCCCGGTCATCGAGGCGACGGCTTTCGTGTCGCCGAAATGGGTGCCGCAGATGGCGGACAACGCCGAGGTGATGGCCGGCATCCGCCGCAAACCCGGGGCGACCTATCCGGTGCTGGTGCCGAACATGAAGGGGCTGGATGCGGCAATCGCTGCCGGCGCCGATGAAGTCGTGGTGTTCGGCGCGGCCACCGAAAGTTTTTCGAAGCGCAACACCAACTGCAGCATTGACGAAGGCCTCGCGCGTTTCGAGGAAGTCGCGCAGGCCGCAATCGCCAGGGGCATCAGGGTGCGCGGCGACATCTCGGTGTGCCTGGGCTGCCCGTATGAAGGCGAAGTCGACCCGGCTGCCGTGGTCCATGTCGCACGCGCTCTGGACGCCATGGGCTGCTACGAAATCACGGTGTGCGACACCATAGGCACCGGCACCGCCGGCAAAACCCGCACCGTCATCGAGGCGGTAGCCAGACACATCCCGATCGAACGCATGGCCGGACACTTCCACGACACTTACGGTCAGGCCGTGACCAATGTCTACGCCGCGCTCGAATGCGGGATCGCAACTTTTGACAGTTCGGTGTCCGGGCTCGGCGGCTGTCCTTACGCCAAGGGCGCCACCGGTAATGTGGCCACGGAAGACGTGCTCTATCTGCTGGACGGCCTCGGCATCGAAACCGGCATCGACATGAAAAAGTTGATCGATGCAGGCGAATTCATTTGCGGCGTGCTGGGCCGTCCGACTCTGTCGCGGGCGGCCAAAGCGATCCGTGCCAGGGCAACATGACCGCGTCTGCCGACACCCCGCCGGAAGTTGCATCTCCCTGCGTGCTCGCATGCGTGATCGGGCAGGACCACGGGTTCTGTCTCGGTTGCTGGCGCACGCTGACTGAAATCAGTCACTGGCATCGCTATAGTACGGCGGATAAGCGCGACTTACTGGATCAGATCGAGATCCGTCGCGCCGCAATACAAACATCGAACTGAACCTCCGGAGTCCGCGTCATGCCGTTATCAGCCCCTGCACCCCGCACCCTGAAACATACCCGCGCCGTCGAATGCAAAGGTTATGAGCGCGAGGATGGTTTATGGGACATCGAGGGCCACCTGGTCGACACCAAGACCTATGTGCATTCACGCCGCGACGGCGGCCGCGAACGCCAGCCCGGCCAGCCGGTGCACAACATGTGGCTGCGGCTGACGATCGACCTCGATCTGAAAATCCACGACGCCGAAGCCGTCACCGACGATGGTCCTTACGAAAACTGCGGCAACATCACGGTGAATTTCAGGAAACTGGTGGGCCTGACCATAGGCCCCGGCTGGCGCAAGGCGATTGCAGAACGCGTCGGCGGCGTGCTCGGCTGCACCCACCTCGTCGAACTGCTGGGGCCGTTAGGCACCACGGCGTTTCAGGCCACGGGCCGTGCGCGCGAAGCGCACAACGCGCGCAAGCCGGCTAACGGCAAAAAACCTTACCAAATCAATTCTTGCCACATCTACAAGGATGATGCGCCGGCAGTCCTCGAGCGCTGGCCGGAGTTTTATACCGGCAAACGTTGAGGCGGGAAACGTGATTGCTGTTGCCTGGCGCAATCGGCCTGCGCCAGGTATTTCATTATAAGTATTTGTTTTTATTGATATTTATGCGCTGCGCAGGTACCGCCAGCGCGCTACCGGCGCAAGCACGCCGAAGATGCCGATGCTGGCGAAGGCCAGTCCCCAGGCCGTAATGTCCTGATTGCCGCCGGCAAGATCGAGGGTGACGCCGAACACCAGCGGCGCGAGGAAAGCGGTGCTGAAGCCGATGAAGGAGTACACCGCCATCATCGCGCCGCGCATCTCGGGCGGCGTTGCGGCGACCGCGCCCGAGGTCAGCGCCGCGGAATCGCCGAGCATCGCACTGTAGTGCAGCATCATCAGCATCACCACGAAATACCACGGCCATGACGCGGTAAATCCGATCACGCAGGCAATGGCGCCCGACAGCGTCATGAACAGGAAAATGATGCGCTGGCGGCCGAAGCGGATCGCCAGCTCGTTGCCGCTGATGCTGAACACCGGTCCCATCACGTTGATCAGCGCCGCCAGGGTTGCCGCACTGATCACCATCGGCGCGCTCTCCGGCTGCAACGCAGCGCAGAACACCAGGAAGGCCACCATCCACGAACGCATGCCGAACAGTTCGTAGTTGTGCGCAGCGTAGCCGATCACGTACATCAGGGTCTGGCGGTTGCGCAGCACCGGCCGGAAATCGAGCAACGCCGTCGTATGCTGCTCGCGCGGCCGGCTGCGGCCCAGCGGTATCGCCAGCATCACGAGCACGCCCGCCAGCACCGGGCCGATGGTGCCGAACCAGAAGGCCCAGTGCCAGTCGTAGCTGGCGCCGAGTTTGCCCGCGACCAGGATTGACAGCGTCGATCCGAGGCCAAAGCTCGCCGTGTAGAAGGCAGTGGCGCGCGACTGTGCCGCGCCTTCGAGGTGGTCGGTCAACGCCTTCAGCCCCGGCATGTAGGTGCCGCCGAGTCCCGCGCCGATCAGGAACTGCGCCAGGGCTGCGCTCCAGAAACCCTGCCCGAACCACGCGAATATCGCGGCACCGACTGCGCCGGTCAGGCACGCGAACAGGTAGATGCGGCGCGAATCCATGCGGTCGGTGAGGCTGGTCAGCACCGGCACGCTCATCATGTAGCCGGCGAACAGAATGCCGCTGATCGCACCGGCCTCGGAATTGGACATGCCCCACTCGCGCTGCAGCAGCGGCAGCAGCGTGGTGTATGCCGCGAAGCCCGTCATCGACAGCACTTCGGCCACACACATGATGAAGGTCAGCCGCCGGGCCGAATGCTTCCTCGCACTCATGGATCAGATGGCCTTGGCCTTGCGCAGCAGTTCGGCGATCGCCTCGGCCATCCTGCGGTAACCGTCCGCGTTCGGGTGTATCGGGTCGGACTTGAGCTCCGGCTGGTAGAGCACGCTGGTGACGATCTTGCCCTCGTACGGTATGCCGAATTCCTTCGCCAGCTTTTCGTAAAACGCCGGCGCGCTGGTGATCAGCCCCGGCGCCGGCACCCCGACCAGTACCGCATCGATGCCTCGGGATTTGATGGTGCCGAGAATCTGCCGCAGGTTCGATTCGATGCTTTCATGAGGACGCTTGCGCAGCATGTCGTTGCCGCCGAGGCAGACGATCACCAGCCGCGGCTGATGTTCGTCCAGCATGCCGGGCAGGCGCTGCAGGCCGCCCGCGGTCTGCTCGCCGGGTACGCCGGCGCGCACCACGTTGCGCCCGATCAGCGCGCCCAGCACCGCGGGATAACTGTCCTCGGGCTTCGCGCCGGTGCCGTGAGTCAGACTGTCGCCGAAGGCCAGCACCACGTCGGCAGCGCCGAGTTTGCCCAGGACCGGCGTGCCGCCGCCGCATGCCGCCAGCAACAGCAGGCACATCAATGTGACCAGCCTGCGTCTCATCAGCATCACTGTCTCTGCTCCTTGAACTTGCCGCGCCTGAAATCGCGAATGATCTCGCGCGCCGCATTGCGGCCCGGCAGGCCGGTGACGCCGCCGCCGGGATGGGTGCCGGCGCCGCACAGGTAGAGGCGGTTGACCGGAGAACGATAATCGCCGTAACCGAGCACCGGCCGCGCCGACCACAACTGATCCAGGGTCAGCGCGCCATGAAATATGTCGCCGCCGATGAGACCGAATTCGCGCTCCAGGTCCAACGGCGACAGTATCCGGGTGGCAATCACCGCATCCCTGAAGTTTTGCGCGTAACGCGCGACCGTATCTATCACATGGTCGGCGGCATCCTGACGGATGCCGTCCCAGCTCAGGCCGTTAGGCAGTTCCAGGCTGAAATGCTGGCAAAAGAGGCTCGCGACATGCTGCCCAGGCGGCGCCAGCGTGTCATCCACGGTCGACGGTATCAGCATCTCGATCACCGGCGCACGCGAACAGCCATGGGTGCGTGCGTCAAAATACGCCTGTTCCATATAAGCCAGCGAGGGCGCCATGATGATGCCGGACTGGTGATGGACCGCGACATCCTTGCCCGGCAGGCAGTTGAAATCCGGCAGCTCGCGCAGCGCCACGTTCATGCGGAACGTCGCCGAAGCGCATTTCCAGTTGCGGATGCGCTTCAGGAATTCCCCGTCCAACGCGCCGGCATCGATCAGGTCCAGATAGAGCAGCTTCGGATTGACGTTGGCCGCGACGCATCGCGCCTCGATCATGCGGCCGTCACTCAGCTGCACGCCCTGCGCGCCGCGCGAGTCGACGCAGACATTGGCGACCTCGACCCCGGTGTCGATCTGCACGCCGCGCGCCAGGGCTTCGGCCGCCATGGCCTGAGTGATCGCGCCCATGCCGCCCATGGCATGTCCCCACACGCCGCGTTTGCCGTTAACTTCGCCGAACACATGATGCAGCAGCACGTACGCCGTACCCGGCGCATACGGGCTGGCGAAGTTGCCGACGATGGCGTCGAAACCGAACGCCGCCTTGATCGGCGCGGACTCGAACCAGCTGTCAAGCAGATCGCCGGCGCTTTTGGTGAACAGGTCCAGCACGTCCCGCCGCGTCGCCATGTCGAGTTTGCGGAAACGCCGTGCGGTTTTCACCGCCGCCAGGAAGTCGCCGAGACCGCCACCGACGTTGGGCGGCGTTTCCAGCGCGAGTTCGCGCAGCACGCCGGCCACCCGCTCGAGCATGGCGTAATAGTCCGGCAGGCGTGCGGCATCCGCGTCGGAGAAACGCGCGACTTCGGCCTGCGTGGCCGCGAGCGAGCCGCCGACCTTCAGGTAATCGCTATCCGAGAGCGGCAGGAAATTGGATATCGGCCGTTCGATGATGCGCAACCCGTGTGCGGCAAGGCGCAGTTCGCGGATGACCAGGGGATTGAGCAGGCTTACGGTGTAACTGGCCGTGGAGTTGCGGAAACCAGGATGGAATTCCTCGGTCACCGCCGCGCCACCGACCACCGCGCGCCGTTCCAGTACGCGCACTTTCAGCCCGGCGGCGGCCAGATAACAGGCGCAGGTCAGGCCGTTATGGCCTCCACCGACGATCAGTACGTCGCAGGCTGCGGTTGAGGGCATGGCGGCCGGGGGCGTTACGCGATTTGGAACCAGGGTGGCAAAATTGGCGCGCCCGAGACGATTCGAACGTCCGACCCCTGCCTTCGGAGGGCAGTACTCTATCCAGCTGAGCTACGGGCGCGTTGCGTGGCGGATTCTAGCATGGCGCTCTTGGGGGAGTTTTACCGGGCGTGGCAATGCCGATATAATCCGCGCTTTCTCGCGGCCCCAGGAAAGCGCAATGAGCGAACATCAGGCACCGGAACACACTTCCCTGATCAAGACCCCGAAACAGCTGATCATCGTCGTTCTGCTGTCATTCATCGTCCCGGTCGTGGTCATCGTGATGCTGGCGCAACTCGCAACCGAAGGCAAGAAACCGGCCCCGGCGACGGCGGCCGGCGAAGAAGCCGTTGCCAAACGCATCAAGCCCGCTGGCTCGGTGGTGGTGGACCCCAATGCTCCTGCGCCCGTGCCAGAACCCGTGGCCATGGTGGCGGCCCCGGCTGCCGCTGCACCGGCGGCCGGCGGCGGCGCCGCAAAAGGCAAAAGCGTATATGACACCGCCTGCATGGCCTGCCACGCCGCTGGTGTCGCCGGCGCGCCGAAAGCCGGCGACAAGGCCGCATGGGCGCCACGCCTGAAAACCGGCAATGACGCGCTGTATGCCGCGGCCATCAAGGGCAAGGGCGCCATGCCACCCAAAGGCGGCAATGCCAGCCTGACCGACGCCGACATCAAATCCGCGGTTGATTACCTGATCGGGCTCGCAAAGTAATCCGCAGCCGTTCATGCATAATCAAGGGGCGCAGCATTGCTGCGCCCTTGTTGTTTGAGCGCCGCCCTACATTCCGTAACTATGGCCACCTACGCGATCGGCGACATCCAGGGCTGCTACGATCAAATGCGGCGGCTGCTCGATACCGCCGGTTTCGATCCGCTGCACGACCACCTGTGGCTGGTCGGCGACCTGGTCAACCGCGGTTCGCAATCCCCGGAAGTGCTGCGTTACCTGCGCGGACTGGGTGATCGCGCCGTTGCCGTGCTCGGCAACCACGACCTGCACCTGCTGGTGGTGGCAGCGGGTGTGCGCAAGCCGCATCGCGACGACACGCTGGATGCGCTCCTCGCGGCGCCTGACCGCGAAGAATTGCTGGACTGGCTGCGCCGGCAGCGCCTGATGCACGCCGGCAACGGTTACGCCATGGTGCATGCCGGCCTGCTGCCGCAATGGAGCATTGCCCAGGCGCTCGCGCTGGCGCGTGAAGTCGAAACCGCATTGCAGGGGCCCGACTACGGCGAGTTTCTGAACCACATGTACGGCAACACTCCGGCGCAGTGGCACGAGGAACTCGCCGGTTACGACCGGCTGCGGGTGATCGTCAATGCGATGACGCGGCTGCGCCTGTGCACAGCCGACGGCACCATGGAATTCACCCACAAGACCGGGCTCGACGGCGCGCCTGCCGGTTATCTGCCATGGTTCGATGTGCCGGCACGCGCCAGCAACGCAACCCCGGTGGTGTTCGGCCACTGGGCCGCACTGGGCCTCAAGCTGCGCCAGGACATACTCGGACTGGATTCAGGCTGCGTATGGGGCCGCCGGCTCACCGCGGTGCGGCTTGAAGACCGCTGCGTATTCCAGTGCGGCTGTGAAACCGTCAGGACGCGAGGCGGCGGGCAATAACATCGCGGGCGGTCACCGCCAGCACGCGTCGGCGTGAGCCGGCAGCGGATATCGGCTCCAGAAACCAGACGTGCGCATGAATGACCGGCTGTGCCGCAATGGCGCGCAGGGTCTGCCACAGCGACTTGTCACCGTCATATGCCGCCTCCGTGCATAACGTGGCGTCGGCGCGCTCGAAGCGCAATGCCGCCGGATACACCCTGGCATCGGCAAGCAGCGCCGGCTGCAGCAGCGAGCTGTGAAACGGCAGCACCCGCGTGCCGTCGGTCGTCGTGCCTTCCGGAAACACCGCGCAAACGTCGCCGGCCAACAGCGCATCGGATACCAGACGGGTGATGCGCGCCGTGTCGCGGCGGCGCGCCCGCTCGATGAACAGGGTTCCCGTCCGCTCACTCAGCCAGCCGATGACCGGCCAGCGGCGGATCTCGGATTTGGCGACAAATCGTACCGGCAGCACGGCATTGATGACGACGATGTCCAGCCATGACACGTGGTTTGCGACCAGCATCGCCGGTTTGCCCGCACCCCTGTGCGGCGTCTGCCCATGCACGTGCAGGCGCACCCCGAGGATGCGCAGCAACCGCCGCGACCAGCGCCTGACTGCCGAGGTGCGGCGCCGCGGCGTAAGGAACGGAAAGGAAAACAAGATGGTCTGCACGCCGCGCAACAGGTGCAGTGCGACGCGCATGATGCGCACACCGCGCCTGTCCAGCAATGTGCCCCGGCCACCCATGGCGGCGATTATAGGGGCACGCAGCGTACCGGCCATCAGTTCCTCAGAAAATGCCTGGCATAACGCACGTCCATGCGCGACATCGGCAACAGCATCAGCAGGTCAGCGGTGTTGAAGTCCGGATCCCAGGCAGGCGCGCCGCAGATCCAGGCGCCGACGCGCATGTATCCCTTGACCAGGGGTGGCGGCGCTGCCTCCATGTCGCTTTCCAGCGCGGCAAGCGGCAGCGCGCACTTCGGAAATACGCGGTATTCGCGCGGCGACAGGCCGGTGCGTGCGAGGCGCCTGTAGACGTTCGCCGCCAGATACCCGCCATCCGCCATGCTCAGTGACGCGCAGCCCATCAGGTACTGCATGCGGTGCCGCGCCATGTATTCGGCGAGACCGGACCACAGGCGCGCGATGGTCGCGCCGCTGCGGTAATCCGGATGCACGCAGGAACGGCCGATCTCGACGGTTACGTCCCTCAGATGCCGCAGCCGGGTCAGGTCGAACTCGCCGTCCGCATAAAATTTCCCCAGCTGCCGCGCGCGTGATCCGGGCAGCAGACGGTAGGTGCCGACGACCTCGCCGCTGCCGGTATCGCGCACCAGCAGATGTTCGCAATGAACATCGTACTGGTCACAGTCTATGCCCATGGCCGCCCCCGGCACGCGGGCACCCATCTCTTCGGCGAATATCCTGTAACGCAGGCGCTGCGCTTCGAGGATCTCCATGGTACTGCGCGCGAACGAAACCGACAGGGCGGGCGCGGCGCGGCCGCTCCCATCGGTTTGCTCCCGGGTATGGTTGAGCATCGCGTCTGCCTCCGTCCGTGAATGACGGCAGGCAGACTACTGCGGAGCGGTTACACCCCGGTTAAGGAACGGTGAAAAATCGGTTACTGCCGGCGCCGCCGGTCAGTGCGTAACCCGCGAAGTGCGTCCGTCGGAGAGGATGCGCACGCGGTCTCCCGCCTTGAAGGATTCATCGGCTTCCTGGACGATGGCCACCAGACCGCCGCGGTCCAGCTTCACGGTAATCTCGACGCCGGTTCGCCGGGTGCCGTACTCCTCTGCGGCCTGCCCGGCCACGCCGCCGGCCACGCCGCCCAGCACCGTGCCCACCGTGGAACCGCGGCCGCGTCCGATCGTGCTGCCGGCCACCCCCCCGATCACCGCGCCGGCGGCCGGACCGATGCCGCTGCGCGTGCCTTCGATCTGCACCGGACGCACGCTTTCAACCACGCCCATGCGCACGTTCTGCTCGCGACGCGCTTCATCGCGGGTATAGCTGCCGCTGCCCAGACCGGGCGCGCAACCAGCGAGGATTGCCGATAAAACCAGTATCGCCGCAGCTTTCAATCGCATGTCCATGGAAAACCTCCTGTCACCACAATTTCATGCCAAATGCCTGTTTGAAGCGGTCCGCCGCTTCGTCACGATCGAACCGGTGATTCTGGCCGCCGCGGCTGGCAATCTTCAGCGAACCCATCAGCGAAGCCAGGCGTCCGCTCAATGCCCAGTCGGCGCCGGCTGCCAGTCCATAGAGCAACCCCGCCCGGAAAGCGTCGCCGCATCCGGTCGGATCAAGCACCGCTTCTGGCTTAACGCTCGGAATTTCGATCTGTTGACCCCCGGCATGCACCACGGCGCCGCGCGCACCCAATGTGACCACGATGGCATCGACGAGTTTCGCCAGTTCCTCGAGTTTTCGCCCGGTGCGCTCCTGCAGCATCTGCGCCTCGTAATCGTTGACCGTGACATATTGCGCAAGCCGCACGAATTCCGTCAGCTCCTCCCCGTTGAACATCGGCAGCCCTTGTCCGGGGTCGAAAATGAACGGTATGCCCGCTTCGTGAAACTCGCGTGCGTGCTGGAGCATGCCCTCGCGGCCGTCCGGTGCGACTATGCCCAGCTTGATGCCCATGGCATCGCCGACATGATTCTCGTGGGCATGATTCATCGCCCCCGGATGGAAGGCAGTGATCTGGTTATCGTCGAGATCGGTGGTGATGAACGCCTGCGCGGTAAAACTGCCGGGGACGTTGCGGATGTGGTTCTGCGCGAGACCGAGACGCTGCAGGCGGTCATCGTAAGGCGCAAAATCGTCGCCGACGGTGGCCATGATGCGCGCTTCGCCACCAAGCATCTGCAGCGTATAGGCAATGTTTCCGGCGCAGCCTCCGAACTCGCGCCGCATGTCGGGCACCAGGAAAGCCACATTGAGTATGTGCAACTGGTCCGGAAGTATGTGATTCCGGAACCGGTCGCGGAACACCATGATGGTGTCGTATGCCATCGAACCGCAGATCAATATGGACATCGGGTTTCGCCTGAATGAGGATCGCGGATTATACCAACGCGCCCTTCCGTCGCCGGGCGGCGACGGCTTGGTGCCCGCCTCGCAGTTGATACATAATTCCGGCAGCGTGCAGAAAACAACCCGGGATACTTCTGAAAAGAACTCACATGCTCAAGGAATTCAAGGAATTCGCGATGCGCGGCAACGTCGTCGACATGGCCGTCGGCATCATCATCGGCGCTGCCTTCGGCAAGATCGTCGAGTCACTGGTCAAGGACGTCATCATGCCGCCCATCGGGCTGCTGCTCGGCAAGGTCGACTTCGCCAATCTTTTCCTGGTGATGCGCGAAGGCAGCACCGCCGGCCCTTACCTGACGGTGGATGCAGCGCAGAAGGCGGGCGCGGTGACTTTCAACTACGGCATGTTCATCAACACCTGCATCAGCTTCATCATCGTTGCTTTTGCGGTATTCATGCTGATCCGTGCCATCAACCGCCTGAAGCGCAAGGAAGAAGA
>JBMTEY010000045.1:0-16392 GCA_049433545.1 Burkholderiales bacterium | reverse complement strand
CGCGTGTGACAACGAAATCCGCCGCAGCGGATGCCACTCAGCACAGGAGAAATCATGAACAGCATATTTTCCCGGATCGCTGGCTTGTTGCTGGCGGCATTTGCCGCCGCCGGCGCCGTGCAGCATGCCGCAGCGGCCTACCCTGAGCGACCGATCCGCCTGATCGTGCCGTTTGCGCCGCAGGGACCGAATGACGTGCTGGCCCGCCTGGTCGGGGCCAGGCTGACCGACTCCTGGGGCCAGCAGGTCGTCGTCGACAACCGTCCCGGCGCCGGCACTATCATCGGCACCGAACTGCTGGTGCGCTCGCAACCGGACGGCTACACGCTGCTGATGATCTCGGCGAGCACCGCGGTCAATCCGACGCTGAAGAAAAAATTGCCCTACGACACGCTGAAGGAGATCGTGCCGCTGGTGCAGCTGGCGTCTTCCCCGACCGTGCTGGTGGTGCATCCGTCGGTGCAGGCAAACAGCATTTCCGAACTGGTGGCGCTAGCGAAGGCCAAGCCGGGCGGTCTGACCTTTGCATCCGGCGGCACCGGCACCACCACGCACCTGGCTGGCGAGTTATTTGCGAATTCTGCGGGCATCAAGTGGACGCACGTGCCGTACAAGGGCACGGGGCCGGCGAACATCGACCTGCTCGGCGGCCGCGTCTCGGGCATGTTCGGCACCTTCCTGCCGGTGATCCCGCACATCAAGTCCGGGCGCATGCGTGCGATCGGCGTGACTTCGCTGAAGCGCTCGCCGGCGCTGCCCGACGTGCCCGCGGTGGCAGAGTCGCTGCCGGGCTTCGAGGCAGTGTCGTTCTTCGGTATCGCCACGCCTGCCGGCGTGCCGAAGGCGGTGCGCGACAAGCTCAACCGCGAGATCGCACGCATCATCACCGAACCGGCAATGCGCGACAACCTGCGCAAACAGGGCACCGACGCCGTCGGCAATACCGAAGCCCAGTTCACCGCGTTCTTCCGCGGCGAGATGAAAAAATGGGCGAAAGTAATCAAGGACGCGGGAATCGCGGCCAATTGATCTTGGCCATCCTCACGGCCTAGGTAAAGTCGAGTCGGGTGTCGCGCAGCACGCCGTAGAGCCGGATCGGTTCGCGGCGAGGGATCGCCAGCGCCGGCAGTTCTTCGGCTTCAAGCGGTGTGCCGGCGGCGGCAAGATCGTCCATCACCGGTTTTGACAGCACCATTTCTCCGGCGCGAGCCCGGTGCAGCAGCCGCTCCGCGATGCTGACACTGTCACCGACGATCAGCGGCTGCACCGGCAGCGCGGGATCGGCGACGCCGATCACCACTTCGCCGGCGTGCAGGCCGACCGATACCGCGGCGCGTATGCCGTAATCCTGCTGCCACGATTCCTCGATGGCCGTGAATTCGCGCTGGATGTCCTGCGCCGCTGCAACCGCCTCCCTGGCCTGGTCCGCACCGGTAAAAGACGCCATCAGCGTGTCGTTCAGGGCGTCGCGCACCACCCCACCGTGCGCCTCGACTGCGGTGCGCACCAGCGCGAAAAATTCCGCTGCGCGCGCCAGCACCACCTCCGGCTCGAGTATCGCCGAGGTGCGGGTGAAACCGCTGGTCTCGGCGAACAGGATGACCGCAGCCACGCGTTCCGGTTTCGGCGCTTTTGATTTTGTTGCCGCCATGCTGATAAATCTCCCTAGTTTCAGCTCACGATGCCGCTGACAGTACAAGTCTGATTATAGGGGGGGGCGCTGCCAGCCGGCACGGCAATAGTGCCTCGAATTCAATGATCTAGCGACTGTCGGGCTGCGGAGACAGAGTCTTGTCAAGCAGCAGATTTCCGCCCGTCGCTTTTTTTGGGCCATGTCTCTATGATGCGCAGTCAAATCGACAGGCCCGGGAGAAACCATGAGGCGTCATGTTGCCGCTGTTCTTGCGTTGTTGTTTGCCGCCGCCATGTCCGGCTGCGGCGGCGATCCCGAGCCTGCAAAACCGCCGTCCAGACCGGCGCAGGCACAAACGGCCCAGCCACAAAACCAATCCCAGTCGGCGCTGATCGACATCAACCGCGCCAGCGCCGATGAACTGATGACCCTGAAGGGCATCGGCGAGGCGCGTGCCAGGGCCATCATCCGCGGCCGTCCTTATGCCCGCAAGGATGACCTGGTGCACAAGAGCATCATTTCCGAGTCGGTCTACGGCCACATCAAGGACCGGATCATCGCCCGGCAGAAATGACCGGCCCTGGTGCGGGGTCCGCGGAACGTCATTTTGCGAGCGGCGGCAACGGCAGCGGCGTGCCTTCAGGCAGCGGCGTGCGGTCGACGTTCAGGCACATCGACACCAGCACGTAAAAGCCGTTGACCGTGATCAGATCGACCACGCCGCGCTCGCCGAAGCGCGCCACGGCGCGCGCATACATCGCGTCGCTGACGCCCTGCGAAGCCTGCAGTTCAGTCGAGAATTCATAGACCAGGGTTTCGTCGGCATCCATGCTCGCCGGCCGCCGGCCCTGCGCGATGTCTTCGGCAATCTTCGGATCGAGGCCGCCTTCCAGCGCGAGCTTGTGGTGCGCGACCCATTCGTACTGCGAGGTCCAGTTGCGCGCGGTTACCAGGATCGCCAGTTCATTGAGCTTGCCGGTCAGCGAACTGCGGAAACGGATTTCTTCGCCGAGTTTCTGCACCAGGTCGCCGATGCCGGGGCTGCGCAGCCAGACGTTGAACGGTCCGCCCAGCGGTCCGGGTTTCGAGGCGCCGGAGCTGGCGAGCTTCGAACGCGGCCCGGATTTGATCGCGTCGGACAGCGCGCGCTGCTCAGGCGTGAGTTGCTCCAGCGGGATCAGCTTGAAGCGGCGAGTGTCGGCGGCTTTGTCATTGCTCATGGAATACCCTATAAAATATATAATAAAAACAAATGCTTATGATTATATTCCAGCGTAGTTCAGTCGCGCAGCGTAAAGCCGAGACCTGCGGTGGCGGGTACGTGGAGTTTGCCGTCCCTGAATTGCGGTTCCGTCGCAAAGCGTTCGCGCAGCGCCGCATGCGCGCCATGCACTTCAAGCATGCCGCCGTGCGCATGGCCCGCCATCACCGGCAGGTTGGCGGCTTCGAAACCGCCGGCGCCGGTGACCGGCACGCCGTGCGCTTCGGTGAGCGCGAGCAGGCGCAGCATCGCAGTGATGCCGCCGCAGAACGCGGCGTTGGGTTGCAGGATGTCGAGTGCGCCGGCCGCGAGTGCATCGCGGAACCATGTTGTCGACTGGATCATCTGTCCGGATGCCAGCGGAATGCTGATTGCGCGGCGCAGTTCGGCCAGCGCCGGGATGTCGTTGCCGCGCAAAGGCTCTTCGAAAAACGCGATGTCGCAGTCGGCGACCAGCGTGGCAAGGCGTTTCGCTTCGGCGACCGTGTAAGCGCAATTGGCATCGAGCATCAGCGGCGCATCGCCGATGGCGGTGCGCACCGCGCGGATGCGCTGCGCATCTTCAGCGATGCTGCGGCCGCCGGCGCCGACGAGAATTTTTGCGCCCTGATAGCCGGCCTTCAGTGCGGCCGTGCAGGCGGCAACCAGTTCGCTTTCGGAAAACGCAGGCAGCCCGACCGTGGCGTAGGCGGGCACCGCGCTGCGCGCGCCGCCGATCAGCCGCGCCACGGGCTGGTTCAGCGATTTGCCCTTGATGTCCCACAGCGCAAGATCCAGCGCCGACATGGCCGACACGAACACGCCGGTGGACTGACGCGGATTGAATTTTTTCGCCAGCCCCATGGTGACCGCTTCGATCTCCAGCGCATCCATGCCCCGGGCGGTTGCGGCGATGCCGCCGTTGAGCAGCTGCGCCACCTGGTCCGCCAGGAAGCGGCCGGTGACGCCGCTGCCAGAGAGGCCGTCGTCGGTAGTCACGCGGCAGCGCAGAAAAGTCAGGCTTTCCTGTCCCGCGTAGGCGTCGGCAGCTCTTGCGGGCTTGATGTGTTCGACGACGGCTTCGATGCGTTCGATTTTCACGTGGGCATGTTCCTCAGGCGCCGAGCATGCCGCGCAGCTTGGCCACCGCGGCGCCCGGAGAATTGAAGATCGGGATGCTGCTCACCGCCGCAACTGCGGGCACCGCGCGCGACAGCGTGAACTGGGCGAGCACGATGACGTCGCAGCCCTTGATCCCTTTCGCCTTCGCCGCAACCAGCGCGTCGTGCTTCGCTGCATCGCCGCCGGCCAGCGCATCAAAGGCGTGGTCGACCACGTACGGCACCAGCTCCACTTTTTTCCCGCGCGCTGCGGCCATTTCGAGTATCTCCGCCGATATCGAGGGAATGGTCGGTCCCACGGTCGCCATCACCGCGATACGCGAGCCGGCGTCCAGCGCCTGTTCGATCATTGCGTCGTTGGGTTTGAGGATCGGCAGATCGAACTCGGCGATGCAGGTGTCGATGACTTCGCGGAAGGCCGAGCAGGTGAAGAGGATGCCGTCGGCGCCGCGGGACTCGATGTATCGCGTCAGCGTGCGGAATACGTCGTACATTTCCGGCACCACGCCGCCGGTTTCGCGCACCCAGGCGAACAGGCCGTCGTCGAGCAGGTTGCTGATGCGCGCTTCGGGCCAGTCGGCGGCAAAGGCGCGCACGGCGGCTTCCATCGCGTCCTTGTGGACGCTGAATAACACGATATTCGGTGCGGGCATGGGGAACGGGTTCATTTGGCGGTGGAAACGCTGCCGATGTTATCGCGACTTGCCGAATGTGTCGTGTCCCGTCCGTCAAGTCCGTAAAATGGAGGCTATATTTTTCCAACTCTCCGGACCGACATGACCAAATCCTTTGCCCAGCGCATCGCGGCGATGAATGCGATGTACAAACTGCCCGCCAGTGAAACCCCCGTGCTGCCCGAAGATCTCGTCGGTCGCCTGACCGGATTCAAGGCGACCCTGATGGACGAAGTGCACGAAATCGACGAGATCATCGCGCTGGCGCAGAAAGGCGCCCCCCGGATCGATATCCTGGTCGCGATGGCCGATCTGCTCGGCGACGTGATCGTCTACTGCCGCTCCGAGGCGCTGAAATACGGGTTGCCGCTGGAGGACGTGCTCGACATCATCATGGACAGCAACGAGAGCAAGCTCGGCGCCGACGGCAAGCCGATCTACGACGCCAACGGCAAGTTTCTCAAGGGCCCCGGTTACTGGAAACCCGAAACGAAGATCAGTGCGTTGCTGGAAGCTGCGGCGGGCCGATAAGCCTGCGCCATTCCGGCGGGCACCGGAACGGCGCGATTTCAGCGTCAGCCACCGGCGTTCAGTCCAGCCGGATATTCGCCGCCTTGATGACCTTGGCCCATTTGGCGATCTCGCTGACCATGTAGCGGCCCAGTTCCTCGGGCTTGCCGCCGTCCGGTTCGATGCCGGACTTGGTCAGGAAGGCGCGGATGCCGGGATCGCCGAGCGCTTTCGCGAATTCCGCGTTTATCTTCGCGATGATCGGCTGCGGCGTGCCCCTGGGTGCGACGATGCCGTACCAGACGCCGGAGTCGTAACCCGGCACCCCGGACTCCGCGACCGTGGGCACACCAGGCATGCTGTTGACCCGCTTGGTGGTGCTCACCGCGATGGCGCGGATGCGCCCGGCCTTGATGTGCGCGGCCGAAGCAATGGGCGTTGCGAACAGCAGCTGGGTCTGTCCCGAAATCGTATCCACCAGCGCCGGACCGCCACCCTTGTAAGGCACATGCACGAGCTTGATGCCGGTGATGGTTTTCAACAGTTCGGTTGCGAGGTGCGCACCGGAGCCGTTGCCGGAAGAGGCGTACAGAATCTCGTCCGGATGTTTTTTGGCGACGGCGATCACGTCTTTCATGGTTTTTACCGGCAGCGACGGATGCGCAACCAGCAGGTAGGCGCCGCTGCCGAGCAAGGTGACCGGTTCAAAGTCCTTCACCGGATCGTAGGGCAGTTTTTTGTAGAGGCTGACATTGACCGCGAGCTGGGCGGTCAGGCCCATGGCGATGGTGTAGCCGTCGGGAGCCGAACGCGCCGCGGCTTCCATGCCGATGCTGCCGCCCGCGCCGCCGCGGTTGTCGACGACGACCTGGTGGCCGATGTTTTCGGACATCTTGCGGGCGACCGGCCGCGCAATGGTATCGCTGCCGCCGCCAGGCGGATAAGGCAATATGAAGCGGATTGATTTGGCTGGATAGGCCTGCGCCAGCACGGCGGGGGCGGCAATCAGCGCGGTGAACGCCAGCATTGAAAAATACGCGGTTTTATTCATGGTGTTTCCTCCTCGTTTGATTTTTGAATGGCGGTTTCCGATCAGGCGCGGCCTTCGTGCGAACTGATGGCAATTACGGCCCGCGTGTCCGTGCGATTGCTCCAGGCATGGCGCACGCCCTTGAGCAGCGCGACTTCGCCCGCCTTGAAGCTGACTTCCTGTTCGTCCAGCACCAGCACCAGCTCGCCTTCGAGTACCACGCAATAGTCGAATGTCTGCGTTTTCTGCAGGTAGGGGTGTTTTGCGGCGGCATGCCATGCCGAAGCCCGGGGTGAGCCCATGGCTGCAAAATGTTTTTCCACGTCCTGCCCGGTGACTTTGCCCAGCCAGTCCCGGTCCGGGGGCAATATATCGACGCGGAAGATTGTGCCGCCGCTGCGCGGCTCCATGGTCCGCGGCAGGTGCAGTGTTTCGTAGACGATCTTCGCCGGACAGCTGTCGGTGACCCACATGCGCTGCGAGGCGTAGCCGGGCCGAGCCGGATCCAGCAGCACATCGGGGCAGGGACCGTCGCTGACGATCACGCTTCTGCCGTCTGCAGGCCGGTCGATGGTGACGATGCGGCGGTTCAGCTTGATGCCGGGCGGCGGCGCGCCCGGCTTGAGGGGCGCATCGTTGCCGGTGGCGTTGCCGTTGCCGCCGGGAAAATCCGCGCCGATCATGTCGAAGGCCATCTGCGCGTCGGTCGGATACGCCCATTCATGCCAGGCGCCGACCTGGATCACGATGTCTCCGGGCTGCATCAGCACCGTGCCCTCATCGAGGCGCAGTTCGCGGTTGCCGTTCAGCATCATTCCGTAATCCACGGTTTGCGTTTTGTGCATCGAAGAGGTGTAGAGGCTGTTGCCGCCGCGGTCCCAGGTGCCGGTGGTGCCGGGACGCAGCCTGGGCGGATGGTGGGGAACGACTTCGGGGTCTTTCGCGGGATCGTAGTCCGCGGGCCGGCCCACGCTCTGCACCACGCGCAGGTGGCCGCCGCGCGGTTCGCCCGGAAAGCGGTATTTGAGCAGGCTGTCGTCGCTGGTTCCGGAGAGCGCCAGCGGCGAATCGTTCCACACCCACAGGTCAGTGTGGCCGCGCCCGGCGGACATCGACGAGGGGTGTGAGTTCGGTGCTGCACCGTCGATCAGCACGGCGGAGCGGCCCGCGGCGTTGTTGCCGGCGACCAGCCGCCGAACCGGTTTCAGGGTGGACATGAATGCATACTTTCAGTAGGAGTCAGAAATAATCCCTGATTATTCCGGGATCAGCGCAAACATCATATTCAATTTCGCGGAGCCGGGCGACGCGGAGGCCAGACTCTGGAATTTTCATGCCGCAGGCATGCCATGCCGGCCCGAAGGGGGGGCGCCGCCGGAATCATCCCCGAAACGGATCTGCATCCATGGCTTATGATGAGGCTGTCGCAGCGGCATGCTGCGCGATGCTTGCATCAATCGTTTGCCTGGAGGAGTCCACCATGTCCATCACCATGTATGCCGCCAGTGCGCCGCGTTTCGTGCACATGCTGAACAACCTGTCGGCGCTGCTCGAGAAGGCGCAGGCCCACATCGATGCGAAGAAGCTCGACCCCGCGGCGCTGACCACGGCGCGGCTGTTTCCCGACATGTTCCACTTCGCGCGTCAGATCCAGGTGTGCTGCGACGTGTCCAAGGGCGCGGTGGCGCGGCTGGGCGGCGTCGAAGTGCCCAAACACGAGGATACCGAGCAGACCATCGCCGAACTGAAGGCGCGCATCGCCAAGACCGTCGCCTTCATCAACAGCGTGCCGCAGGCGGCGATCGACGGATCGGCCGAACGCGACATCACGCTCAAGCTGGGCAAGGGGGATTACACCTTCAAGGGCATGCAGTACCTGCTCAACTTCGCGCTGCCGAACTTCCATTTCCATGCCGCGACTGCCTACAACATCCTCCGCCACAACGGCGTCGAGCTGATCAAGAAGGATTTCATCGGCAATTTCTGAGCTGCGTTCCGGCGCAGCCGCTGCGGTTCCGGCGGCGGATCGGGCCGCGGGCCGGGCGGCGGCGGCGCCGGTGGCTCTATGATGTCGGGCTGATCCGGCGGCGTTCGCGGCGGCAGGCTGATGTCCGGGGGGTCGCGGCCGGGCGGTGGTTCCTGTTCCGGCGGCGGACTGCGGTCCGGCGGCAGCGGCGGGATGTCCGACGGTACCCCGGGTGGCGTATGCGCCTGCAATGTTTTCAGTAACCCTTCTTGAAGATGGTGCCGCCGCATTGCGGGCAGGGTTCGATCAGCGTGGTTTTCTTCAACTGCGTCTGCGCATTGCATTTCAGGCAGGTCAGAGTGCCGGCGCTGGTGATCTCCCCGGCGTTGTAGACCAGGGCGTCATTGGCCCTGTCCGACAGGTTGAGCAAACCTTCGCCGAACAGTTTGAATGCGGCCGCCGTAGCCGCCAGCGCTCCCGCGCCCAGGCGCGCCGGGTGAAAGCGTTCCTTGGCTTCCTCACCCAGATGCTCCATGTCCTTCGAGGTCTGCGCCAGGTCGCGCTTCAGATATTCGCGGAACTGCTTGCCCTGTTCGGCGCTGATCTCGCCCAATGCCACCAGGTTGTCGTGGGCTATGGTCAGTGAGGCTTCCAGCGCTTCGCGGCCCTTCGCCTGGCTCGCTTCCATGGCTTCGCGAAAACGGTTGACGTAGCGGTCGTACTGCGACTCGGCGCGTTCATTGGCCTGTTTTTCCTGTGTTTTTTCCATGATGTCCTCCTCTGCGATCGATGATTGGTTCATTTAATGTGACCGCAACATCCGGTGATGGTTCGCGGTTCCGGTAAGCTTGGCGGCATGAATGCGACCGCCACGCCGGCTTACGCCGAACTCACCCGCGTCCATACGCGGCTCTACCGCTACAGCCACCTGTCATCCATCGTCGGCTGGGACCGCAATGCGATGATGCCGCCCAAGGGCAACGAGGCGCGCGCCGCCGCCGAAGCCGAACTCTCGGCGCTGATACACCGTACGCGCACCGATCCGCGCCTGCGGGCATGGATCGAGGCGGCGGAACAGGAGCCGCTGGACGACATCGCCCGCGCCAACCTGCGCGAGATCCGCCGCGACTGGCGCGACGCCAATGCACTGCCCGAATCGCTGGTCGAGGCGAAGACGCTGGCCGGCGCACGCTGCGAACACGCCTGGCGCAGCCAGCGTCCCGCCAACGACTGGAAAGGCTTTCTCGAAAACTTCCGCGAAGTGGTGAAACTCTCGCGCCAGGAGGCGCAGTTTCTGGCTGACGACAGCGGGCTCACGCGTTACGACGCGCTGATGGACCGTTACGAGCCGGGGGTGCGCGCCGCCGACATCGACAGCATCTTCGGTGACGTCAGGACCTGGCTGCCGGAACTGATCACGAAGGCGCAAGCTAAGCAGGCGGGCGAAACCGTGGTCGCGCCCGCGGGCCCGTTTCCGGTGTCAGCGCAGCGCGCGCTGAACCGGGAAGTGATGGCGCTGCTGGGTTTCGATTTCGCGGCGGGGCGGCTCGATGAAAGCGCGCATCCGTTCAGCGGCGGCGTCCCCGAGGACGTGCGCCTGACCACGCGTTACAGCGAGGGCGATTTCACGCGCAGCCTGCTCGGAACCATCCACGAGACGGGGCATGCGCGCTACGAACAGAACCTGCCGCGCGACTGGCTGGGGCAGCCGGTGGCCGGCGCACGCTCCTTCGGCATCCACGAAAGCCAGAGCCTTTCGTTTGAAATGCAACTGGCGAGGAGCCGCGCCTTCATCGGTGTGCTGGCGCCGCTGCTGCGCAAACATTTCGGCGACCAGCCTGCATTCGATCCCGACAACCTCCATCGCCTGTGGACACGCGTGAAACCGGGCCTGATCCGGGTCGACGCCGACGAGGTGACTTATCCGGCGCACGTGATCCTGCGCTATGAAATCGAGCGCCCGCTGGTCGAAGGCGAGATCGAACCCGACGACATCCCCGCGCTGTGGGATGAAAAAATGCAGGCGCTGCTCGGTCTTGATACCCGCGGCAACTACAAGGACGGCTGCCTGCAGGACGTGCACTGGACCGAGGGCGCCTTCGGCTATTTCCCGAGCTACACGCTGGGCGCGATGTACGCTGCGCAGTGGTTCGCGGCGATGCGGCACGTGACGCCGGATCTCGACGCACGCATCGCTGCGGGCGATGTTGCGCCGGTGTTCGAATGGATGCGCGACCATGTCTGGTCGCAGGCGAGCCGCTGGCAGACCCCGGAACTGGTGCAGCGGGCGAGCGGCGAAGCCCTGAACCCGCAGCATTTCCGGGCGCATTTGCAGGCGCGTTACCTGTAGCCGGGTGCTTGGCCGTACGCCGTTTGCGGCGTTAAGATGGCCGCCCCGGGCACGATGACGCCCGGCCTGTCCAGGGAGGCCGCATGGAAACGCTCTACAAATGGCGAGTGCAGGAAAAAGACAAACACGGGCGCCTGCGCTGGCGCATCGTCAAGACGCCGATGACCGAGGAAACCGCGCGTTTCTGGGCCGCCAACAACCAGCGCGTCATCGAACGCATAGACGCGCCGGTGGCGGCACAGGGCTTCGGCATTGCCCGCGCGCACGAGCGGCGTCCCTCGCAGTAGGTGGCGTTTTTACTGGCGGATTTTCAGCGACGTGGCAAGACCGTAGTACAGGTCGTACTGTTCCTTGACGAAGGCGTAACTTTCCTTCGGCGGGCGTATTGCCGGTATGCCGCCGATACGCGCATTGCCGGCCTGCCAGTCCGGATCCTTCGCCAGCTGCGCAAACACTTTCACCCAGGCATCGACCACCGGTTTGGGCAGGCCGTTCGGACCCATCAGCGCGGTCCAGCCGACGATTTTCGCCATGTCGGGATAACCCGCTTCAGCCGCGCTTGGCACGCCGGGCAGTTCGTCGAGCCGGCTCGGCGTGACGAACAGAGCGCGCAGTCGGTTGGCTTTCACCTGGGGGATCACAGTCGGCGCGTTGTTGCAGGCGAAATCCACCTGGCCGCCGAGCACCGCGACCGTGACTTCGCCGCCGCCCTTGTAGTGGATGCCGACCGCATGGTCCTTGGTCAGCTTGCCCAGCGTCAGCCAGTACTGCGCCGCCATGTTCTGGCTGGTGGCGAGGCCTGAAGTTGCGAAGTTGAGCTTGCCCGGCTGCTTGGCGATGGTGTCCATCAGCGCCGCCGCAGTGCGGTGAGGCGAGTCGGATTTGACAAAGCAGATGAAGGGATTGAGTTCGATCAGCGACAGCATCGTGAACTCGTTCCATTTGTAATTCAGCTTCGAATCCACCGCCGGCAGGATCGCGTGGGTGGCGATGCGCGCCACCAGCAGCGTGTAGCCGTCGGCTGCAGCGTTCTTCACGACGTTGGCGCCTATCGCGCCTGAGGCGCCGACGCGGTTCACTGCGACAATGTTCGTCTTGTTGGGCAGATATTTCGGCGAGACCTGTGCGACATTGCGGCCCGAGAGATCCGAGTCGCCGCCGGCAGCAAACGGGATCACGAACTGGATAGGCTTGTTCGGATACTGGCCGGCATTCTGCGCATGAGCGTTGCCGCCGACTGCAAAAAACACGACGGTCGCCAGCGCGACCGCGGATGCTGTTGCGTGATGCATGGTTCCCTCCCCGGGAAAGAGCAGCGTGACCCTGCGCTTTTTTGGTATGGCGTTCGGGTCGCGCGATTGGCTGAGCGTACCGTCTCCGGCAGTTCCTCGCCCGTGCATTCTGCACCATGGCGGGGATGCCGGAGTGCCTGCGACAGTGCGCCGGCAACAATATTATTGCGCTGAATTTTTGTGCGGAGGCGGATTGGTCAGCGCCGAGCCTGCCACCAAAAAAGCATAAAATACAAATAAAAACAGATACTTAAAATCAATAATATGTGCCGTCACCGCAACGTGCGTTGACTCGATGGTGCGCAGGGCCAATGCTCATGGCTGCACAGCCAGATCCTGCCGCCATCACATGGAGATCTTTAACGTGAAATTCCCCGGGACCGTTGCAGTCGTCGGCGTTTTGTTCGCCACTGCCGTTGCCGCAGCCACCATCAACGAATTCCGCGCACCGGCGGGGCAGCGCGATGTGCCGGCCAGTTACTGGGAAGAACCCTACGTCGGCATCACCGCCGGCGGCCGCGTGGCGCCGGGTCTGTTCAAGCTCGCGCAGACCGGCGTGTCGACTGTGCCGCTGCAGCAGGCCGCTGCCGCATTCCTAGCCAGCCTCGACGACGCGCAGCGCAAAAAGAGCCTGTTCCCGGTCACTGATGACGAATGGCGGCGCTGGGACAACCGTCATTTCCCGACGCGGCAGGGCATGGGTTTTTTCGAGATGAACGTGGTGCAGCGTGCGCTGGCCATCGAAATGATGCGTGCGGGCCTCAGCGCCAGGGGGCTGAAGCAGACCCGCGACGTGATGAACCTCAACGGCACGCTCGCCGAACTCACCGGCAATTACGGCGAATACGGCAAGTGGTTCTACTGGATCACCATCATGGGCGAGCCTTCGGCGACGCAGCCCTGGGGCTGGCAGCTCGATGGCCACCACGCGATCATCAATTATTTCGTGCTCGGCGACCAGGTGGTGATGACGCCGGTGTTCATGGGTTCGGAGCCGGTTAAGGCCGACAGCGGCCGCTTCAAGGGCACCGAAATCCTGCAGGCCGAACAGGACCGGGGCCTGGCGCTGATGCGGGCGCTCACCGCTGCCCAGCAGTCCGCGGCGCGCATCCGCATCGACAAAAGCGGCAGCGACCTGCTCGCCGACGCCTACAAGGACAACCTGGTACTCGATTACGCCGGCATCCGCGCCACGGCGCTGAACGCCGCGCAGCAGGCGCAATTGCTCGGCCTCATCGCCGAATACGTCGACAACATGAAGGAAGGCCACGCGAAGGTGAAGATGGCGGAAGTGCGCAAACATCTGGACAACACGTACTTCGGCTGGATCGGCGGCACCACGCCCGATGCGGTTTTTTATTACCGCATCCACAGCCCGGTGATCCTGATCGAATTCGACCACCAGCGGCCGATCGCCCTGGAGCGGACAGGAAAGCCGACCCGCAACCACATCCACACCGTGGTGCGCACGCCCAACGGCAACGACTACGGCATGGATCTGCTGCGCCAGCACCACCTGAAACACAAGCACTGAGGGCGATTCAGCCCCCGGTTTTCGCGCGGGCATGCACTGGGTGTTGGGCACGTGCAGCAGGTGCGCGATCTTGCGCACGAAATGATCCTCGTAGGGATCCAGCGGGTGGTGGGCGTAGGCGATGTGCCACAGGTGCTCGACCAGCGCCACGCGCTGCGCCATCGAAAAATCACGCTTGATCACCGCCACCTGCGCAAAATACGAGGTGAGCTGTCCGCCCTTGCCGCGCGCCTCGTTGAGCAGCGACGAGCATTCCGCGGCGCCGAGTCCGCAGAGGTCGGCCAGCGCGCGTTCCGCCGCCGCGTATTCCGCCGGGTGCGATTCGAGGTCGACGCGCGTCGATTCGTGCAGCAGCGTGGCAACCGCGAGCTGCAGGTGGCGGCGCTCGGAACCGGGTACGGCGTCGCTGCCGGCGGTCTCATCGAATAGTCGTTTCAGGGTTCTGAGCATGGCGATACCTCCCGATTGTAATAAAAAGTTGCGGCATGCCGCCGCCCTTGTAACGATTGCTTACACAACGGCACGGAACGGCGCGCACCGCCGGCCACTCTGATTGAGCAGAGCCGTCCATCCCGAGCGGACAGGAAATCGTTCAACCATGTCGGAGGTAATGATGAACAAACTGATCATGAGTACGTTGATTGCTGCCGGATTTGCCGCCGCTGTGCCGCTGGCCATCGCGCAGTCGGCCAGCCCGGCGCAGGGCCAGCACGCGCAGCGCCACCACCACGGCAAACAGGCATTCCGCCTGCCCGGGGAACGCGTCGAGGCGCGCCTCGCCTACATGAGGACGGCCCTGAAAATCACCGAAGCGCAGCAGGCGCAATGGGATGCCTTTGCCGGCGTGATGCGCAGGCAGGCCGCCGAAGCCGATGCGCGGATCAAGGCGCGCCAGGCAAAAATGGCCACGAACACCGAGCGCAAACGCCCGACCGCGATCGAGCGGCTGGAGCGCCGCCAGGCGTTCATGGCCACGGCATCGGTGCGCATCGGTGAACGGCTTGCAGTGCAGAAACCGCTCTACGCGGCGCTGTCGCCCGAGCAGCAACAGGTTGCCGACCGCCTGTTCGCTGGCCGCGGCGGTAAACATGGCGGACGTGGCGGCCGCCACGGTGGGCACGGCAGGGCGTAGACCGACTGTCGTTTCGCGGCAACACCGCGGGGCCGGCTGATGCCGGCCCCGTTTTTTTTTGCGGCCGTTGTTACCCGTTAACAAACACTTACAAACAAACAGGAGACGGGTGCGAGCCGCTGCATGTCCAATAGGCACAAGGAAACATCACAAGGAGGGCGCGATCATGAGCAGTCCGGTCAAAGCAGCATTCATCGTGACGGCACTGGCCGCACTGGGCGGTTGCGTGGCGGTGCCGGTGCATCCCGTGCACTACGAACCGGCAACGGTCTACTACACCACTCCGGCGTACTACGGGCCGTCCATCAGTTTCGGCATCTACGGCGGACGCCAGGGCCATCATCACGGCGGCCGGCGCGGCCACCGTCGCCATTAAGCAAGCGGAACACGGAAAAGGTTCTGCATAGCCGAGAGGAGAATGATCATGCGCTACGCATTCATGGTACTTGCCGCACTTTCGATACTGCCGGCTACGGCGACCCCGGCCCGGGCGCAGGTGAGCATCGGCATCTCCGTGCCCGGCGTGACTTTGGGCATTAACCTTCCTGCATACCCGGAACTGGTGCTGGTCCCCGGCTATCCGGTGTATTACGCACCGCAGGTCCGCGCCAACTATTTTTTCTACGACGGCTACTACTGGCTGTACCACGATGACCGCTGGTACGTCAGCGACTGGTACAACGGCCCCTGGGGGCTGGTCGAACCGGACGACGTGCCGCTGTTCGTGCTGCGCGTGCCGGTGCGTTATTACCTTGCATCGCCGGCGTACTTCCACGCCTGGTATGTGGATGCGCCGCCGCTGTGGCATGTCCACTGGGGCCATCGCTGGACTCGGCATTACCACGGCTGGGAGCGCTGGGACCGTCGCGTGGCTTACGCGCCGGCACCGTTGCCGCATTACCAGCGGCATTATGCGGGCCAGTATTATCCGCGCGGCGAACACCGCCGCCTGATCCGTCGTGAGCATTACCAATACCGGCCGCACGACATCACGGTGCGCCGGCATGACCAGCAGCGGCAGGCTGCACGCGCGCAATCACGGCCCGTGGCGCAGGGACGTGCGGATTTCCCGCGGGCGCAGGTCGCGCCGCTCCGGAGCGATGAGGCGCGCAGGCCGGCACAGACCGTGCCGCAGCGGCAGCTGCGGCAGATACAGCCGCCGGCGGGCCGCCACGGACAGGCGTTTTCGCAACCGCGGCCGCAGGTACAGCGTGCGCAGCCTTCACCGCAACAGAGTGAAACCGTGCAAAGGCCGTTGCGTACCGGGGCCGTTGCGCAGCCGCGAATTCCGGCAACACGATCCGTGCAGCCGGGATTTCGCCAGGCGGAGCAGCGGCCACAGTTGCGCGAGCGGGTGCAAGCGGCAAGGAGCGAGGCACGCCAGGGTCGAGGCCATCGGGAAAGGCTGGCGGAGGCGCCGATACAGGCGAGGACGCAGGAGCGGGGGCCGCGACATCCGGCGCAGGATCGCGCCGGCAGACGCAACTAACCAGGGACCATGTGCCTGCCCGCAGATTTATTGCGGGCTGATTTTTTCGTCGCGGATGACCTTGGTCCAGCGCGTGATTTCGGAGGCCACGAAGCGCTGGGCCTCATCCGGGGTGGAAGGCGTAACCTCCGCTCCCAGCTGGGTCAGCTTGCCGGAAACAGCGGGCTGCCGCAGGGCTGATGTCACCACCCCGTTCAGACGCTTGACCATGCCGGTGCTCAAACCCTTGGGCGCCGCAACCGCGTACCACCCGCGGACGTCAAAGCCGGAGATGGTTTCGGCAATGGTCGGGGTATCCGGCCAGAAGCTGGCGCGTTTGCCCGTCGTGATCGCCAGCACGCGCATTTTGCCGCTGGCCAGATGGGGATGACGTGACTGGCTTTTTCTGTGCCAGGTTGAATGTTGTATTTTTCAACCTGGA
>JBMTEY010000044.1:0-16752 GCA_049433545.1 Burkholderiales bacterium | reverse complement strand
CGCTGCTGGCGGACGCCGCGCACAACCTCGGCGACGTCGGCGGCCTGCTGCTGGCCTGGGCTGCCTTCGCAGCAGCGCGACTGCGGCCGGACGACCGCCACACCTACGGCTGGCGCCGCGGCTCGATTCTCGCCAGCTTCGTCAACGCGGTGATCTTGCTGGTGGCGATGGGCTCGCTCGGCTGGGAAGCCTTCGGCCGCTTCAGCGATCCGAGACCGGTCGCCGCCGGTACGGTGATCGTCGTCGCCGCCGTCGGCGTGGTGATCAATACCGTCACCGCACTGCTGTTCATGGCCGGGCGCAAGGAAGACCTCAACATCCGCGGCGCTTTCCTGCACATGGCCGCCGACGCCCTGGTGTCGCTGGGCGTGGTGGTCGCCGGCGCACTCTATCTGTGGCAGGGCTGGACCTGGATCGATCCGCTGGTGAGCCTGGTGATCGCCGGCGTGGTCATCGCCGGCACCTGGTCGCTGTTCCGCCAGTCGCTGCACCTGCTGTTCGACGGCGTGCCCGAACACATCCGGCTGCCGGAAGTGCGCGACTGCCTGCAGGCCGTCGGCGGCGTGGCCTCGGTCCACGACCTGCACGTGTGGGCGATGAGCACCGCGGAACCGGCGCTCACCGCACACCTGGTGAGCAGCGGCACGCACAGCGCCGACGACATCCTCCGCGAGGCGCAGCATGCGCTCCTCGACCGTTTCGGCATCAACCATGTCACGCTGCAGATCGAAGCCGAAGCCTGCGCCGCGGCCTGCGCGCCGAACCATTCCGCCTGATCCAGATCAAACTTCCATGCACAGTGCCGGCCTAACATGCCGGCATCCATCAAGCAGGAGGCTGATCATGATTCGTGAACTGTTTTCCATGCAGGGGCTGCGGCTCGTGCTGCTCGCCCTCGTGCTGGCTGCCGGCGCACTGCAGGCACGCGCGCAGATGACCGGGGATTTCGCCGGAGACTCGGCCATCCTCGACAACGCCCTCGCCGCCACCGTTGCCGCCACCGCAAAATCCGATGCCGAAGCCTCGCGCCTGGCCATGGAGGAACTCTACCGGCAATGGCGGATTTTCCGCGCGAAAAATTTCGAAGCCTTTGCCGGCGACCCGCAGTTCATCGCCGACATGGAAAAAGTCGAAGCGCATCTGTTTGCCGCCAGCCAGAAAGTCGATGTCGAAGACTGGGCCGCGGCGAACCGGGAATTGCAGGCCGCAGGCGAACTGCTGCAGGCCGTGCGCAAACGGCTGGCCACGACGGCAAAACCCGCCGCGTAGCAGGCGCGGCCCGGACTACTTCAGCGGAAAACCGGTGTCCTGCAGGAAACGGTCGAACTCGGCTGTCCAGATCGGCAATCCATCCGGCGAGGCGAACATGCGATGGCCGTCCTTGCCGAACGGCGGCTGCATCACCAGCCTGCCGCGCGCACCCGCCGCTTCGAACGCGGCGAACCAGGCGCGCACATGGGCGGGTCCGAAATAGCGGTCGTTCTCCGCGTAATGCCACAGCACCGGCACGCGTATGGTCCGGGCGAAACGCGCCATCGTTTCCGCCATCACCTCCGGACTGCAGGAATCTCCTTCACGGCTCGGGCTGCCGCCACGTCCTCCGGACAGGTTGACCACGGCCAGCACGCCCTCTGGCGCGCGGCTCGCCGCGGCAATCGAGGCGAATCCGCCCGCCGACTGTCCGAGCAGCACGATGCGCCTGCGATCGACGTAGGAAAGATTCCGGGCAAAGGCCAGCGTCGCCAGCAGGTCCGCCGCAGCTTCCAGCCCCGCGGTCTGGAAATCCGGCGCAGCGCAATCACCGTAGCGCTCCGCCCATGAACCGCCGGTGGCGCCGAAACCGCGGCGCATCGGCACGATCACCACAAAACCGCGACGCGTGAATTCGCGGATGCGCGACAACACCCGGTAACGGCCCATCTTCGCCCGCGCCGCGGCGTTGCGCGGATTGCCGTGGCTCAGCACCAGCAGGGGAAACGGCCCCGCGCCGTCGGGCCGGTATATCGTGGCCACCAGCGCCGCGTGCGGCAAGCCGGCAGGCAACGGTACGCTGACAATTTCCTCGTGCAGTGCTGTGTCCAGCGCCGCGGCACGGGCAGTGCATGCCAGCGCCAGCCACAGCGCAAGACATGCAAACCGCAGCCCGCTGCCCACGGGATTTATCATAGCTATTTGATTATATTAATATAATCAGTCTGACAGGCGCATGCCCAGCGCCGCCGCCTGACGCTGCTCGTAGGCCTTGCGCGGCGCATCGTGCTGCAGGCCGATGATGCCGCCGCGCACCGTACGCGGCGCCACTGCCTTGTAGAGCACGCGCCAGCTCTCGGGCAGGCGCTCGCCTTCAGCCGGCGCCAGCCACAGCCGGAACAGCAGGCGTTTTTGCGCCGGATCCTCGTGATCGGTGAAATCCGTGCGCGAATGCAGCGTGACATGGCTGTTGATGATCTGCAGGTCGCCGGGCTGCAGCCACATGCTGTGCGCGAGATCAGCGCGCCGCACCAGCGCATCAAACGCCTCCAGCGCCTGCCATTGCCGCGCCGTCAACTGCGGCACGCCTTCGATTTTCTGCGCCGAGGTCACGCGGTTGCGGTTCCATTTGCTGAACAGCCTGCCGTCAACCGTGTCGAACAGTGGATGCGGATAAGACGGCGCCTCGTCCGGCGCCTGCTCGCCCTGGCGGCTAAAATGGATGGGCTCGAGCAGATGATCCGCCAGGTCCGGATGTTCGCGCCGCATCGCGTGGTACGCGGCGACGGAACTCGTCGTGATGCTCATGCCGCCGGAGGCCGCCTTGTTGTAACAGCTTAGCACCACGACGTCGGTGGAATCGGTGTGGAAATCGAGTTCGGCGTTGGTGTTGTAGCCGCGCCCGGTGCCGGTGCGGTAGGTGTTGCCGGCGTCGCGCACCGCGGAAATGTAATGGCTCTGCTTGCCCTGCGGCCGGCCGACGCCGAAATGCAGGCCTATGCCCCAGGTCAGGATTTCGAAATCCTTTTCGTCGAGGCCTACGCGCGGCAGACCGCGCACCAGCGCGACGCCGCGGCCGCGCTGCATCTCGGCAAACGCCGCGCGCAGCACCGGTTCGGCGCTGCCGAGGTCGAAATCCTCGCGGCGGTAATCGAACAGCGTCTTGTCGCGGTCGATGGCCCTGGTCAGCGCGGCAACGAGGTCGCAGCGCGCGCGTTCGTCCAGCGTGAACAGCCAGCGTTTGTCGGAGTCGAGTTCTTTCGCGGTCCATGCCGCGGGAGTGTCGGAAGTGGTAACAGTCATGGTGCGGATTGTGGCCTCCCTGCCCTGTATGGCGGGCAACAGGCGGATGTTAGACCATTCAGCGCCGAGGTTGCGACCGCTCCCGGGGCGCATCACAATGCGAACGCAAAACGGGAGAACACCATGCGTTTTGAAGACCTGCTGCTGGTCGGCGGCATGCTGATGGCCATCGCGATATTCAGCGGCACGCATGCCCATGCCCGCACCCATCCTGCCCCCGCCATCCATGCGGTCGCCGCCAAACCGGCCGGGACACGGACCCCTTGAAAAACAGGCGGGCGCATCGTCGCTACCGACCGATACGCCCGCTTTCAGGCACAGACTGCGTGGCTGACGGATCAGGCCGTCAGTTCCGGAGCAGGCTGGGTGGGCTTCTCTTCACCTTCGGCGATCAGTTCCGGGGCCGGCTGGGTGGGCTTCTCTTCACCTTCGGCGATCAGTTCCGGAGCCGGTTGCGTGGGCTTCTCTTCACCTTCAGCAATCAGTTCCGGGGCCGGCTGGGTGGGCTTCTCATCACCTTCGGCGATCAGTTCCGGAGCCGGTTGCGTCGGCTTCTCTTCGCCTTCGGCGATCAGTTCCGGAGCAGGCTGGGTGGGCTTCTCATCACCTTCGGCGATCAGTTCCGGCGCGGGTTGCGTGGGCTTCTCTTCACCTTCGGCGTAAACCACGGTGTGGGTAAAACCAAAGGCACCGATCAACGCGAGGGCGATCATGGTTTTGCGGTTCATGTGTATCTCCTGTGAAAGTTGAACGTTGTCGCTCGCATTTGAGCGTTGTCGTTCGACCAACATCTGTTGGATGGACACACGATAAGCGGGAATTTCGCTTAATCCGCGTTCTTACGAACATGTAATCTGCGGGTAAAGCGGCGGTAAATCGCAGGACAAAAACACGTCCGGGACTTACGTGAAGCTTACGGAAAAGCGGACGATGTCCGCCTGTTATGCCGCAGGCGATGAAATGCGTGACGCCGGTGCAGTGCGCTGCTCATGCGCGGCGACGTTGAAGCGCACGGCCACACGCAACCCGGGCCGGTTGTCCGACAGCGTGAGCGCAGCGCCGTGCAGATCGGCGACCGCACGCACCAGCGCGAGGCCCAGGCCGCTGCCCGGCGTGGTGCGGCTGGCTTCCAGACGGTAAAAACGGCGCAGCACTTTTTCACGCTCCGCCTCGGGTATCCCCGGGCCGGTATCAGCGACATAGAGTTCCAGCTGCGTCGCATCGCGCACCAGTCCGACGCTGATGCCGGTGCCCTCAGGACAATGGCTGATCGCGTTCTCGATGAGGTTGGCCACCATCTGCGTCAGCAGTTCACGGTCGCCGTGGATGTGGACCACGCCGCCGACCGCGGCCTGCAACGTCTGCCCGCGATCTTCAGCGACCGGCGCATAGGTTTCGGCCACCGTGGCGACGATCTGCCCCAGGTCCACGCTGGTGAAGGCGGCGCGGCGCGCCCCGGACTCGATCTGGCCGATGCGCAGCAGCGCCGAAAACGTGCCGAGTATGGCGTCGAGTTCGGCGATCGACTGCTCGATCACCGGTTCGACGTCGGCTCCCGCGTTTTCGCGCGCAAGTTCCAGCCGGTGCCGCAGGCGGCTTAGCGGCGTGCGCAGGTCATGGGCAATGTCGTCCGAAACCTGCTTTAGGCTTTCCATCAGCGCCTGGATGCGGTCGAGCATGGCATTGAGGTTGACCGCGAGCTGGTCCATCTCGTCGCCGCCGCTGCGCGTGGGCACCCGTTGCGAGAGGTCGCCGTCCATGATGGAACGCGTGGTGCGGTTGATGCTTTCGATGCGGCGCAGGAAACCGCCGCCCAGAGCGGCGCCGCCCGCCGCGGCCAGCAGCACCATGATCGCAATGCCCCAGCCGAATGCCCGCACGATCGCTTCCTGCGCCTTCTGCGCGCGATAGTGGTTCTCGCCCACCAGCAGGTATTCACCGTTGTCGAGGAAGGCGCCGCTGACCACGACCGGGTAGACGTCCGTCTGATCGCTCTTTCTGGCGACACGGTTGGGATAAAGCGCAGTGATGGGCAGCTTCATCGTGCCTTCAACCAGCTTTTTCATCGGGAACATGTTTCCGGCAATGCGCTCTCCGGTCTTGTCCTGCAGCAGGTAGTAGCGGCGCGGCGGCCGCAGGTCGGCCACCCGCAGCTGGATCGCGCGCACCAGACGGTCCTGCCCGCCGCCGCGATAGAGTTCGCTAAGCACTTCCTTTTCACGCTCCACCGAATCAAAAAGCTGCTGGTCGAGCGCGGCCAGCGCGATCCAGTAGACGATCAGGAAGAGGATGGCCACCGATGCCCCGAAAATGGTGGCATACAGGGCCAGCAGGCGGAAACTCGTGCTGCGCAGAAAATTACTGGGCGGCGTCAAGCGTGTACCCGGAGCCGCGCACGGTGTGAATCAGGTCCCGGTCGAAGTCCCGGTCGACTTTCGCGCGCAGCCGGCTGATGTGCGTTTCAACCACGCTGGTGTGCGGATCAAAATGGAATTCCCAGACGTTTTCCAGCAGCATGGTGCGGGTGACCACCTGCCCGGCATGGCGCATCAGGTATTCGAGCAGCCGGAATTCCTGCGGCTGCAGGTCTATCCGTTTGCCGGCGCGGGTCACGGTGCGCTTGAGCGGATTCAGTTCCAGGTCGGCGACCTGCAACGCCGTCGATTCACCGGCCATCGGCGGGCGCCGCGCCAGCGCGTTGACCCGTGCCAGCAGTTCGGCAAACGCAAAGGGCTTGGTCAGGTAATCGTCGGCGCCGGCTTCCAGACCGTCCACGCGGTCGTTGACCCCGCCCAGCGTCGTCAGCAGCAGCACCGGCGTACGCACTTTCGCGCCGCGCAGCGTTTTCACGATGGTCAGCCCGTCGACCACCGGCAGCATGCGGTCGATAATCATCACGTCATGGCCGCCGCCGGAAGCCAGGAACAGGCCGTCGCGGCCGCTGGACGAGTGCTCGACCACGTGGCCGTGCTCGCGCAGCCCGTTCGCCACGAACGTTGCGGTGTGCGCGTCATCCTCGATCAGCAGTATTTTCATGTGCAATCCGGCCCGTAACATAGCCCAGCGGCGCCGGACCAACAAGGCGCAGGCAGACTACCTTACCAAACCGTAAACTCCGCATCGCGGGCCCGCGTCCCGATGCCGGACGTCATGCCCTGCGGCCGCATGTGGCTGCGGCGCTGAACAGTCTCTTTGAGCTGCGTTCCTTCAGAGCCCGGTTGCAGGGCCGGGCCTATTGCAGCCGCATCACGATCAGCGGAAACACCGCCAGCAGCACGATGCCGAACAGCAGGTAGTTGCCGCCGGCGGGATTGAAGTCCTCGAATGCCCGCGACCAGGGGCGCTTCAGCAGCCAGCGCCCGAGCAGGATGTCGAAGGCCGCCATGAACACCGCGAGTACGCCGCCGATGGCAAGCAGCGGCCCCGTAGCGACAACGCCCAGCGCCGGCACCCGCCACCAGCACAGGACGAAGGCCAGCAGCGAGCCCGTGACGATGGCCACCTTCAGCGCCAGCTTCTTGCCGATGCGCGGCACCAGCACCGCCGCGCGGAAGATCCCGTGCAGGGTTTCCGCAGCGGCGAGCAATACGCACAGCGACAGCAGTTGCAGTGCCAGATCAATCGTAATAACCATATCTATTTGATTTTATTAATTATTTTAACAGGCCTTGCTCCACGAATTCATCACAGCCGGTAGCGCACAATAAAGAAGTGACCCCTGCCGACCGCGTCAGCCACAAATTGAACATCGTCGCGCTTCTGCTGTCACCCCAGTAACTCCCGGAGCACTTGATGACCCAAAACCTGTCAACCTGGATGGCCGTGCTGACCACGGTAAGCATCCTGCTGATCTACGAAACCACGCAATTCTGGAAAGGCCGCCGCGATCCCGCCCGCCTCTCGCGCACCGCCCACGCGCGGCTGCGCGAACAGTGGTTCGAGGCCATCTCCCGCCAGTCAGGCTCCGAAATCCTCGCCGTGCAGTCCCTGCGCAACTCGCTGATGTCGGCCGCCATGCTGGCTTCGACCGCCGTGCTGGGACTGATGGGCACCGTGACGCTGGCCGCGCCTTCGCTCAACGCGACCTTCAGCAACACCACGACCGGGATTCCGCACCTGACCGCGCGCATGACGCTGGAACTGGTGCTGCTGGGCCTGCTGTTTGCGTCGCTGGTGTCCTCGGCGATGTCGGTGCGTTATTACAACCACATCAGCTTCATCGGCTCGATCCCCGTCGGCTCCGAGGAGCGCCGGCAGTGGCATCTTACCGGCGTTAAATACGTGCGCCGCGCCGGCATCCTCTACAGCTGGGCGCTGCGCCACCTGATACTGGTCGCGCCCATCCTCGCCTGCCTGCTGCACCCCTTCGCAGGTCCGCCGACTTCCGCCATCGTCGCCTCGCTGCTTTATCTCTTCGACCGCTTCGAGCAGCGTTGAGCGCTAGGCCGGAGGGATGACGATCACCGAATCGTCGCGGTTGCCCCACTCGCCCCAGGCCGCGACGTAGTTGCGCACGTCGGGGTAGCCCAGCGACTTTAGCGCAATGAAGGTGCTCGCCGAGCGGTAGCCGCCGTGGCACACCAGGATCACGGTCTTGTCCGGGGTCACGCCGCGCGATGTATACAGCGCGCGGATTTCGTCCGGCTTGCGGAATGCGCCGTTCGCATCGAGATGCTCACGCCAGAACACGTGCACAGCGCCGGGTATCGTGCCGACGCGGCGCGCGCGCTTTTCGGTGCCGCGGTATTCGGTCTCGCGGCGCACGTCGACGATGGCATATTGGTCATTGCCGATCGCTTTATGCACGTCGAAACGCGTCGCCAGCAGATCCATGTTCATGGTGCCGCGAAACGGCGGCGGGGTCGGCGGCGCTCGGGTGGGATCGACCGGCGGCGGCGCTTCGGTGAGGCGCACCAATTTCTTCCCCGCCGCCAGCCAGGCGTGGGTGCCACTGTCGAGGATGCGCACGTCCGGATGCCCCAGCACCGCCAGCAGCCACACCGCCCGCGCCGCGCGCTCGCCGGACTCGTGGTCGTAGATCACCGCCGGCCGGTCGGCGCGCACGCCGCGCGAACCGAACAGCACGCGGAAAATCGCGAGGAATGAATTCAGCGGCGCCTCGGACGAATCATTGAGGCTGACACCATAGATGTCGACGTGGGTGCTGCCGGGAATGTGGCCGACGGCGAAGTCCTCGGCGGGACGCAGGTCGACCAGCGTGACGTCGTTGAGGCGGGACGCCAGTTCGGGTGCGGTGATCAGGTAGCGGGAATCGGGGAAAGCAGCGGATGTCATATTAAAAACGTGGTCTGCCCCTGATTATTCTAGATACCCAAGGCATTGATAAACTCATGGAGCCGGCGCTTTCTCCCGCTAATACTATTTTCGTATTCTGATTTAGGAGAACCATCCGAATAGAAAGTATAACCACTGAAATCATTTAACTTTGTTACCCAATAACGTTTATCTGCACCAATCAAATATCTCTCAATTTCGTCGACCCAATCGTTGTGCTCCTTGATGGGCAAAGGACTTTCAGCAGATCGCTCTAAAAGTTTATTTCCATGCTCGATAAAAGCAGCGAGTTTGTTAGCAACTTCTATTCGTTTAGTTCTGTCATGACCCTCTTTTGCACGCCTTGCAATTCCCACACCCAGCAGAATGACAGAAATGATGGTCCAGAATGCCGCGAGATTCTGAGTATCTTTTAGGTAAGCGAATAGAGCCAGCAATGTTGCGGCGATGAATGTTGCGAACTCCACTATTACCCAAAGCAATGGCTGTACCTCCGAAAAAACCTAACGCGTATCAGTTGATATTCAGTGGAGATTTTGCACCAGCAAGGCACCATACCTGATTCGAATTCCCCCCTCTAAAATCCAGCATTAATATTACAGTAAGTATATGATTTAATTTATTATTTTATTTCACCACCTCCAACCTCACCACCACCCCATCACGCTCATCCGTCAGCAGATACACCGACCCATCCGGCCCCACCCGCACATCGCGGATGCGCCCGATCTCGCCCTTGATCATGCGTTCCTCGCGCACAATCTTTTCGCCATTCAATTCGAGCCGCACCAGCATTTCGTCGCGCAGCGCGCCGATCAGGATATTGCCTTTCCAATTCGGAAATTTATCGCCGCTGTAGAACGCCATGCCCGAGGGTGCGATCGACGGCACCCAGACGTGCAGCGGCTGCTCCATGCCGGGCTTGGCAGTGCCTTCGCCGATTTTCGTGCCCCAGCCGTAATTGACGCCGTAGGTGATCACCGGCCAGCCGTAGTTGCGGCCTGGACGCATCACGTTCACTTCGTCGCCGCCCTGCGGGCCGTGTTCGTGGGTCCACAGCTCGCCGGTCTGCGGATGCAATGCAGCCCCCTGCATGTTGCGGTTGCCCAGCGTGAATTTCTCCGGCTTCGCGTTGGCCTGCTTCATAAATGGATTGTCCTTCGGCACGCGGCCGTCGTCGTGCAGGCGGATCACCGAACCGGCGTGGTCGTCCATCTTCTGCGCGCGCGGCATGTCGCCGCGGTCGCCGAGGGTCAGGAAAACATGGCCCTTGTTGTCGAAGACGATGCGCCCGCCGAAGTGGTGGCCGGCGCGGGTCTTGGGTTCCATGCTGAACAGGACCTGCACCTCGGTCATGTGATAACCATTGAGTTTGCCGCGCGCCAGCGCCGTGCCCCAGCCGCCGGACCCCGGGGCGTTATACGACCAGTAGATCCAGCCGTTCTTGTCGAACTGCGGATGCAGCACCACGTCGAGCAGGCCGCCCTGGCCGCTGGCGACGATCTCCGGCAGGCCTTCGACCGGTTTCGGATCCAGTTTGAAATCCTTGCCGACGATGCGCAGCCGGCCTGCACGCTCAGTCACCAGCATGCGACCGTCAGGCAGGAAGGCGATGGACCACGGACTCTGCAGCCCGCGCACGAGGGTGACGATGCGAAATTCGTGTTTTTCGGATTTGATGGTCTGCGCGGTGACGGCCGCCGTCCATGACACCGCGAGCAACAAAAATGTAATGCGCAACAGCAGGTTTTTCATGGTGAATTCCACGGGAAAATCAGGGAGCCGCGTTTATAATAGCGCCCTTCGCAAGTCGGCATTTTGCAAGTCCGCATCTGATGTCATCCCTCCAGCTGCCCGCACCGGGGCAGCGCGCAAGCACTGCACTGCTGCAGGGTTCCAGTGATGCGCCGGCGCTCGCCGCGCTGGCGGCACGCGCTCGTCCGCTGCTGGTGATCACCGAGTCGGCGTGGCAGGCACAGCGCCTGCTCGCCGAGATCCCGTTCTTCGCGCCTCAGCTGCGCGTGCACCTGCTGCCCGACTGGGAAACCCTGCCCTGGGACCATTTCTCGCCGCACCACGACCTGGTGTCGGAACGGCTTGCCACGCTGTGCGAGATCGCGCGCGGCGATTTCGACATCGCGCTGGTACCGGTGACCACCGCGCTCTACCGCTTCGCGCCGGTGGATTACATCACCGCCAACACCTTTTATTTCCGCCAGGGCGCGCGGCTCGGCGCCGATGCGCTGCGCCTGCAACTGACGCTCGCCGGCTACAACCACGTCACCCAGGTGGTGGCGCCCGGCGAATACAGTTTCCGCGGCGGGCTGATCGACCTCTTCCCGATGGGCAGCCCGCTGCCCTACCGCATCGACCTCTTCGACGATGTCATCGATTCCATCCGCAGTTTCGACGTCGACAGCCAGCGCACGATCATCAAGGTGCCGGAAGTGCGGCTGCTACCGGCGCGCGAGTTCCCTCTGGACGAGGCCGCTCGCACCGCCTTCCGCCAGCGTTTCCGCGAACGCTTCGAGGGTGACCCGTCACGCAGCAAGGTCTACAAGGATGTGTCCAAAGGCATACCGACCGCGGGCATCGAATATTTCCTGCCGCTGTTTTTCGACAGCACCGCGCTGATCACCGATTACCTGCCGCAGGGCACCACGGTGTGCCTGCGCCCCGGCATCACCGAGGCCATCGACGAATTCTGGGCCGACACCCGCGGCCGCCACGCGATGGTGCGCGGCGATCTCGCCAATCCGGTGCTGCCGCCGCAGGAACTGTTCCTCACCGAGGATGCGTTCTTCGGCGCGATCAAGCCGTTTGCGCGCATCGACCTGCGTGCTGCGTCAACGCCGGTCGCCGGCTCGCCTGCGGAGGCAGCGGAAAATAACAATAAAAACAATAACTTGCATGACGAATCCGCCACCGCCGCACTGCCGCCGCTGAACGTCGAGCGCCGCGCCGACGATCCGCTGCACCGGCTGCGGGATTTCGTGAACGGCTACGACGGCCGCGTGCTGGTGCTCTCCGAAACACCGGGCCGCCGCGAAACCATGCTCGAATATTTCGCCGAGTACGGACTGAAGCCGGCGCAGGCCGCGGACTGGGCACAGTTCAATGCGCAGGATGCGCGTTTCGCGCTGGGCGTGGCGCCGCTGCACGCCGGATACATTGACAGCGCCGCGCGCATTGCGGTCGTTACCGAGAACGAGCTCTACTCCGCACAGGTGCGGCAGCGCGCGGTGCGCGACGCCAAACGCACTTCGCCCGAAGGCATGCTGCGCGACCTCTCCGAGCTCAAGGTCGGCGATCCGGTGGTGCACGAAACCCACGGCATCGGCCGCTACCTCGGCCTGCAGAGCATGGATCTGGGCGAAGGCGCCACCGAGTTCCTGACGCTGGAATACGCCAACGCCGACAAGCTCTACGTGCCGGTGTCGAGCCTGCATTTGATCAGCCGCTACAGCGGCGCGGCGCCCGAACAGGCGCCGCTGCACCAGCTGGGCAGCGGCCAGTGGGACAAGGCGAAAAAGAAGGCCGCGGCGCAGGTGCGCGATACCGCCGCGGAACTGCTGGCGCTCTATGCGCAGCGCGCGGCGCGCGAGGGTTATGCCTTCAACCTCAAGCCGCACGACTACGAAGCCTTCGCCGAGGGCTTCCCGTTCGAGGAGACGCCCGACCAGGCCGCAGCGATCAACGCCACGATTGAAGACCTGAAGAACCTCAAGCCCATGGACCGCCTGGTGTGCGGCGACGTCGGCTTCGGCAAGACCGAGGTCGCCCTGAGGGCTGCGTTTGTGGCGGTGGCCGACGGCAAGCAGGTCGCCGTGCTGGTGCCGACGACCCTGCTCGCCGAGCAGCACTTCAATACCTTCTCCGACCGCTTTGCCGAATGGCCGGTGAAAATCGCCGAACTGTCGCGTTTCCGTTCGGCGAAGGAAACCACTGACGCGCTGAAGGGGCTGGCCGAGGGCCGCATCGACATCGCCATCGGCACCCACAAGCTGGTGAGCCGCGACGTCAAGTTCAAGAACCTCGGGCTGGTGATCATCGACGAGGAGCACCGCTTCGGCGTGCGCCAGAAGGAACAGCTCAAAGCGCTGCGCGCCGAGGTCGACGTGCTGACGCTGACCGCGACGCCGATCCCGCGGACGCTGGCGATGTCGCTGGAAGGCCTGCGCGACTTCTCGGTGATCGCCACCGCACCGCAGCGACGCCTCGCCATCAAGACTTTCGTCGCCCGCCATTCGAAGTCACTGATCCGCGAGGCGGTGCTGCGCGAACTGAAACGCGGCGGCCAGGTGTATTTCCTGCACAACGACATCGACACCATCCGCAACGTCGAAGAAGAACTGACGCGGTTGCTGCCCGAGGCGCGCATCCGCATCGCCCACGGCCAGATGCGCGAACGCGAGCTGGAACTGGCGATGCGCGACTTCTACCAGGGCCGCTTCAACGTTCTGCTGTGCACCACCATCATCGAAACCGGCATCGACATCCCCACTGCCAACACCATCATCATCAACCGTGCCGACCGTTTCGGCCTCGCCCAGCTGCACCAGCTGCGCGGACGCGTCGGCCGCTCACACCACCAGGCCTACGCCTACCTGCTGCTGCCCGACGAGGGCAACATCACTTCCAATGCGAAAAAACGCCTGGAGGCGATCCAATCGATGGAGGAGCTGGGCTCCGGGTTCTTCCTCGCCATGCACGACCTCGAAATCCGCGGCGCCGGCGAGGTGCTCGGCGATTCGCAGTCGGGCGAGATGCAGGAAGTCGGCTTCAACCTCTACTGCGCGATGCTCGACACCGCGGTGAAATCGCTGAAGGAAGGCCGCGAACCGGACCTCAACGCGCCGCTGGGCGTCACCACCGAGATCAACCTGCACGCGCCGGCGCTGCTGCCCGACGCCTACTGCAACGACGTGCACGAGCGGCTGGTGCTCTACAAGCGGCTCGCCAACTGCGACAGCGAAGACCAGCTGCAGCTGCTGCAGGAGGAACTGATCGACCGCTTCGGTGAACTGCCCGAAGCGACGCGGACGCTGATCGACAGTCACCGCCTGCGCATCCTCGGCAGGCCGCTGGGCATTGCGCGCATCGACGCCAGCGAGAACGCGATCCAGCTGCAGTTCGTGCCCAACCCGCCGATCGAGCCGCTGAAAATCATCCAGCTGATCCAGAAGAAGAAAAACTACCGGCTCGCCGGCCAGGACCGGCTGCGCATCGAGGACAAAATCCCGGAACTCAAGGCCCGCGTCGCCGCGGTGCGCAGGATATTCGGCGAACTGGCCTGACCACCCGGCCGGGCCGCAAAAGCGCTAGACTTGCCGCCGGACCAAGGGGAGGAATCATGCGCAGACTCGCAAGGTATTGCCTGGCCATCACCGCCGCCGCCCTCTGCGGCCTGCTGCCGTCCGCGACCGCCATCGCGCAGGACAAGCCGAAAATCGGCATCGTCGTCATGCACGGCAAGGGCGGCTCGCCGTCCACCCGCTTCATCGCGCCGTTTGCCGACGGCCTGGAACGCAAGGGCCTGCTGGTGGCCAACCTCGAGATGCCGTGGTCGGGACGACGCGACTACGACCGGGACGTCGCGACTGCCGAACAGGAAGTCAGGGCGGCGCTCGACGACCTGCGCGCCAAGGGCGCAAAGAAGGTGTTCGTCGCCGGGCACAGCCAGGGCGGCGTGTTCGCTGTGTATTACGCCGGAAAACACCCGGTCGACGGCGCAATACTGATCGCACCGGGCGGCAGCGTCGCCTCTAACCTGTTCCGCGAAAAACTCGGCGACTCGATGAACCGGGCACGCCTGATGGTCGCCGGGGGCAAGGGCGACGAACGCGCGATGTTCAACGATTTCGAGGGCTCGAAAGGCATGCTCAACGTGCACACCACGGCGGCGGTCTACCTGACCTGGTTCGATCCCGACGGCGCGATGAACCAGCTCAAGTCGTCACAGGCGCTGCCGACAAACGTGCCGGTGCTGTTCGTGGCGCCGACCGACGATTACCCGGGCCTGAAACGGACCAAGCACACCATGTTCGGCGCGCTGCCCCGCAACCCGCTGACCCGGCTGTACGAGCCCGACGCCGACCACCTGAACGCGCCGGTTGCCGCCATCGACGAAATCATGCGCTGGACGGCGGAAGTCACGGGCAAATAGGCGGCCTAGACCGCGGCGTTGGAGTGGAAAATCAGTCCCGCGTGTTCCCTCAGCGCGTGGAAGCTGATTTTCGGCCACTGCTCCTGCGCAACATCGATCTCGATCGAGTTTCCGGCGAGGAAGGCCGGCGCGCCGACAGCGTCATGCGCGACGCGGTGTGAATTGGCGTCGATGAAGCGCTGCAGCTCGCGCTCGTCATCGCAGGTCACCCAGCGTGCCGCGACATAACGCGCCGGCGCCATGCGCGCCTCGCAGCCGTATTCATGCTTGAGACGGTGGGCGACCACCTCGAATTGCAGTTGCCCGACGGCGCCGAGCAGCAGCAGGCTGCCGGCGACCGGCTTGAACACCTGGATCGCGCCTTCCTCGCCCAGTTGCGCGAGGCCCGTTTTCAGTTGCTTGCTGCGCAGCGGATCGGCGACTTCGACGGTCTGGAACAGCTCCGGCGCAAAAAACGGCAGGCCGGTGAACTGCAGGTCCTCGCCCTCGGTCAGCGTGTCGCCGAGCTGCAGCACGCCGTGGTTGGGGATTCCGATGATGTCGCCAGCGTACGCGTCCTCGACCTGCTCACGGCGCTGGGACAGAAAAGATACGACTGAACTCGGCCGGAAGAATTTTTCGGTGCGGCAGTTCTTCAGGCGCATCGTGCGCTCGAAGCGGCCGGAGCAGATGCGGATGAAGGCGACGCGGTCGCGATGGCCCGGGTCCATGTTGGCCTGGATCTTGAACACCACGCCGGAGAATTTGGGTTCCTGCGGCGTCACCTCACGCTGCAGCGCCTTGTGCGGCCGCGGCGGCGACGCGAAATCGACCACCGCGTCGAGCACCTCGCGCACGCCGAAGTTGTTGATCGCAGAACCGAAGAACAGTGGCGTCTGTTTGCCGGCAAGGAACTCTTCGCGGTTGTATTCAGGCGATACGCCCTGCACCAGCTCGATTTCCTGGCGCGCGTGGGCAAAGGTATCGCCGAAACGTGCGGTGATCTCCGGGTTGTCGATGCCGGCGATGATTTCATCGTCCTCGCCGACGCGGTCCTCGCCCGCAGTGAACACGCGCATGCGGTCGGCGCGCAGGTCGAACACGCCCTTGAACTGCTTTCCCATGCCTACGGGCCAGGTGCAGGGCACGACCGGCATGCCCAGCGTGCGTTCGATTTCATCCACCAGGTCGGTGGGTTCGCGCACCTCGCGGTCCATCTTGTTAATGAAGGTGATTACCGGCGTGTTCTGCGCGCGGCACACCTGCAGCAGTCGCAGCGTCTGCGGCTCGATGCCGTTGGCGGCGTCGATCACCATCAGCGCGGCATCGACTGCGGTCAGCACGCGGTAGGTATCTTCGGAAAAGTCGCGGTGGCCCGGCGTGTCCAGCAGGTTGATCACGCAGTCGCGGAATTCCATCTGCATCACCGAGCTCGCCACCGAGATGCCGCGCTGCTTCTCGATTTCCATCCAGTCGGAAGTCGCGTAGCGCGAGGCCTTGCGCGACTTCACGCTGCCGGCAATGTGGATCGCACCGGCGAACAGCAGCAGCTTTTCGGTCAGCGTGGTCTTGCCGGCGTCCGGGTGCGAAATGATCGCGAAGGTGCGCCGCCGGGAAACTTCCTTGTCGATGCTCATCTGGTGCCTGGGTTGCCGCCGCCGCAGGATGCGACTGGCGTTTCGAGGGGCGCATTATAAGCGATAATTTATATCAATAAAATCAATAAGATATGGAGCATTCGCCCGGGTTTACGCCCGGTGACTAGAATGCCGCCATGACCACACCCACCCGGCGTTCGGTCGCCGACATCGAAGGTTTCGTCGGCCTGCTGAAGGCGGCCTGCGAAGATGAAACCATCAACGCGACGCTGCAGCGGCTGCTGGCAATGCCTGATGCGCAGCGCCAGGGCGTGGTGCATGCCTGGGTCACTGACCTGATGATCGCGGAAGCGCCGCGCGATTTCGTCGAGGCGGTGGCCTGCCTGATGGATGACGCCGTTGCGGAAAAAGCGTACGAGGTGATCTATCAGTGCCGGCGCG
>JBMTEY010000043.1:0-16882 GCA_049433545.1 Burkholderiales bacterium | reverse complement strand
CCCACGCGCCGCCGGCATCGTAGGCGCTGTGCTGGTGCGCCATGATCCAGCCGTCCATCAGCGCGCCGCCAGGTCCGCAGTCGAAACCCGAGACCTCGCCGCCCGCAGGCAGGCAGGTGATGTTTGCCATGCCGCCGATGTTGACGATCGCGCGCGAGCGTTGCGGATGCGAGAACACGGCATGGTGGAACGCCGGCACCAGCGGCGCGCCTGTGCCGCCGGCGGCGATATCACGGCTGCGGAAATCGCAGACGATGCGGATGCCCGACAGTTCCGCCAGCAAGGCGCCGTTGAGCAGCTGCAACGTGTAACCCGCACCGGGGTGGTGGCGCACGGTCTGGCCGTGGCAGCCCGCCGCGGTGACATCCGCAGCCGATTTCCCGGTCTGCACCAGCAGCGCGCTGATCGCCGCCGCATATCCCATGGCCACGGCATTGGCGGCCTGCGCGGCACGATGCAGTTCGTCGCTGCCGGAGGCATTCAACGCCATCAGCGTTTCACGCAGCGCCGGGGAAAACGGGTGATGGATGTGGCTGAGCACCCGCGGGCCGGCATCGTCGGATGCCAGCACGGCATCGATGCCGTCCATGCTGGTGCCCGACATCAACCCGAGGTACAGGCCGGTCATCGGGTGTTACTGAACGGATGTGGTGCGTATTTCGCGCAACAGCGACAGGCGTTCCGCTATCGGGCGCGCGGTGTCGTCGAACGCGGTGCGGTACTGGGGCGCCAGCGGCGGCGCCGGTGGCATGGCGACCCGCAGCGGATTCTGGTGGATGTTGTTGATGCGGAATTCGTAGTGTAGGTGGGGGCCGGTGGCGAGGCCGGTGCTGCCGACATAGCCGATCACTTCGCCCTGCGACACGCGCTGGCCCTTGCGCACGGCGATTCGCGACAAATGGCCGTACCAGGTGGTGTACTTGGACTGGTGGCGGACAACGACGAGGTTGCCGTATCCGCCCTGCCTGCCTGCGAAATCGACGATGCCGTTGCCGGTGGACCTGACGCGGGTGCCGGTCGGTGCGGCGTAGTCGATGCCCTTGTGCGCCCGCCAGGTCTTGAGCACCGGGTGGAAGCGGGCATTGGTGTAGCCGGAGCTGATCCGCGAAAATTCCAGCGGCGAGCGCAGGAACGCCTTGCGGATGTTCTTGCCGTCGAGCGTGTAATAACCGCCCTGGCCTTCGGCGTTTTCGAACCATACCGCGTGGAAGGTCTTGCCCTGGTTGACGAATTCGGCCGACAGCAGGCGCCCGGTTTTCACTGGCTCGCCCTGGTGGTATTGCACCTCGTAGATCGCGGCGAAACGGTCGCCTTTGCGCAGATCGCGGTGAAAGTCGATGTCGGTGGAAAAAACCTCGGCAATCTGCACGGCAACGGCATCGGACATGTCGGCGGCATCGGTGGCGGCGAAAAGCGATGACTTGATTTCACCGCTGCCCATCAGGACCCGGGTTTCGACGTCGGCGGGGCCTTCCCATATTTTCAGTTCATCGCGCTCATTGTCGATTTTCAGCAGATCGGTGCCGTTCAGGTAGCGCAGGGCCAGCAACTGGCCGGCGCCGGTGGTGTGGGCGCGCACGGTACGACCGGGAATCAGCCGGTACAGCGCGCGGGCCTGGCGGCTGTGGCGCAACAGCAGCGAGGCGCTGGCTTCGTCGACCTGCAGCCGCTGCAGGATGGAGGCGATGGTGTCGCCGCGTTCGACGCGGGTTTCGCGCCAGTAGGTTTCCTGCTGCGGATCGGCGGCCGGCGGCAGCTGCAGCGTGACGTTCTCGACGACCGGGCTGCGCTCGATTTTATCGGTGACAGTATCGGGCGCGATGCCGAATGCGGCCATCATGCCGACGAAAGGCAGTGCCAGTGCCAGTACCAGCCGCCGCAGCGTGCTGTTGCGGAGCCAGCTTGAAAGCTTTTGCGCTAGAATCGCGAATGGCGCCGTCAAGTTGCGCTTCCCTTATGATTTACAAGCATTTTTCAGCCACGAGCTTAGCAGAATCCGGGTCGCCGGAAAACCCGGGCATTGCCGATGATCGGACCCGGGCATGACCGCGATCGACCGCCAGATTGACATCATCCGCCGCGGTTGCGACGAATTGCTGCGCGAACCGGAATTGCGCGAAAAACTGCAGACGGGACGCCCGCTGCGGGTCAAGGCGGGTTTCGATCCTACAGCCCCCGACCTGCACCTGGGCCATACCGTGCTGATCAACAAACTGCGCCAGTTCCAGGAACTCGGGCACCACGTGCTGTTCCTGATCGGGGATTTCACCGGCATGATCGGCGACCCGACCGGCAAGAATGCGACCCGGCCGCCGCTGACGCGGGAAGAAATCGCGTGCAACGCCCAAACCTATACCGAACAGGTGTTCCGGATACTCGACAAGTCGCGCACCGAGGTAGTGTTCAATTCCAGCTGGATGGACCGTATGAGTTCGGCGGACATGATCAAGCTTGCCGCATCGCACACGGTCGCGCGCATGCTCGAGCGCGACGATTTTTCAAAACGCTACAAGGCCAACCAGCCGATCGCCATCCACGAGTTCCTCTATCCGCTGGTGCAGGGCTACGACTCCGTTGCGCTGAAGGCCGACATCGAACTCGGCGGCACCGACCAGAAATTCAACCTGCTGATGGGGCGTGAACTGCAGAAACACCACGGGCAGGCGCCGCAGTGCATATTGACCATGCCGCTGCTCGAAGGTCTGGACGGCGTCAACAAGATGTCGAAATCGCTGGGCAATTATGTCGGCATCCAGGAACGGCCCGGTGAGGTGTTCGGCAAGCTGATGTCGGTTTCCGACGAATTGATGTGGCGTTACATAGAACTGCTGTCGTTCGAACCGCTGGAAACCATCCGCAAGTGGCGCACCGAGGTGTCCGCCGGGCGCAATCCGCGCGACATCAAGGTGGCTTTTGCGCAGGAGATCGTCGGCCGTTTTCACGGCGGCGAAGCCGCGCGCAGCGCGCTGGCCGATTTCGAGGCGCGTTTCAGCCGCGACGAAATTCCCGCCGACCTGCCGGAAGTGAAACTCAGCGCTGAAGATGGCGGCCTCGCCATTGCCGCGGTGCTCAAGCAGGCGGGCCTGACGGCGAGTACTTCCGATGCGCTGCGCATGCTAGCCCAGGGCGGGGTCAGGATGGACGGCGAAAAAATCAGCGACAAGTCGCTGAAACTGGCGCGCGGGGCCAGTGTTGTACTGCAGGTTGGCAAGCGCAAGTTTGCACGCGTCACCGTGCAATAAATATCAATAAAATCAATATCTTGCAGTTATTCCCGTAGGGCGTCCTGCGCCGTCATGCGGTAACGCCGCATGAAAGCGGTGTCGATGCGATCCTTCCAGCGCCATACCCAGTTGCCCCAGACAGACAGCGGCCCGTAGGAGGCAACGGCGCAACGGTCACCGGTGCTGATCAGCGCCAGTGCCATGCGTTGCGGGTGATAACGCAGCAACGGTGCGCCGCGCAGCGCGAGGCGCAGATTTTCGGCGAGCGGCGGCCCCTGGCGTACTGCGTAGACACCGGATTTCGGGTGCGGCGTGGCGGTCATCGTGGCGACATCGCCGGCGGCGAATACGCCGGGATGCGACAGCGATTGCAGGTGTGCGTCGACGGCGATGAATCCCGCGGCATCGGTCTGCAGCCCGCAGTCGTGCGCCCATGCCGGCGCAGCAGCGCCGGTAATCCAGATCACATGATCCGCGCGCAGACGTTCACCGCCTGCGAGCCGCAAGCCGTATTCCTCGGCGCCTTGTACCGGCGCCTGCAAACGGACAGTGATGCCGCGCGCACGCAGTATCGCCGCGAAACGTTGCTGCACGCCGGCCGGATGCGATGCAAGGATCGTCGGGCCGTCGCTGACCAGCGTGAAATGCGCCCGCCCGCCGTCGGCATGGATGCGGTATTGCATGGCCAGCGTCACCTCCACGCCCGCCGCGCCGGCGCCGACGACGGCAATGTCCGGAGTCGCAGTGCCGGCGGCTGCGCGCAGCGCCGCCCAGTGCTCGAGAAACCGCGCAACGGGTTTTACCAGGATGCCGAATTCCGTGGCGCCCGGGATGGGTGCCAGGACCGGCGTCGAACCGGTATCCAGGGACACGATGTCATAGGCGTGTTCCGAGCCGCCTTCGCATTGCACGGTACGGCGCGCCAAATCGATGGCACTGAGCGCGTTTTCAACGCGTGCCACGCCGGACCGGCGGCACAGGTTGTCGAGATCGATATGGCAATCCCCGAACCGGTAATGCCCGGCGATGAAACCAGGCAGCATGCCGGAGTAGGGCGTGTGGCGGTCGGGGCTGAGCAGCGTGACAGCCACCCCAGGTTCGGGATCCAGGCCCCAGCGGCGGATGACTTCGACGTGGCTGTGGCCGCCGCCGACCAGCAGCAGGCGGCGGGTCATGGGGGGCAATGCAGCGTCAGCGCGTGCCCCAAATTTCCTTCAGTCGCGCCTCACGGCCGCAGCCTGTCTTGTAGTATTTGTAGCGGATCGGATTTTTCTTGTAGTAATCCTGGTGGTATTCCTCGGCGGGGTAGAACTCTGCGGCGCGGGTGATGATGGTGCGGATTTCCCCCTTGAACGGCTTGTTTTTCATCAGCGCGGTTTTTGAATCTTCAGCAGCCTTGCGCTGCCCGTCGTCGTGATAAAAGATTTCGCTGCGGTACTGTGAACCGTAGTCGCAGAACTGGCCGTTGAACTGGGTGGGATCGATGTTGCGCCAGAACGCGTCCAGCAATTGCGCGTATTTGACCTTTGCCGGATCGTAGGCGACCTGCACGACTTCATTGTGTCCGGTGCCGCCGGTGGAAACCATCGGGTAGGTCGGATTCTTGATGCGCCCGCCCATGTATCCCGAGGTGGTCGAGATGACGCCGGGCACCTTGTCGAACGCTTCCTCGACGCACCAGAAGCAGCCGCCGCCGAAAGTGGCGACCGCGGTGCCGGGGATCGGTTTGGGCAATTTCGCCGGCGCCGACTGGGCGTATGCGCAGACCGGCAGCAGAACGGCGCACACCATCGCGAGGCGCAGGAAAATAGCTTTGAAAATCATGGACATTGCTCAAGTCTCCCGGTTAAAACCAGTATATCGGATAATCCACGCTCGTAGACCCGGCACGGCGGTCATCGTTCATTAGTGGAGAAAGCATGCGGCGCATTACACTCACGCAGTATCTTGTCGAGCAGCAACGGGAAAAAGGCGTGGTGTCGGCCGAGTTGCGCCTGCTCATCGAAGTCGTCGCGCGCGCTTGCAAATCGATCGGCAATGCAGTCAGCAAAGGCGCACTGACCGGCATACTCGGCGGCGCCGGCACCGACAACGTGCAGGGCGAGGCGCAGAAAAAACTCGACGTCATTTCCAACGAAGTGCTGCTGGAAGCCAATGAATGGGGCGGCCACCTCGCCGCGCTGGCTTCCGAGGAAATGGAGCATCCGCACCAGATCCCGAACCGTTACCCGCGCGGCGAATTCCTGCTGCTGATCGATCCGCTCGACGGTTCTTCGAACATCGACGTCAACGTATCGATAGGCACCATTTTTTCGGTGTTGCGCTGCGCCGAGGGCTGCGAACCCGACGAGCAGGCTTTCCTGCAGCCCGGGTCGCGGCAGGTGGCTGCCGGATTCGCGGTCTACGGACCGTCCACCATACTGGTGCTGACCGTCGGCAACGGAGTTGCCGGTTTCACGCTGGATCGCGAAATGGGCAGCTGGGTGCTGACCGAGCCGAAAATTGAAATCCCGGCCGATACCGCGGAGTTCGCCATCAACATGTCGAACATGCGCAATTGGGGCGCCCCGATGAAACGCTACATCGACGAATGCCTGGCCGGTAAAACCGGGCCGCTGGGCAAGGACTACAACATGCGCTGGGTGGCTTCCATGGTTGCCGACGTCTACCGCATCCTGTCGCGCGGCGGCATATTCATGTATCCACAGGACGCCAAACACAAGGAAGGCAGGCTGCGCCTGATGTACGAAGCCAATCCGATGGCGTTCATCGTCGAGCAGGCCGGCGGTGCCGCGACCAACGGCCGCCAGCGCATCCTCGACGTGCAGCCGACGAAACTACACCAGCGCGTGGGCGTGATTCTCGGTTCACGCAATGAAGTGGCGCGGGTGACGGGGTACCACGGTGACTCCGCGTAATGTCAGGATCCGCGTTTTGCCGCGACCAACCGGCATCGTGGCTTCCCGAGGATTGAAATCATGAGCGCTGCAGCTGGTAAGGCCGGCCCGGGTGAAATCGCCACGCTCGGCGGCGGCTGTTTCTGGTGCCTGGAGGCGGTGTTCGACGGGCTGGCCGGCGTCACCTCGGTCGAGTCGGGCTACAGCGGCGGGCATACCGACAATCCGACCTACGAGGACATCTGCGGCGGGGATACCGGCCATGCCGAGGTCGTCAGGGTGACTTTCGATCCCGCGACCATCAGCTACGATGAACTGCTCGACGTGTTTTTCACGATCCACGATCCGACGACGCTGAACATGCAGGGCAACGATGTCGGCACCCAGTACCGGTCGGTGATCTATTACCACTCGCCAGCGCAACTGGCGGCCGCGCAGAATGCCGTGCGCCGGCTGACCGCTGAAAAAGCCTATGCCGATCCCATAGTCACTGAAATCGCGCCGGCGGTGCGGTTCTACGAAGCCGAGAAGTACCACCAGGAATATTTCGAACGCAATCCGCGCCAGCCGTACTGCCAGTACGTGGTGTCGCCCAAGGTCGCGAAATTCCGCAGGAAGTACGCCGCCCGGCTGAAAAAATAGCTTCCGGCGTCATTCGTCCGCCTGCGCACGATGGCGCGCCGCGGTGACTATGGCTTCCGCCAGCCTGATCAGCGTCAGCGGTGCCGACCCTTCAGCCTTGTTGTTGGCGATGATCGTGCACTCCTGGCCCGCCGCAAGCGTCGCCAGGCACAGGCGCGCGATGGATTCGCGCGTTGCGCTGTCCTCATCGACCAGCTGGTCGAACGGCGTAAAACGCATTCGCGCATCTTCATAGCTGTAGGCGGTGTGCAGGTTCCAGCGGATGATCAGCGGTCCCGGACCGAAACCCGACATCGCCGCGGCCTGCGCCGCCACCGGCGGCATGCGCGGATGCACACCCAGACAGTAGCGGACCCCGGTTTCCTTGAGCGAGGCAAAAAACCGCCGGTTGATGATCCGGTCGTCGCGCATTTCGACCGCGTAGAGCGGACCCTTCGGCAGCCGGGCAAGGAATTCCTGCAACTGGGCGATGAAGCGTTCGGGGGCGCGGGTGAGAGTGCGCCCGAGCGGCGGAAACTGGAACAGCAGGGGACCGGCGGTCGCTTCCAGCCCGGCGCGCACGGGCTCGATGAACTGTTCGATGGCATAGGCGGCGTCGAGAAACTGCCCGTTCGGTTTGCCGCGTGCGCCGTTTTCGCCCTGCAGCCACGGATTGGTGAGCAGCCCGGGGGCCTTGATGACGAAACGGAAATCGTCAGGAACCTGCCGCGCGTAGGTCGCGTATTGTCGTGCCGACAGCGGCGCGTAAAGCGCACGGTCGACGCATACGGTGCGGAACAGGGGGTGCCGGGCATAGGCTGCGAGGCCGTATCGCGACAGGTCGCCGGGAGCCGCCGTTTCCGCCCAGACCAGTCCTTTCCACCCCGGGAAATGCCACGATGAAGTTCCCAGCCGGACCCCGGGCGGCAACTGCCGGGCCAGGTCACGCACTTCCTGGGCGACCGGCGCCGCGCCAAGCGTGATCGCGCGGTGCGGCGTACCGGCACGCGCATCGCCTTCAAACAGGGAGAGTTGTCTGGCCATGGCGGTGCATGGTTTATCCGGGGATACGCATCAGCGTGTCACCAAGCGGCGACGTCAGGGTATCGGTGCAGAACTGTCGTTTGTTGCAGATACACAATTCAAGTTCCTCGACTAGGTCATTGATTTGTTTCTGCTCTTGCGTCGCAGCCATGGCGCCGGAGCAACCGTCGCAGGGCCAGCTATTGTGCGGCGAGTCGGGCAGAGATACAAACGGATTTCATTCCGGCCTGCGTCGGCAATGGCGCGCATCGAATTTCTCCCTCGCGCTGCACCCCGTTTCCTCTCTGAAAACGTTGACAAAGCCATTTTCCCTCGGCATCCTCTCGACACCGTGCAACACCACGGCAAAGCGACTAACCGACTAACCGGACTTAAACCAGACAGACCTGAACGGGAGATCAATCGATGGCTGCAAAGAAAAAGGCTAGCAAGAAACCCGCCGCGAAGAAAAAGAAAAGCGGCGCGAAGCGCAAACCCAATGCCGCATTCATGAAACCGATGCAACCGAGCGCCGCGCTGGGCGCCGTGATCGGCAACGGCGCAATGCCGCGCACCGAAGTGACCAAGAAAATCTGGGCCTACATCAAGCGTCATGGCCTGCAGGACAGCAAGAATCGCCGCAACATCAACGCCGATGACAAGCTGAAAGACGTGTTCGGCGGCAAGAAGCAGGTGTCGATGTTCGAAATGACCAAACTGGTCAACAAGCACCTCAAGTAAGCTTCCCCAGGGAAAATCAGGAAACGGGGCGCCTGCGCCCCGTTTTTTTTCGCGGTTTCAGCGCTGTATCGGCCGTGCCTGCCACGACACCATGGCGACGCCGGCGCAGGTGATGACGATGCCGGCGAGCGATATCGCCGTCGGCACCACGCCGAACATCGCGAGTTCCAGTCCCACGGCAAAGACCGGGGTCAGGTAGATCAGGCTGGTGACCCGCGTGGCCTGCCCACGCCGCATCAGCACATGCAGCGCGTTGACGGCGAGTATCGAGGCGCCGATAACCAGGAACACGATCGCGGCAGCCAGCGGCCACGACCAGCGTACCGTTGTACCTTCCACGAACCACGCCAGCGGCGCCAGCACCACGAAGGTTGCGACAAACTGCAGCAGGGCCGCGGCGCGCAGGTCCACCGCCGGGCACCATGTGCGCTGGTAGAGCGTGCCGGCGGTGACGCCGGCCAGTGAAACGCCGACTGCGACGAGTGCACCCAGCGTGGCTTCGCGCACGTCGATCTTGTGCCATACGATCAGCGTGACGCCGGCGAGGCCCACCGCGATGCCCAGCCATTGCCTCAGGCTCAGCTGCTCGCCCATCCAGCGTCCGGCGATGATCGCAGTCAGCAGCGGCTGTATCGACAGCAGCACCGCGGTGATGCCTGCAGACATGCCGAGGTACTGCGTGTAATGGCTGCCGCCGAGGTGCACCGCGTGCATCAGCAATCCGGCGACGATGATGTGACCGAGTTCGCGCCGGTCGGCAGGCCATCGCGGCTTGACGATCAGCACGATGGCCGCCAGGCAGAGGATGCCGAAGGCGAAGCGCAGCGCCAGGAAAGTGAACGGCGCGGCGTGCTGCAGCCCTATCTTGGTGGCGATGAAGCCGGAACCCCAGACCGAGACGAAATACCACGCCAGCAGGGTGTCGCGGGTACGGCCGGAGTGGGCGGGTGCCAAGAAATTTGCCGGAGCAGACGGGGAAGGCCCGCAGTATAGCGCCGGGCCCGCCCACCGGGCATCCGCAGCCCCTACGTTGTCGTATGATGGGCGGCAGTAGGGGCGGCCCGATGAACAGGAACCTTGCGTCAAGGCTGGTGGTGGCGGCAATCCTGACCATGCTTTCAGCCTGTACCACGATCAACGTGGTATCTGACGGCGATGATTCCAACCTGATGCTGCGTGGCAATGATCCCGTGGCCTATCACATGCTAAACAAGGCGACACGCGGCGATCCGCGGATCAGGGCACAGCATGACGGCGCGACCTATCGTTTCATCAACGAAGAACATCGCCGGCAATTCCTGGCCTCGCCGCAACGCTATGTGCCGGCCTATGGCGGATTCTGCGCCAGCGGTGCGCCATATGCGCTGAAAGCCAACATCGGTGCGGATACCTTCAAGATCGTCGAAGGGCGCCTCTACCTGTTCGGCGGGGCGAGATCACGCCGGCACTGGGAAATGGATCAGGAAAAAAACATCCGGCTCGGCGACTGGTACTGGGAAAACGAAACCCGGGAACGGCCGTTCCGCCTGCAGAACTGGTACCGCTATGTCATCCGCGTACCGCACTACAGGACCGATGCCGAACTCGAAGCCGAGTGGCAGCGGCGCCACGGTAAAAAACCTTGGCGTCAGGGCGCCAGCCGGCTGACGGTCCAGCCGCTACCGGTCAACGTATAAAGCAGCCGGTCGTGCAGGCGGTTGGGACGGCCCTGCCAGAATTCCAGTGACACCGGCGTCAACCGGTAGCCGCCCCAGTGCGCCGGCCGCCGCGGGTTGTCGCCCAGTTGCGCGGCCTCGGCGAAACGCTGTTCCAGCGCGGCACGATCGGCCACCGTTTCGCTCTGCGGCGAGGCGATGGCGGCGTGGCGGCTGCCCAGCGGACGCTGGTCGAAATAGGCGTCGGATTCCGCCGCCGTGACCTTGGCAACGCTGCCTTCGATGCGCACCTCGCGCTCGAGTTCGACCCAGTAAAACACCAGTGCCGCGCGCGCATTGGCGGCGAGCTCGCGACCCTTGCGGCTCGAGTAGCTGGTATAAAACACGAACCCGCCGTCGTCGACGCCCTTCAGCAGCACGATGCGCGCCGAGGGCTGTCCCGATGCTGCAGCCGTCGCCAGGGTCATGGCATTGGGCGTCGGCAGTTCCGCGCGCACCGCCTCGTCGAACCAGTGCCGGAACTGCGCGTACGGATCGGCCGTGACATCGCTTTCATTCAGGGGTTCGCCGCGGTATTCGCGGCGCAGCGCGGCTATGCTCACGGCAGGCGTCCTGCGTCAGGGGAAAATTTCACGTCAGCGTTCCGGCAGCGGAATGAATTCGGTTTCCCCGGGCACCGGTTCGAAGCGCCGGCTGCGCCAGCGCTCGCGCGCTTCGTCGATCAGCGCCCGGTCGCTGGCGACAAAATTCCAGGAGATGTGGCGCTCGCCGTCCATGGCTGCGCCGCCGAACAGCATCAGCCGCGCGCCGGCGCCGGCATGGATGCGGACATGGCCGGCGGAGTCGAGCACGGCCACGGTGCGCGGCGCAATCGCGACGCCATCAATGGCGACGTCGCCCTCGACGACATAAACCGCACGCTCGGCGTGCTCCGCGGGCAGATCGAACTGCGCTGTGCCGGCGGCCTCGACTGCACAGTAGAACATCGGCGAATGGGTTTTTGCCGGTGCGCGCAGGCCGTAAGCCTCGCCGGCAATCAGCCGCATCGTGGCGGCGCCCCAGCGCATCTCCGGCAGCGTGTTTGCGGGATGGTGCGTGAACGCCGGCGCGGTCCGTTCCTTGGCGCGTGGCAGGGCGATCCAGGTCTGGATGCCGTGCAGGGTGCGCGCCGTATTGCGTTCATCGTCAGGACTGCGCTCGGAATGGACGATGCCGCGGCCGGCGGTCATCCAGTTGACGTCGCCGGGGGCGATGCGCTGCACGCAGCCCAGGCTGTCGCGGTGCATGATTGCGCCCTCGAACAGGTAGGTGACGGTGGCAAGGCCGATGTGGGGATGGGGACGCACGTCGATGCCGCCGCCGGGCTCGAAGCGCACCGGGCCCATGTGATCGAAAAATATGAATGGACCGATCATGCGGCGCGCGGCCGCCGGCAGCAGGCGCCGCACCTCGAAACCGCCGCCGAGGTCCTTGACGTGCGCCGTCAGTGTCTGCGTGATCATGGTTTTGCCGCTGCTTTGGTTTCAGGCAGTCGCCGGAAGCGCGCACTGAGATCGCCCGCGGCGAGCGTCAGTACGCCGTTTTCGACGCGGAAATAGGGTTTTTCGCGCAGCATCTTGAACAGCCGTCCCTCGAAGCCACCCAGCGGCTCGAGGCAGGCGCGCCGTGTCGTCGCCAGCGCTTCGACCACCATCCGGCCGTCGATCGAGGCCACGCTGCCGGTGCCGTTGTTGCAGCCGCCGTATGCCACCAGACGGGCGCCGCGGATTTCCAGCGTCGCGCGCGGCACACCGGGGATGCGCCCGGTGTCGGTGAAACTCGCCGCCAGCAGTTCCCAGCGGCCCTCGGGCAGGGGCAACGGCGGTTCGTCGAGCATGGTGCAGGAGGCCGCCAGCCCGACGGCGGCGCAGGCGCAGAACATGCGCAAGGTTTTTGCGTAGCGGATCATGATTGCCTGATGCGGAATCCCATGTCGGAATTATAGGCTTCCGCGTTCGCGCAGGAATCCGCCGAGGATGCGCGCGGTGTGCGAACGCGCCGATTTTTTTGCCACTTCCCGCGGCGGGCCCTCGGCAACGATGCGGCCGCCGCCGTCACCGCCTTCGGGACCGAGGTCGATGATCCAGTCGGCCTCGGCCATCACGTCGAGGTTGTGTTCGATCACCACCACCGAGTTGCCGGCGTCTACCAGCCGGTGCAGTACGTGGATCAGCTTTTCGACGTCGGCCATGTGCAGGCCCACGGTAGGTTCGTCGAGTACGTAGAGCGTGTGTTTCTGCGCGCCGGCGCGTCCCGGCCGCGCGCCGGCATCGTCGCCGCCGGTGCGCACCTTGGCGAGTTCGGTGACCAGCTTGATGCGCTGCGCCTCTCCGCCCGACAGCGTCGGGCTCTGCTGGCCCAGCGTCAGGTAACCGAGGCCGACGTCCTGCAGCAGGCGCAGCGCATGGTGGATCGCCGGATGCGCGGCAAAAAAATCGACGGCTTCATCCACCGACAGCGCGAGCACGTCGCCGATCGACTTGTCCTTGAACCTTACCGCCAGGGTCTCGGCATCGAAGCGCGCGCCGCCGCAGACATCGCAGGGCACCTTGACGTCGGGCAGGAAGCTCATCTCGATTTTCTGCACGCCCTGGCCTTCGCAGGCTTCGCAACGGCCGCCCCTGGTGTTGAACGAGAAGCGGCTCGCGGTGTAACCGCGCATGCGTGCCTCCGGTGCTTCGGTATAGAGACGGCGAATGCTGTCCCAGAAACCGACATAGGTGGCCGGGCATGAGCGCGGCGTTTTGCCGATGGGCGTCTGATCCACTTCCAGTACCCTGCCTACCGCATCCCAACCCGATATTTCCTTGCAGCCATTTGTTTTTATTGATGATTTTGATTTGCTGTTGACCAATCGTGCGAGATTGGCATGCAGTACATCACGCGCCAGCGTCGATTTGCCGGAACCTGATACGCCCGTGACCACCGTCAATCGTCCCAGTGGCACGCGTGCGGTTACGCGCTGCAGGTTGTGCAGTTGTGCTTCGCGAACGACCAGCGACGGGGTGCTGCTGTCGACGCGCCGCGGCGGGTGCAGCGGGTGCTGCAATGGTTTTGCCAGCAGGCGCCCGGTCACCGATTGCGGGTTGCGCTGCAATTCGGCGGCCGTGCCGGCGGCGACGACATGGCCGCCGCGGCGTCCGGCGCCGGGGCCGAGGTCGATCACGTGGTCGGCGCGGCGTATCGTGTCCTCATCGTGTTCGACGACGATCAGGGTATTGCCCTGCGCCTGCAGTTTCGCCAGCGTGTCGAGCAGGATGCGGTTGTCGCGCGGATGCAGGCCGATGGTCGGCTCGTCAAGGATGTAGGCGACGCCGCGCAGATTGGACCCCAGTTGCGCCGCGAGGCGGATGCGCTGCGCTTCGCCGCCGGACAAAGTCGGCGCAGCGCGGTCGAGCGCGAGGTAACCGAGGCCGACTTCATCGAGAAATCCCAGCCGGCTGCGGATTTCACCGACGATGTCGCGCGCAATTGCGGCCTCGCGGCCGCTGAACGACACCTCGCTGAATTCACGCGCGAGCCTGGCCACCGGCAGCGCCGCCAGCGCGGCGATCGAACGTTTGCGGTAACGCACCGCCAGCGCGGTCGGGTTCAGCCGCTGGCCGTCGCAGCTTGCACAGGGCTCGTCGATTTCCAGCCAGTTCAGCCACGAATCCAGCACATGCTCCTCGGTGCCGGTTTTTTCGCGCTCCTCGTCCCATTCGATCTTCTCCAGTGTCAGCCCGGTGCCGAAACATGCCGGGCACCAGCCGTGTTTGGAGTTGTAGGAAAACAGCCGCGGATCGAGTTCGGGGAAGCTTTTGTTGCACGAAGGGCAGGCGCGCTTCACCGAGTACACGGTTTCGCTGAAGCGGATCAGCCGCGGATTTTTCTTCGTCATCGCCTCGGCCAGCGTATCGAGACCGCCCAGCACATGCACCACACCCTTGCCGTGTTCCAGCGCGGCGGCAAGTCCGGCACGCAATGCGGTTTCGTTTGCCGGCGTGACGCGGATGTCGGCCACCGGCAGCTCGATGCTGTGCTCCTGGAAACGCGCGAGCCGTGGCCACGGTGAGGTCGGAATGAATTCGCCGTCGACCCGCAGGTGGGTGTGGCCCTTGCCCGCAGCCCACTTCGCGAGGTCGGTGTAATAACCCTTGCGGTTGACGACCAGCGGCGCCAGCAGGCCGATGCGGTCGTTGCGGTTCTCTTTCATGATGCGCGCGGCGATCTGGTCCACGCTTTGCGGCTCGATCGCGACATCGCAGTCGGGACAATGCTGGGTGCCGAGCTTGACGTAGAGCAGGCGCAGGAAATGGTAGATCTCTGTCAGCGTCGCCACGGTGCTGCGGCGGCCGCCGCGGCTGGTGCGCTGCTCGATCGCCACCGTCGGCGGAATGCCGTAAATGGCATCGACCTCAGGACGCGCCGCCGCCTGCACGAACTGGCGCGCATACGCATTGAGCGATTCCAGGTAACGCCGCTGGCCCTCGGCGAACACGATATCGAAGGCCAGCGTCGATTTGCCGCTGCCCGATACGCCGGTGACGACGGTGAATTTCCCGCGCGGGATGTCGACGCTGATGTTTTTCAGATTGTGCTCGCGGGCATGGCTGACGCTGATCGAGTTGCCGTGTCGTGCGGTGGCAGGCAGCGCCTTGGGCATGGCCGGCGGGGCGCCCACTGCTGCGGTGTAATCGCGCAAAGCCTTGCCGGTGTGCGATGCGTCATGTGCTGCCACCGTCTCGGGCGTGCCGGTGCAGACGATCATGCCGCCGGCATCGCCGCCTTCGGGGCCGAGGTCGATGATCCAGTCGGCGGCGCGGATCACGTCGAGATTGTGTTCGATGACGATCAGCGAATGCCCGGCAGCGATCAGTTTGCGGAACGCCGCCAGCAGTTTGCGCACGTCGTCGAAATGCAGTCCCGTGGTCGGCTCATCGAACAGGAACAGCGTACCTTTGGCGCCGACCGCGTTGCGCCCGGCCTGCGCGGCTTCCGCGAGGAAACCCGCGAGCTTCAGTCGCTGCGCTTCGCCGCCGGACAGGGTCGGCACCGGCTGGCCGAGTTTCAGGTAGTCGAGGCCGACGTCGACCAGCGGCCGCAAAACGCGCACGATGTCCGGCGCATGGTTGAAAAACTCCATCGCGTCGGCCACCGTCATGTCGAGCACGTCGGCGATCGATTTGCCGTCGACGGTGATTTCCAGCACCTCGGCACGGTAACGCCGGCCGTCGCAGTCCGGGCAGCGCAGGTAGACGTCGGAGAGGAACTGCATCTCGACATGTTCGAAGCCGTTGCCGCTGCAGGTCGGACAGCGTCCGGTGCCCGAATTGAAGCTGAAGGTGCCCGCGGTGTAGCCGCGCGACTGCGCAAGCGGCGCCGAAGAAAACCGGCTGCGTACGGCATCGAAGGCGCCGACGTAACTCGCAGGATTGGAACGCGTGGTGCGGCCGATCGATGACTGGTCCACCATCACCACTCCGCCGACCTGGTCCGCGCCGTAGAGGCTGTCGTGTTTGCCCGGCGTTTCGGTAGGCTGGCCCAGGGCCTTGCGCAGCGCCGCGTACAGCACGTCCTGTACAAGAGTGGATTTTCCCGAACCCGAGACGCCGGTCACGCAAACCAGCCGCCGCAGCGGAAAGTCGACGTCGATATGCCGTAGGTTGTGTTCGACCGCGCCGCGCAGCCGGAGCTGCGGCGATTTGCCCGCGGGCGGATTCGGTCTGCCCGGCCCCGCGGTGCGCAGGGTGCCGCACAGGTAACGTCCGGTGATCGAGCCGGGTGTGCGCATGATCTGCGCCGGCGTGTCGAAGGCGACGATTTCACCGCCTTTAGAGCCCGGTCCCGGCCCGATGTCGAGCAGGCGGTCGGCGGCGAGCATCACCTGCGGATCGTGTTCCACCACCACCAGCGAATTGCCGGCATCGCGCAGCTTGTGCATGACGCCGATCACGCGGCCCATGTCGCGCGGATGCAGGCCGATGGAAGGCTCATCGAGCACGAACAGGGTATTCACCAGCGAAGTGCCCAGCGCGGTGGTCAGGTTGATCCGCTGTACTTCGCCGCCCGACAGCGTGCGCGACTGACGGTCCAGCGTCAGGTAGCCGAGGCCGACCTGGTTCAGATAGTCGAGGCGGGTGCGGATTTCGCCGACCAGCATGTCGGTGGCTTCATCCAGCGGTGCCGGCAGCTCCAGTGCATCAAACAGAGCCCTGGTGCGTTCCAGCGGCAGCAGCATCACGTCGTGCACGGTGAGGCCGGGCAGTGCCGCCAGCCGTTCGTTGCCGAATTTCACGCCGTGCGGCTTGTAACGCGGGCGTTCGCCCAATGCAGTCACGGCGTTCGCAGATGAACCGATGCGCCACAGCAGCGCATCGGTTTTGAGGCGCGCGCCGCCGCAATCGGTACATTCGGTGTAGGCGCGGTACTTGGACAGCAGTACCCGCACATGCATCTTGTAGGCCTTGGTTTCCAGCCACTTGAAAAAACGCGCTACGCCGTACCAGGTGCCGGGCCAGGACTTGCGCCAGCTTTCCCATTCCGGCTCGCCGTCGAGCACCCAGCGTTTTTCCTTCGTTGAAAGTTCGCGCCAGGGTTTGTCGACCGGAATGCCGTGCAGGCGCGCGTATTTCATCAGGTCGTCCTGGCACTCCCTGTTCGACGGCGTTTGCCAGGGCTTGACCGCGCCGTCGCGCAGCGA
>JBMTEY010000042.1:0-17437 GCA_049433545.1 Burkholderiales bacterium | reverse complement strand
GCTTTTTCCGGGGTGGTCTGGATGGCGCAGGCGAGCACGCTGAAAAACGCCTTGTGTTGTGACCATCGAAGGCCATGCGGCCAGCCCGTATCCGGGGCGGCCGCAGGCGCTGAAGCGCTGCCTCGCCAACCTGCTGGAAAACGCGATCAAGTACGGCGGGACGGCAAAGGTCGTGATCGACGACAACGCCGAACGCTTGCAGATCAGCATCCTCGATGAAGGTCCGGGCCTGCCGCCGGACCAGCTCGAAAAAGTGTTCGAGCCGTTCTACCGCGTCGAAGGCTCACGCAACCGCGATACCGGCGGCACCGGGCTCGGGCTGGCGATTGCGAAGAATGTGGTGGAACTGCATGGCGGGCGGATCACGCTGTCCAACAGGTCAGAGGGTGGACTCGCGGCCATGCTCAGCCTTCCGCGTCTGAGCTGATCGCGTCAGTTTTCCAGCAGTTTCAGCCGCTGTACTTTCCCCGAAGGCCCCTTCGGCAGTTCGCTGACGAAGCGGATGATCTTCGGCGTCTTGTATTTGCCGAGTTCGCGCTGTGAAAACTCGGTGAGCGCTTCAATCGTGCATGCCATGCCGGGTTTCAGGATCACGCAGACCATGATGTCCTGCCCGTAGTTGGCGTCGGGGATGCCGACCGCGGCAGCTTCGAGCACGGCGGGGTGTTTCAGCAGGGCTTCGTCGATTTCGCGCGGCGCGATGTTTTCGCCGCCCTTGATGATCAGTTCCTTGCTGCGGCCGGTGACAAAGACGAAACCGTCTTCATCCATGTAGCCGAGGTCGCCGGTGTGCATCCAGCCGTCGGGCTCCAGCGTCTTTGCGGTGTTTTCCGGATCCTTGTAATAGCCGGTCATCACGTTGTCGCCGCGCACCATCAGTTCGCCGGGCGTGCCGCGCGGCTGTTCGCGGCCGGTGGCAGGGTCGATCACTTTCGCTTCGTTGCCGAAGGCGGTGCCGGGACTGCCGATCTTGCGTTTGGCCGGATCTATCGGATTGGTGAAGCAGGGCGCATTGGTTTCGGTCATGCCGAAGGTTTCGATGATGCCGATGCCGAATTTGTCCTCGAACGCGCGGTGCAGTTCCGGCGGCAGCGGGGCGGAAGCCGAGCGGCAGAAGCGGACGCGCGAGATGTCGTAGCCGCGGTCGCGCGGATCGGGCGCATTGAGCAGATAGCTGATGATGGTCGGCACCACGTTGATCCAGGTGCAGCGGTGGCGCGTGACCAGTTCCCAGTAGTTGCTGACGCTGAAGCGGTGCGGCATAACCACGCTGCCGCCGTGCACCAGCGGCGCCACCGTGGTGACGATCTGGCCGTTGATGTGGTACAGCGGCATCGCGCAGAGCACGCGGTCTTTCGCAGTCAGTTCGTGTGCGGCGCTGGTGTATTCCCCGCCGGCGACCACGCTGCGGTTGGAGAGCACGCAGCCTTTCGGTTTGCCGGTGGTGCCCGAGGTGTACATCAGCAGGGCGTCGTCGGCTTCCGAAACTTCCGGCAGCGGTACATCGGGCAGCGTTTCGCGTTCGGACAGGTCGAGTCCGTCGGGATCGATGGCAATGACGGTGATGTCGCGGTCGACATTCGCCAGGGCTGCCTGCAGCCGTTCGGCGAATTCACCGCTGGTGAACACCACCCGGGTGTCGGAATGGTCGAGCACATAGGCGAGCTGCGACGGCTGTGCCAGCAGGTTCAGCGGCGCGACCATGAAGCCGGAGTACATCACGCCGATCAGCAGTCGCGCGGTCTGGTAGCTGTTGTGCAGCATCAGCGCGACCTTGTCGCCCTTGTTGAGACCGAGGCCGAGCAGATAGCTGCCGAGTTCGCGCGATTCGCGCTGCAGTTGTCCGTAATTCATGACCCTGCCGGTTTCGGGCGCGATCAGCCACACCGCGGCGGGTTGTTTCGCGGCCTGGGCGTCGACGATGTGGCGGATGGTGCGCATCTGAACAGTGGCTGGTGGACGGTGGCTTGTGGCTGGCGCGGCGTGACGCCGCCGCGGGTCAGGCGCCGTACTTCTTGCGGTAGGCGCCGAAGATCTCGTCCGGTGAGGGTTCGCGCGGCGGGATCACGCGCACGATGCGCGTGGTGTTCATGAAATGCCGGTAGTTCAGGTTTTCGGAGAAGCTGTTGCCGCCCCAGGTGCCGCAGCCCATGGTCAGCGAGAACGGCAGGCCATTGTCGAAGTTGCCGCCGTTGGCGATGGCGTGGGCCTGGTTGACGATCACCCGGCACACCGTCATTTCCATTCCAAGCCTTTGAATTTGTTGATTATTTTTAGTGTGTATGCCGCAGGAGTGGCCGTTGCCCTGATAGTCGTAGATGGCGCGCAGGGTGTTGAAGGCGTGGTCGAAATCACGTGCCTTGTAGATCGCCATCACCGGCGAGAGTTTTTCGCCGGAGAAGGGCGCTGATTTGCCGGTGCCGGTTTCCTCGACCATCAGGCATTTGGCATTGACCAGTTCCGTACGTGTCAGTCCGGCCACCGTGCAGATTTTGTTCACCGATTGCGCGGTCACCGCGGGCGACAGTTTGCCGCCGGGAAACATCGCCTGCTGCAGCACGGATTTTTCTTCCGCGGTCAGCAGCGCGCCGCCAACCCCGGTCAGCGCTGCTATCATCCGGTCATACACCGCGGCGTGGATGATCACGCTGTTTTCCGAAGAGCAGCTGGTGGCGTTGTCGAAAATCTTCGAACGCATGATTTTCTGTGCGGCATCTTCGAGGTCGGCGGTCTCGTCGACGATCACCGCGACGTTGCCGGCGCCCACGCCCAGCGCCGGCGTGCCGCTGGAATACCCGGCGCGCACGTTTGCCTGGGAGCCGGTGATGACCACAAGGTCGCACTGCTTCATCAGTTCCTGACTCGATTCCTTGGTCACCGGATGCGGCAGCGTCTGCACCAGGTCTTTGGGTGCGCCGATGCGGTCGAATTCAGCGTAAATATATTCGATCAGTTTCGCCGAGGTCGAAAACCCCTTGGGCGAAGGCGACAGGATCACCGCGTTACCGCATTTGAGCGCGTTGATGATGTTGTTGGCGGGTGTCGCGCCGGGATTGGTCGACGGCACCACGGCGGCGACGACGCCGACCGGGCGCGCGATTTCGGTGATGCCCAGCTCGGAGATCTCGGCGAGCACGCCGGTGGAGATGGCGCCCTTGAGGTCGCGCATCAGGCCCAGGGTCTTGCGGTGGTTCTTGTTGATCTTGTCGGCGACAGTGCCGAGCCCGGTGTCGCGCACCGCGATTTCGGCGAGTTCGCGGTTGCGCGCCGGTTCCATGATCGCCCAGCCGGCGGCGGTGACCAGTTCATCGAGTTGCGCCTGCGAGTAGCCGGCAATCGCGGCCTGTGCCTTGCGGGCGCGGGCCACCAGTCCGGCGACGGTCTGCGCGGCGGCGGATTTGACGGGGGATTCAACGGCGGACATGAGGTGCTCCTGATTACTTTCTGGCACGCTGCTGCTGCCGCAGGTGGCGGAACAGCGGCCAGATCAGCGTGATTATAGCGATGCACATGACGACGCTAGCGACGGGGCGGGTGAAGAACACCGTCCAGTCGTTTTCGAAGCTGATCATGGTGGTCATGAAATTGGTTTCCGCCAGCGGACCGAGGATTACGCCCAGCACCATGGGCGTGATCGGGAAGCGGAAACGCTCGAACAGCCAGCCGACGATGCCGAAGATCACCATCATCCACACGTCGGTCAGGCTGTTGCGCGCGGCGAAGGCGCCGAGAAGGCAGCACATCACCACGTAGGCGGAGACGATGACTTCCGGCAGGTCGAGCACCTTGACCATGTACTTGGTGGCGATATAGCCGATCACGCACATCACGACGATGCCGACGAACACCGAGGCGAACATCGCGTAGATGATGTGGCTGGAGGTCTGGAACACCTGCGGGCCGGGCTGCAGGCCGTGGAGCAGGAAGGCGCCGAGGATGATCGCGGTGGCGCCGCTGCCGGGGATGCCCATGGTCACCAGCGGGATGATCGCGCCGCCCACCGATGCGGTCGCCGCCACCTGCGGCGCGACTATGCCTTCGGGAATGCCGCTGCCCATCTTGTGGCGGTTTTTGCCGTACTGGCCCTCGATGCCGTATGACAAAAAGGAGGCGACGGTGGCGCCGGCGCCGGGCACGATGCCGATCAGGATGCCGGCGATGCCGCCACGGATGAAGGTGGCTCTCATTGCCAGCACTTCCTTCATTTTCGGCAGCCGTGTGCGGATGTCGCCGACCCTGTCGAGCTGCGGCGACCTGAAGCCCTGTTCGAGGCGCATGAACACTTCACCGAGGCCGTAGGCGCCGACCATTACCACCAGGTAGTCGATGCCGTCGGCGAGTATCGGCACGCCGAAGGTGAAGCGGTGCGCGCCGTAGGTGTCGTCGACGCCGACGGTGGCAAGCAGGAGGCCGGCGCACAGGCTGATCAGCGAATTGGCGAGTGCGCCGCCGCCCAGGGACACCACGCTGGCAAGACCGAAAAAGATGATCGCGAAATATTCCGGCGAGGAAAAAGTCAGCGCGATTTTCGCCACCGGCTGCGCCAGCAGCACCATCGTGGTGGCGGCGACCATGCCGCCGAAAAAGGCTGCGATCAGCGTCCAGCCCAGTGCCTGCGCGGCCTGGCCCTTGCGCGCCATCGGGTAGCCGTCCCACAGCAGCGGCACGTCTATGGGTTCGCCGGGGACGCGGAACAGGATGGAGGTCCAGGCGCCGGCGTAGGTGCCGGAGACGTACATCGCGGTCAGCAGGATGATCGCCGGTATCACGTTCATCGCGTAGGTGAAGGGCAGCGCCAGCACCACGCCCATCACCAGCGTCAGGCCGGGCAGCACCGCCACCAGCAGGCCGAGCACGATGCCGGTCACCAGGAACAGCAGGTTCACCGGCTGCATGACCTGCGCGAAACCGTGCATCAGCAGTGTCAGCGTGCCGTCCATTCAGCGGATGCCCATCAGTTTCATCAGCAGTATCGTGAATTGCGCGAACGGTCCGCTGCCGATCGGCAGCGACACGTAGACCAGTTTCATGAATATGAACATCAGCAGCAGTGCGCCGCCGACGCTCAGTGCGGCGATCACCCGGTGCCGCCGGTAGCCGCCGATGTAGAGGAACGCCGCCAGGTAGGCGGCGGTGGTCAGCGCGAACCCGGTGCTGGCGACCAGCGCCACGTAGCCCAGCGTAGCCGCCATGCCGGCGAGCAGTTTCCAGGGATGCAGCGGCTCGGGTTCCGGAAGTTCTTCGGCGGTTGCGGTGCCGGTGCCGCCGGCGATGTCTTCGAGCACGCCGCCCGCCGCATCAGGGTGGTTGGCGAATGCAATGCGCAGGATTTCGCAGACGCAGACGACCAGCAGCAGCACGAGGACCAGCTGCGGCCAGAAGTCTGGGCCCAGCGTTTCGGCGCGGCGCTGGAAATCGAACTGCATCGCGGTGCGGAACAGGAATGCGCCGGGGGCGCCGGCCAGCGCGTAGGGCACGAGGCGGCGCAGGCGGTCGCGATGCAGTTTCATGGAATGTGCGGCAGGAGGCGCAGGCCGGGGGCGCCGGAGCGGCGCACCGCGGACTGTGGTTTATTTCTTCGGTGCGTACTTGCGCATCGAGTCGAGCTCGCCTTTCATGAAGGCCACGGCGCCCGAGGCCGGCACGAAGCTGTCGGACTGGGCAAACTGGTCCTGCAGCCATTTTTTGTAGTCGTCCGAGGTCGCCACCTTGGCAAGCGCGTCGGAAACCGCCTTGACGCGCGAGGCCTCGGTGCCGGCTTTCATGACGACGGCGCGGAACTGGCTGATGATGATGTCGTGGCCGAGTTCCTTGCCAGTGGGCACGTCGCTGAAGGCGGGGAACCGCTTGTCGGCGAAGATCACCACCGGCCGCATCTGCTTGCCGTCGAGGAAGCTTTTGACGTCGCCCAGCTGCTCGTACATCAGGTCGGCGTGGCCGCCGAGTACCGAGGTGTAGCGCTCGGCCGGTTTCGGGAACGGCACCGACTGCAGCTTGAGGCCCTTGCCGTTGAAGTAGATGACATGCAGGTCGTCGGCGCTGCCGAAGCCGGTGACGCCGACTTTCAGCGGGCGTTTTTTCGCCTCGGCCTCGACATCCTTCCAGGTTTTCAGCGGGCTGTTCTCGGCGACGAAAAATGCCGAAGGCTGCTGGATCATCACCGCTGCCGGCGTGATGTCGGTGATTTTCCATTTCGGCGCCTTGCCCATCTGCAGCGCCAGCGTGTCGGCGATGAACACCGATATGGAATAACCGTCATTGGGCGAGGTCAGCATCTTGGTGAGCCCGGTCTGGCCGGTGGCGCCCGCGGCGTTGATCACGGGCAGCGATACGCCCAGCGCCTTTTCCAGTCCCGGCGCGATCTTGCGCGCCAACTGGTCGGCGCCGCCGCCCGGACCCCAGGGCACGACGAATTCGATCGGGCGCGACGGATATTTCTCCTGTGCGTATGCAGTTGCGGTCACGGTGAAAGCGCCGGCGATTGCGATGCAGCTTGCAAGCAGTGATCTCGGTAGCGGTGCGGTCATCATGCGATCTCCTTTGGTTTGTTCAGCGTTGCGCGCGGTTGGTTTGTTTTGTGCGGCGGCGGCCTGTGGCCGTCTTGTCTGTCGCCGGGTAGCGTGCGCCATCAAGAGTAGAGAAAGCGCGACCCAAATGCAAACGCTTTCATTTCTGTCCGCCAACGGCGTAGACGTCCTGCCGGAGCGCTGCAAAATCATTTTTTAAAACAGCCTGTTACGGATCGGGCCGGGCGGCGGCCGAAGCCGATCAACGTCGCTTGAGTTGTGGCGCGTGTGTATTGCCGGCGCGCAGCAGCGATCGTTGTTGCGGTGATTTTTCCGTGCGCTCTCTTCAGCACGGCGCGGCATGGCGGTTTGCTGTGCGCGAGGTATAAAAGTTGCTAGACTCCGGGTTCCCGAAAAACGACAACACCAGTTTATGAAATGGCAGATAAAAAGTATTTCAAATTTGACGGGAAAATCGTTTTCATCGGTTTCGGTTCGGTCGCGCAGGGCGTCCTGCCGTTGCTGCTGCGCCATATCGACATGCCGGCGGAGCGCATTTCCATCATCACCGGCCACGAACGCGGCCGTGCAGAGGCCGAGTCATTCGGCATCCGTTACGAAATAAACCCCCTCACGCGCGAAAATTATCGCGCGGTCCTCGGTTCGCGGCTCGAGCGCGGCGATTTCCTGATCAATCTGTCGGTCGATGTGGCGAGTTCCGCATTGATCGAATTCTGCTGCGAGAAGGGTGTGCTCTACACCGACTCCTGCATAGAGCCCTGGGCGGGTGGTTACACCGACCAGGCGGTTTCGGCGTCGCGGCGCTCCAATTACGGGCAGCGCGAGGAAGTGCTGGAGCTGCGCAAAAAATTCCCGTCCGGGCCGACGGTGATCCCGACCCACGGCGCCAATCCGGGCCTGATTTCGCACTGGGTGAAACAGGGACTGGTCGATCTCGCGCGCGACATACTCGGCCGCAAGGACATTCCGCAGTCCAGGGAGGAATGGGCGCGGCTGGCGATGGAACTGGGCATCAAGAGCATCCATTGCGCGGAGCGCGACACCCAGGTCGCGACCCCGCGCAAACGCCGCGGCGAATTCGTCAATACCTGGTCGGTGGACGGTTTCATCGGCGAAGGTTCTCAGCCCTGCGAACTCGGCTGGGGCACCCACGAAAAACATTTCCCGCCGGAAGGCCGCGAACATGATTTCGGCTGCAAGGCGGCGATCTATCTCGACCGTCCCGGCGCTTCGGTGAAGGTGCGCACCTGGACGCCCGACGAGGGCGCGTTCCACGGGCTGCTGATCACGCACGGCGAGGCAATTTCGATCTCCGATTACCTGACGGTGCGCGAGGGCGGCAAGGTGGTGTACCGGCCGACCTGCCATTACGCCTACCATCCCTGCGACGACACCGTGCTCTCGGTGCACGAACTGGCAGGCCGCAACTGGGTGGGGCAGGAGCAGCGGCGGCTGTATCGCGACGAAATCACCGACGGTGTCGATGAGCTGGGCGCGTTGCTGCTGGGCCACAAGAAAGGCGCGTACTGGTACGGTTCGCAACTGTCCATACATGAAGCGCGCAAGCTGGCGCCCCACAACAATGCGACCAGCCTGCAGGTGGCGGCCGGGGTGCTCGGCGGGCTCATCTGGGCGATGGAAAATCCCGCTGCAGGCATCATCGATCCGGATGACATGGATTTCCGCCGCGTGCTGGAGATCGCCAATCCCTACCTGGGCAAGGTGGTGGGTGTTTATTCGGACTGGACGCCGCTGCAGGGGCGCAATCATCCGTTTCCCGAGGATCTGGATACCTCGGATCCCTGGCAGTTCAAGAACGTACGCGTGACCTGAGGCGCGGCCCAGCGCCTGCCGCGCCGGGTCTGCCGTCTGCCTTCCATGGAACCCGACCCCGCTCCCGCATCACACGCCGCGGTGGATCAACCTTCGGCATGGGTGGAGCGCTGGGCGCCGCAGGTGTCCGCAGGCGGCGCCGTGCTCGACGTGGCCAGCGGCAGCGGTCGTCATGCGCGTTTTTTTGCGGCGCGCGGCCACCCGGTCGACGCCGTCGACAGCGACGCCGCGGCCATCGCTGCACTGGCCGCGGTTCCCGGAGTCACCGCGCTGTGCGCGGACATCGAAGGCGGGCCGTGGCCGTACGCAGGGCGGCGGTTTGCCGCGGTCGTGGTGACCAATTACCTGCACCGGCCGCTGTTGCCGCAATTGCTGGCGGCGGTGGCTCCCGGCGGCGTGCTGATCTACGAGACCTTTGCCGCGGGCAACGAGGCCCATGGCCGGCCGAAGAACCCCGACTTTCTGCTGCAGCCGGGGGAATTGCGCGCCATCCTCGATCAGGGCTGGCAGGTACTGGGGTATGAGCATGGTCCGGTGGAAACCCCCAGGCCTGCTGTAATCCAGCGAATTTGTGCCATCGCGGGGCGGCCGTGAAATCGGGAAAACCGTTTTTGATTCATGTACTTCTCGCATCGAAGCATCACCACGGTCAAATTGACCGGGTGGGCTGCAGCCAGTAAAATTCGGCGGTTTAGTCAGGGCCGACAGGAAATGCGGGTCAAGTTCGTTGCAGGCAACTGGAAGATGAACGGCAATCTGGCCTCCAACGAAGCCCTGCTGCGGGATCTGTTGCCTGCGCTGGCGGGCATTTCCGGCATGGAAAGCGCAGTCTGTCCGCCTTACGCCTACCTGGCGCAGGCGGGGCAGGCGCTGAAGGGTTCGAATACGGCACTGGGCGCGCAGGATGTCTGCCAGTACGGGGACGGCGCCTACACCGGTGGTGTTTCGGCGGCGATGTTGCGCGATGTCGGTTGCAGTCATGTGATCGTCGGGCATTCCGAGCGGCGCTCGATATTCGGCGAGACCGACGCGCTGGTCGCAGATAAGTTTGCAGTGGTGCAGCAGGCGGGACTGAAACCCGTCCTTTGCGTGGGCGAAAGTCTGGACGAGCGCGAGGCCGGCACGACCGAACGTGTAGTGGAGCGGCAGTTGAATGCGGTACTGCAGCGTTCCGGTGCGGCGGGATTGCGCGATGCGGTGATTGCCTACGAACCGGTGTGGGCGATCGGCACCGGCAAGACTGCGACGCCGGAGCAGGCGCAGGCGGTGCATGCGTTTCTGCGCGGCGTGGTGGCGAAGGCGGATCGTGATGTGGCGGCCGGCCTGCGCATTGTTTACGGCGGCAGCGTGAAGGCGGCGAATGCCGCGCAGTTGTTCGCGATGCCCGACATTGATGGCGGCCTGATTGGCGGAGCGTCGCTGGTGGCTGCGGAATTTGCGGCAATCTGCCGGGCGGCAGCACGGCATTAAAAGGATGGGAATGCAATGGAAGTTCTGATACTGGTGGTACACGTCATCGCCGCACTGGGCATCATTACCCTGGTGCTGGTGCAGCACGGCAAGGGCGCTGACATGGGCGCCGCATTCGGCGGAGGTTCTTCGGGCAGCCTGTTCGGTTCCTCGGGCTCCGCCAATTTCCTCAGCCGCTCCACCTCCATACTGGCGGCGGTCTTTTTTGTGTCGAGCATCAGTCTGACCGTGTTTTCCTCGAAGAAGTCCGACCAGAAAGGCGTGATGAGCCAGCCCGCCAGTTCGGCGCCGGCGTCTTCGCTGCCGTCGCAGATACCGGCGCCGCCGGCGTCGGTGCCGGCTTCGAATGTGCCGGTACCCGTGCCGGGCGGAGCAAAGACGGGAGAAGTGCCGAAATAAGCGTCGCCGGAGCGGGCCCGGCAGGGTCGCGGTCCGGTGGTTCTGGTTTCATCGAAGCAAGCGGGTCGACGTGGTGGAATTGGTAGACACGCCGTCTTGAGGGGGCGGTGGCGAAAGCCGTGAGAGTTCGAGTCTCTCCGTCGACACCAGTATGTGCAGTGGAGCGTGTAGCGATGCGGCCGGCAAGCCGGGGCCGTCGGGAAATTGGGTAACGTTGCGGAAAGCGGCAAATGCTGGATGGTTATTTTCCGATTCTGATGTTCATCGCCGTGGGGCTGGCCTTCGGCGTCGCGCCGGTTGCCGCCGGCTGGATCGCCAGCCGTGTCGTCGGTTCGCACAAACCCGATCAGCAGAAACTGTCACCTTATGAATGCGGCTTCGAGGCTTTCGAGGATGCGCGCATGCGGTTCGACGTGCGCTATTACCTGGTTGCGATCCTTTTCATCCTGTTCGACCTCGAAATCGCCTTCCTCTTTCCGTGGGCCGTGGTGCTCCAGGAAATCGGTTTGTTCGGGTTCTTTTCCATGATGATCTTCCTCGCCATCCTCGTCGTGGGCTTTGCCTACGAGTGGAAAAAGGGAGCGCTGGAATGGGAATGAGTCTTCACGTTATTGGTGAGAGGTAAGCCATGGGCGCCATCGAAACCATCAACGAAAACCTCAACGACAAGGGTTTCATCACCACCTCGGTGGATGCGCTGGTCAACTGGACGCGCACCGGCTCCCTGTGGCCGATGACCTTCGGCCTGGCCTGCTGCGCAGTGGAAATGATGCATGCGGGTGCTGCGCGTTACGACCTTGACCGTTTCGGCATCGTGTTCCGCCCCAGTCCGCGCCAGTCCGACGTGATGATCGTCGCCGGCACGCTGTGCAACAAGATGGCGCCGGCGCTGCGCAAGGTCTACGACCAGATGGCCGAGCCGCGCTGGGTGATCTCGATGGGCTCCTGCGCCAACGGCGGCGGTTATTACCACTATTCCTATTCCGTGGTGCGCGGCTGCGACCGCATCGTGCCGGTCGACATCTACGTGCCGGGTTGTCCGCCGACAGCCGAGGCGCTGCTCTACGGCATCATCCAGCTGCAGAACAAGATCAAGCGCACCAACACAATCGCCCGCTAGACGTCCCGGCCGCCAGCCCATATTCATGACCACCCGCCTCGAAACCCTGACCGCCGCGCTGCAGACCGCACTCGGCGACAAACTCGCCGGCGTCGTTACCGCGCTGGGCGAAGTCACCGCGGAAGTGAAGGCGGAGCGGCTGCTGGAGGCCGGCGCGATCCTGCGCGACGACCCGGCGCTGGGGTTCGAGCAGCTGATCGATCTCTGCGGCATGGATTACAGCGACCACGGCGAAGGTTCCTGGCAGGGCGGGCGTTTTGCCGTGGTCTATCACCTGCTGAGCATCCGCCACAACTGGCGGCTGCGGCTGCGGGTGTTCGCGCCGGATGACGGTTTCCCGGTGGTGCCTTCGGTCAACGGCCTGTGGTCATCGGCGAACTGGTACGAGCGCGAAGCCTTCGATCTCTACGGCATCATGTTCACCGGACATCCCGACCTGCGCCGCCTGCTGACCGACTACGGTTTCGTCGGCCATCCGTTCCGCAAGGATTTTCCGCTGTCGGGCAACGTCGAGATGCGTTACGACCCGGACCAGCAGCGCGTCATCTACCAGCCGGTGACCATAGAGCCGCGCGTGATCACGCCGCGCATCGTCCGCGAGGAGAACTACGCGGACTCCGAAGGCTTCCGCAAGGGCTGACATGGCCGAGATCAAGAATTACACGATGAACTTCGGGCCGCAGCATCCGGCGGCCCACGGCGTGCTGCGCCTGGTGCTGGAGCTCGACGGCGAGGTCATCGAGCGCGCCGATCCGCACATCGGCCTGCTGCACCGCGCGACCGAAAAACTCGCCGAACACAAGACCTTCATCCAGTCGGTGCCGTACATGGACCGCCTGGATTACGTGTCGATGATGGCCAACGAACACGCCTACGTGATGGCCATCGAAAAGTTGCTCGGCATCGAGCTGCCCGAGCGCGCGCAGTACATCCGCGTGATGTTCGATGAAATCACGCGGTTGTTGAATCACCTCTTGTGGCTGGGTTGCCACGGCCTCGACATCGGCGCGATGACGGTGTTCCTCTACTGCTTCCGCGAGCGCGAGGACCTGTTCGACATGTACGAAGCGGTGTCCGGCGCGCGCATGCACGCGGCCTACTACCGGCCGGGTGGCGTCTACCGCGACCTGCCGGACTCGATGCCGCAGTATTCGGCTTCGCGCATCCACAACGCTGCGGCGATCAAGGAGCTCAACGACAACCGCCAGGGCTCGCTGCTCGATTTCATTGAGGATTTCACCAGACGTTTTCCGGCCTACGTCGACGAGTACGAAACCCTGCTCACCGACAACCGTATCTGGAAGCAGCGCACGGTGGGTATCGGCGTGGTGTCGCCCGAGCGCGCATTGTCGCTGGGTTTCACCGGCGCGATGCTGCGTGGCTCGGGCATCGAGTGGGACCTGCGCAAGAAGCAGCCCTACGAAGTCTATGACCGCATGCAGTTCGACGTCCCGGTCGGCGTCAACGGCGACTGCTATGACCGCTACCTGGTGCGCGTCGAGGAAATGCGCCAGTCCAACCTCATCGTCAAACAGTGCGTGGACTGGCTGCGGAAAAATCCCGGCCCGGTTATGGCTGACAGCCACAAGGTGGCGCCGCCGTCGCGGGTGGCGATGAAGACCAACATGGAAGAACTGATCCACCACTTCAAGCTGTTCACCGAGGGCATGCACGTGCCCCCGGGCGAGGCTTACGCGGCGGTGGAGCATCCCAAGGGCGAGTTCGGCATCTACCTGGTGTCCGACGGCGCCAACAAGCCGTACCGGCTGAAGATCCGCGCGCCCGGTTTCGCCCACCTCGCGGCGCTGGATGAAATGGCGCGCGGCCACATGATCGCCGACGTGGTGGCGATCATCGGCACCCAGGACATCGTGTTCGGGGAAATAGACCGATGAACGCGCCGATGATTTTATCCCCCGAGTCGCTGGCGAAAATCGACCGCGAAGTCGCCAAGTATCCGCCGGCCGAGAAGCAGTCGGCGGTGATGTCGGCGCTGGCCATTGCCCAGGACGAGAAGGGCTGGCTGTCGACCGAAACCATGGATTTCGTCGCGCAGTACCTGGGCATGCCGCCGGTCGCGGTGTACGAAGTCGCAACCTTCTACACCATGTACAACATGAAGCCGGTCGGCAAATACAAGCTGACCATCTGCACCAACCTGCCGTGCGCACTGCAGGGGGCGACCCATGCCGCGGAGCACCTGAAGAAGGCGCTGGGCATAGGCTTCAACGAAACCACTTCCGACGGCCGTTTCACGCTGAAGGAAGGTGAATGCATGGGCGCCTGCGGCGACGCGCCGGTGCTGCTGCAGAACAACAAGAAAATGCTGTGCGCGATGAGTCCCGAGAAGATCGACCAGCTGCTGAAGGAGCTCAAGTAATGAGCCTGCCGATTCCGCCTTTCGCCGGCGACCTGTTCGGCCCCGACGCCCTGATCATGAAGGGGGTCAATGGCACGAACTGGCGGCTCAGGGATTACGAGGCGCGCGGCGGTTATGCGGCGCTGAAGAAAATCCTCGGCGAAAAAATGCCGCCCGAGAACATCATCAACGAACTGAAGAAGTCCGCGCTGCGCGGACGCGGCGGCGCCGGCTTCCCGACCGGGCTGAAGTGGAGCTTCATGCCGCGGCAGTTTCCGGGGCAGAAATACCTGGTGTGCAATTCCGACGAAGGCGAGCCGGGCACATTCAAGGACCGCGACATCCTGCGCTACAACCCGCACAGCCTGATCGAGGGCATGATCATCGGCGGTTATGCGATGGGCATCACCGTCGGCTACAACTACATCCATGGCGAGGTGTGGGACGTCTACGAACGTTTCGAAGAGGCGCTGGAAGAGGCGCGCGCCGCCGGCTACCTCGGTGACAAAATCCTCGGCAGCGATTTCTCGTTCCAGCTGCACGCCCACCACGGCTACGGCGCCTACATCTGCGGCGAGGAAACCGCGCTGCTCGAGTCGCTCGAAGGCAAGAAGGGCCAGCCGCGCTTCAAGCCGCCTTTTCCGGCGAGTTACGGCCTCTACGGCAAGCCGACCACCATCAACAATACCGAGACCTTCGCCGCGGTGCCGTGGATCATCGTCAACGGAGGCGAGGCCTTCCTCAACATGGGCAAGCCCAACAACGGCGGCACCAAGATCTTTTCGGTGTCCGGCGACGTTGCGCGGCCCGGCAATTTCGAAGTGAAGCTGGGCACGCCGTTTCCCAAGCTGCTGGAGATGGCGGGCGGCATGCGCGACGGGCGCAAACTGAAAGCGGTGATTCCCGGGGGGTCGTCGATGCCGGTGCTGCCGGCCGAGATCATGATGGCCACCGACATGGACTACGACTCGATCGCCAAGGCCGGCTCTATGCTGGGCTCCGGTGCGGTGATCGTGATGGACGAGACGCGCTGCATGGTGAAGTCGCTGCTGCGTTTGTCCTATTTCTACTACGAGGAGTCCTGCGGCCAGTGCACGCCCTGCCGCGAGGGCACCGGCTGGCTCTACCGCATGGTCGACCGCATCGAGCACGGCAAGGGGCGGCCCGAGGACCTCGATCAGCTGAACCGCGTCGCCGACAACATCCAGGGCCGCACGATCTGCGCGCTGGGCGATGCCGCGGCGATGCCGGTGCGCGCCTTCATCAAGCATTACCGCGACGAATTCCAATATCACATCGACCACAAGAAGTGCCTGGTCGCTCCTTACATCTAGGCCGACGCCATGCTTGAAATCGAACTCGACGGCAAATTGATGGAAGTGGCCGAAGGCAGCACGATCATGGATGCCGCCAACCAGGCGGGCACCTACGTGCCGCACTTCTGCTACCACAGGAAGCTGTCGATCGCCGCCAACTGCCGCATGTGCCTGGTGCAGGTGGAGAAGGCGCCCAAGCCGCTGCCGGCCTGCGCGACGCCGGTCACCAACGGCATGAAGGTGTGGACGCATTCGGACGGCGCGGTCAACGCCCAGAAGGGGGTGATGGAGTTCCTGCTGATCAACCATCCGCTCGACTGCCCGATCTGCGACCAGGGCGGCGAGTGCCAGCTGCAGGATCTCGCGGTAGGTTACGGCGCCAGCGGTTCGCGCTACGAAGAAGACAAGCGCGTGGTCGCCAACAAGAACCTGGGTCCGTTGATCTCTACGGACATGACGCGCTGCATCCACTGCACGCGCTGCGTGCGTTTCGGCCAGGAAATCGCCGGCATCATGGAACTGGGCATGATCGGCCGCGGCGAACATTCCGAAATCATCACCTTCGTCGGCAAGACCGTAGATTCGGAACTGTCGGGCAATGCCATCGACCTGTGTCCGGTGGGCGCGCTGACCTCGAAGCCGTTCCGCTACAGCGCCCGCACCTGGGAGCTGACGCGCAAGCCCTCGGTCAGCCCGCACTGCGGCCTCGGCTCCAACCTGACACTCCAGGTCAAGCAGAACCGCGTGATGCGCGCATTGCCGCGCGAGAACGAAGCCATCAACGAATGCTGGCTGTCGGACAAGGACCGCTTTTCCTACGAAGCGCTGAATTCGGAGAAACGCCTGGCCAAGCCGATGATCAAGAAGGACGGTGTCTGGCAGGAAACCGACTGGCCGGTGGCGCTGGAATTCGTGGCGCAGGAACTGCAGCGCATCAAGGCCGCGCATGGCGCGGCGGCGATCGGCGCACTGGCGGCGCCGCAGCAGACGCTGGAAGAACTGCACCTGCTGCAGAAACTGCTGCGCGGTTTCGGTTCGGGCAATGTCGATTTCCGCCTGCGCCAGAGCGATTTCAGCGGCGACGGCAAACTCGCCGGCATACCCTGGCTGGGCATGAGCATTGCGGATTTCGCGCAGCTCGACCGCGTGCTGGTGATCGGTTCGACGCTGCGCAAGGATCATCCGCTGCTGGCGCACCGCCTGCGCCAGTCGACGAAAAAACAGACGCAGCTCAACCTGATCCATGCTGCCGACGACGACCTGCTGATGCGCGTCGCCAACAAGGCCATCGTCGCCCCGGCATTGCTGCCGCAGACGCTGGCGCAGGTGGTGAAGGCCGCGGCCGAACTGAAGAATGCTGCGCTGCCGGAAGCTGTGCGTGGCGCGGTGGCCGGAGTCACCGTCGGCGACGCCGCGAAACGCATCGCTGAAAGCCTGGCTTCGGGCCAGAAGGCCGGTGTGTTCCTCGGCAATTTCGCACAGCATCATGCTGCCGCCACGGAACTGCATGCACTGGCGCAGGCCCTGGGTGAAATCCTCGGCTGCCCGTTCGGTTTCCTCGGAGAAGCCGCGAACAGCGTCGGCGGTTATGTCGCCGGCTGCGTGCCGAACGGAAAGATCGCCGGCAAAAACGCGAAGCAGATGATCGAGGCGCCGCTGAAGGCCTACCTGCTGCTCGGCGCCGAACCCGAACTCGACATGGCGAATCCGCGTGCCGCGATGGCGGCAATGAAACAGGCGGAACTGGTGGTGGCGCTGAGCCCGTTCCAGCACGGTGCGACCGAATACGCGCATGTGCTGCTGCCGATCGCGCCGTTCACCGAAACCGCCGGCACTTTCATCAACACCGAGGCCCGCGTGCAGACCTTCAACGGCGTGGTGCAGCCGCTGGGCGAGACGCGTCCGGCGTGGAAGGTGCTGCGCGTGCTCGGCAACCTGCTGGGACTGGCCGGTTTCGAACACGACGGCGCCGATGATGCGCAGCGCGAAGCGCTCCACGGCAAGGCGGAAATATTCAATAAAAACAATAACTTGAAATACAGCCTCACCTCGCTGACGGCAGCTGTGACGGGTCTTTCCCGGATTGCCGAAGTGCCGATCTACGCTGCCGACGCACTGGCGCGCCGCGCGCCCAGCCTGCAGAAGACCCGTGATGCGCAGCCGCCCGTGGCGACGCTGAACCGCGCGCTGGCCGACCAGCTGGGTCTGCGCGACGGCGACTTCCTGCGCATCGAACAGGACGGCGGAGCGGTGGAGCTGCCGTATGCCGTCGATGACCGCCTGCCCGCGGACTGCGTGCGTGTCGCGCTGGCCCGCGCTGAAACCGCGGCGCTGGGTTCGGCGCAGGCGCCGCTGACGCTCGCGCGCGTGGCGCAGCAGCAGAAGGCGAGCGCGTGATGCTCGATACGCTGCT